>DAONEV010000492.1:0-1271 GCA_035403265.1 Thermoanaerobaculaceae bacterium | reverse complement strand
GGATCAAAGAACAAGAAAAATAGAAGAACAAAAAAATGAAAGGAACTTGGTCCGCGGGGTCAGGTCGTGGGCTGGATGACGTAGTCCACCTGGGCCTGGAAGTAGGCGGGGTCCGCGTCGAAGGCGGTGCGGTAGACGAGGCTGCGGATGTCCAGGGCGAGGTCCGTGGCCAGCACGCCGTCCAGGTGGTCCAGCTCGTGCTGGAGGAGCTCGGAGGGCGCCCGTCCCAGGAACTCCCAGGCCTGGGGGCTTCCCTCCTCGTCCAGGAAGGACAGGGAGACGGAGGCGTGCCTCCGGACCTTCACCAGGAGGTCGGGGAAGCACATGCAGTCGTCCCAGAGCGTGAACGTCTCCGGGCTGCGCCAGGTGATCACGGGGTTCACCAGGCAGCGGGTGCCGTGACCGAGGTTGACGGCGACGAAGCGCCTGGGGATCCCGATCTGGGGCGCGGCGATGCCCCGGCCGAAGCCGTGTTCCGCGCGGAAGGCGTCGAGGGCCGCCTTGAGGCGCCGGCTTTCCTGCCGGAACGCCGCATCCGAGACATCGCCCACGGGTTCGCAGACGGCGCGAAGCCGGGGATCGCCGAGAGGCAGGACTCGATCGCTCAAGGGGGACCTCCTAGTTCCTGAAGAAGACCGCGGCCATGCCCAGGCCGGCGGCGACGACCAGCCCGCGCACCCAGCCTCCGGGCAGCCGGCGGGCCAGCCTCGCGCCGAGGAATCCCCCGGCGATGGCCGCCGCCATCATCACCAGGGCGGGAAGCCACCGCACGATGCCCGCCAGCGCGAAGGTGCCCACCGAGAGGAGCGACAGCACCAGCGAATGATAGTTCTTGAGCGCGTTGGCCACATGGATCTGCGGGATGCCGGCAAGCGCGTAGAGCGCCATCAGCAGGATGCCGAGGCCTCCGTTGAAGTAGCCCCCGTACACCGAGACCGCGAAGAGTCCGGCGAGCTGCGCGAAGGAGCGGCGGCAGGTCGGGGCGGCCGCGGGGCGGGACAGGCGCGGTCCAAGGGCGAAGAGGCCCGTGGCGAACAGGAGCAGCCACGGCACCAGGTGGGAGAACATCCGGACCGGCGTCGCGAGCAGCCACAGCGCCCCGGTCGTTCCGCCCAGCGCGCACACGAGGCCTTCGCGGACCAGCCTCGAACTCGGCTGGGACCCGAGCTCGACGCGGAATCCGGCGGCGCTGCCCAGGTAGCCCGGGCACAGGGCGACCGCGCTCGTCGCGTTGGCGGCGATGGGCGGCACTCCGGCGAACACGAGGGCCG
>DAONEV010000491.1:0-1657 GCA_035403265.1 Thermoanaerobaculaceae bacterium | reverse complement strand
CGGCGACGTGGCTGCCGTGACCGTTGCAGTCCATCGGATCGCCGTCGGGGCGCGGGGTGTTGGTGCCGGTGTAGTTGTCGCCCACGAAGTCCCAGCCGCCGACGACCTTGGTGGTCCACGGGACACTCGAGTCGTCGAAGTGCTGGCCTGAGTACGAGCCGGTACCGCCGAGGTCCGTGTGGATGTAGTCCACGCCGGTGTCGATGATGCCGACGCGCACGCCAGTGCCCGTGGCGGCCAGCCCCTGGGGATCCCAGGCCGCCGGCGCGCCGACGAAGGGTACAGACGAGCTGTTGAGCAGCCGCTTCGGCACCAGACGCCGCACCGACCTGACGCCCGGCATCGCGCGCAAGGCAGCGAGGCGGCTCTCCTCGGCCACGATGGCGACCCCGTTGATTGTGTGCCGGCTGCGGTACAGCTCCTCGGCAGCCAGGCCCGAGCGGCGCATCGCCGCCACGAAGTCGTCCTGCTCCCGTTGGACGCGCGCGCCTCCAGCGCGCAGCGTCACGGCCTGAGCGGCGAGCTCGGCGCGTGAGACCTGGCCGTGCTGCTGCAGGATCTCGACCGTGGACGGGGCCCAGAGCTCGACGAGCACGGGGATCGGGGCGGCGGCCAGGCTGGCCCCGGCCAGCCAGGCTGCGAATGGGAAGAGTCGTGTCAGGCGAATCGTCACAGATGCCTCCTCGTTGTCGCTACCTGGGTGCGGGGACCTCGACCGGGAAGCCGCGGCGGGACCACTCGGAGAACCCCCCCGCCATGATCGTGACCCGCTCGAACCCGAGCCGGCGCATCTTTTCCGCGACCTGGCGCGAGCGGTTCTGCGTCCGGCAGTAGACCAGGTAGGCCGTGGCGCGGTCGAGGTGTGCCAACCTGGCCTCGAACTCCGCCAGCCTGAGGTCGAGGTTGACAGCCCCGGGCAGGTGCCCGGCCGCGAACTCTGCTGCCGTGCGCACGTCAAGCACCACGAGGCCCGGCCGGTCGGTAGAGGACTCGACCAGTGCGCGGCCCGCCTCGACGTCCATGGTCGGGGACGGCATGTCGCCTGGAGTGACCGCCAGGGCCGGCGTCGACGAGGCGCCGCTCATCGCGCCCACCATCGTGACAGCGATCAGAAGCAACGACCAATCCATGTGCTCACCTCTCCCGGCTGGCGGAAACAGCCGACGTGGCCCCGACCGCAGGCGGTTAACTTTAGCAAAGGGCATGCCATTCCCCCTCTCGACGGGGGCCGGCCGCGAGGCCGGCCGTGCCGCGGCGGTACGCCGCCCCAAACGGGTCGGGGCGCTGGGCCGTACACCAAGCGATGACGGGGACCGCCGGCCCCCCGCTGGGATCAGCGGTGCGGCGGCGGCGATCGGGCGACCGCGGGCGTGAAGGTCCCGGGAGCTCGGGGACAGGAGAACGGCATGGGTTCGGTCAACAAGATGCGGCTTTCAGGGCTGGTGCTGGCGCTCGTGGCGGTGGGTGTGGTCGTGCTCGCCGGTGCTCCGGCGCAGGCCAGAGTCAGGTCGTGCTGCCTCACCAACCAGGACTACAACGGTGTCTGCAAGGCGACGCCGGAGCTGGGTGAGACGTGTGAGCACGTCCTGGAGTACCTCAACACGGTCAATACCACCGGGCGGACCCTCTGCAACAACACCGAGATCCGCGGCGGCTG
>DAONEV010000490.1:0-1689 GCA_035403265.1 Thermoanaerobaculaceae bacterium | reverse complement strand
GTGGGCGGTGGCGTCCTGCAGCGTCTCGGTCTGGTTGTGGCCGCGGCCGATGATCATCCCGTCGTGGACGATGACGCAGCCGACCGGGACCTCGTCGTCGGCCGCCGCCGCGCGGGCGTCGCGCAGCGCCGCGCGGATGCCCTCCTCGTCATCGCGGACGAACACGGGCGCGCCCCCGCGCTACTGCGCCGGCGCGGCCGGCGTCGGGGCCGGGAACCGCGGCGCCCAGCGCAGCAGGATGTGCTCGAGCACCTCGCCGTATTCGGGTGGACCGCCCTGACCGGTGATCGGCTTGGGCTCGAGGCTGGTGGCGCTCATGCCGATCGGGCTGGTGGACGGGTCGTTGTACGGCCCCTCGGCCGTCTCGCTGCTGCTCACGCCCCACAGCCGCACGCCGGTCGAGTCCACCAACGCGGCGCTCAGCCGGATCGTGGTGTTGGGACGCCCCGACTGGTTCCAGAGGATCTGCTGCTGCTCCCACTGCTCGATGCGCACGCACAGCACCGCGTCGGTGCGCAGCTTCGCGCAGACCAGCGGCGCGCTCAGCGAGTCGAGGCCGCCCTTCGCGAGCACCTCGCCAGTGACGCGCTTCAGGCCCGAGTCGCCCAGCGCCGAGGCGAGCATGACCTTGCCGGTCGGCGCCGAGACCCAGCGGAAGGCGACCTCCTTGAGCATCAAGCCGAGCTGGCCCGTGACCATCTGCTCGGCCTTGGCGTTCCGGTCATAGCTCATCACCGGCAGGATGGCGATGCTCTTGACGCCGTAGGCGGCGAAGTCGGCCACGCCGGTGAAGGTGTCGCCGCGATTGTCCTTGGGCTTGGCCAGGGCGGCGGCGGGCAGGGAGAGGACGAGCAGGAGCAGCGCGAGCGCAACGAAACCGACACGGCGACTCATGGCGATTCCCTCAGGCCCACAGGTGGGATGGCGCGCCCTGGAGGATTTGAACCCCCAACCTTCTGATCCGTAGTCAGATGCTCTATCCAATTGAGCTAAGGGCGCGCGTGCTGCTTTGGACCCGGTACTGGCGGAGAGGAGAGGATTCGAACCTCCGGACCGGTTTTACCCGATCAACCGCTTAGCAGGCGGCTGCCTTCGACCGCTCGGCCACCTCTCCAGACGATCTGGCGGAGGGAGTAGGATTCGAACCCACGGAGCTTTCGCTCAGCGGTTTTCAAGACCGCCGCCTTCAACCACTCGGCCATCCCTCCAACTACCTGGCCGCTGCTGTGTTGCGGCATTCCTGAGAGTCGCTGAAAAACCGGGGTGCTACCGAATCTGCTACCGAACGTCCGCCAATCCGCTCTGCCTCCGCCCGGACGTGCTCGTCCGATAGCCTCGCGTACCGCAACGTTGTGACGATCGAGGAGTGTCCCATGACGGCTTGCAGGGCGGCCAGACTACCACCCCTCGCCAGCCACTCGCAAGCGAAGGTGTGCCGCATCTGGTGGGCGTGGAACGGGAAGCCCGCCAGCCGCTTGGCCATCCGGTTGAAGGCACCGTTGGACTTCTCCCCGAACGGCACCAGCTTGCCCACCCGGCCTTGCAGCTCGGCCTTCAGCTCGTCGGACAGCGGAATCCTCCGCACCTTGCCGCTCTTGGTGTGGTGAACCACCAGCCAGCCTCCCTGGACGTCGCTGCTCTGCACCCTCGCCAGCTCGCCCCACCGCATCCCCGTATCCAGCGCCAGCC
>DAONEV010000489.1:0-1709 GCA_035403265.1 Thermoanaerobaculaceae bacterium | reverse complement strand
CACCACCCGGACGCACCGACGCTTCGAACTTGTCGAGGGACGGAAGGTTGAGCACGATGAGGGCGTGGGGGCTACGGGTGATCGGGGAGCCGATTGGCTTGTCCGAAAGGACCACGGTGCAGTTGCATGTCCCGCCACGCATCTCGGGACCGTACGCGGGCATCCAGGTGACCTCGTTCCCGGCCTTCATGCCGGCGTACGCCAGCATCTTGCCGATCAGGAGCACGCCCTGGCCGCCGAACCCGGCCAAAATGATCTCGCTGTACATGCTTGCCTCCCCGCCTCAGGCCGCCGCCTCGGGCGTCTTGACCTCGCCGAGGGGGTAGTACGGGATCATGTTCTGCTCGAGCCACCCGCAGGCCTCGTGGGGCTGCTGCCCCCAGCCGGTCGGGCAGGTAGAGACCACTTCGACGAGCGAGAAGCACACCCCATCGATCTGGTACTTGAATGCCTTGCGGATGGCTCGCTTGGCGGCCAGGATGCTCTTCGGGTCATGGACCGAGACGCGCGACAGGTAAGCCGGCGTCTTGAGCGTCTGCAGCAGCTCGACCATCCGGATCGGCCACCCGCAGTGGTTGACATCGCGGCCCAGCGGAGACGTCGAGGTCACCTGACCCGGGAGCGTCGTCGGGGCCATCTGCCCGCCCGTCATCCCGTAGATGGCGTTGTTGACGAAGATCACGGTGATCTTCTCACCCCGGTTGGCGGCGTGCACCGTCTCGGCCATGCCGATGGAGGCGAGGTCGCCGTCGCCCTGGTAGGTGAACACGAACAGGTCCGGACGCGCGCGCTTGATGCCCGTCGCCACCGCCATGGCACGTCCGTGCGAGGCCTCGCTCATGTCGCAGTTGAAGTAGTCGTAGGCCAGAACCGAGCAGCCCACCGGCGCCACGCCCACCGTCCGCTCGCGGATGCCCAGCTCCTCGATCGACTCGGCAACCAGCCGGTGGATCACACCGTGGGTGCAGCCGGGGCAGTAGTGGAATGGCTTCTGGGTCAGGGCCCCGGTTCGAACCGTGGTCTTGCCCTTGGCCTCGACCTGCACCGCCGTGTCGGGACACACGAGCAGGCAGAAACGGCAACCCGTGCACTTCTCCGGGTGGGCCACGGTCGGGAAGAAATAGCCCTTAGCATTGATCTCCGTGGACATCTCGAGGACGCCCTCGGGGCAAGCGTGGACGCATAGCTCGCAGCCCTTACAGAGATCTCTCGTGATGATGGGGGTTGGCACTCGTCGCTCCTTTCTTCACACCACCGCCGCGCCGTTGTGGGGCACGGGGAGCCGCACTTTCACCGCGAACGGCGCCACGATGCGTCGCTCCAGCGGCAGGATCGGACAGATGGCACGTACATCATCCAGCTCGGGGGAAGCCGCAACCCGGGCCAGGACGGCACAGAAACGCAAGGAAATGCCGGTCAGCTCGGCAAGCCTCAGGGCCAACTCGACACCCTCGCGCACCACATCGGGACTTGTCTCCTCCATGAGGTGAGTGTTGGCAACCAGGCCTGTGATCTTCAGCCGGGACGCAACCTCGATCTCACGCAGCATGGTCGCCACCTCATCGGGAGTCTCGGCGAACGGCCGGCGACCGTTGACGACGAACAGCACATCGGTGTGCGACGGATCGGTCAGGCCGGCAATCGCCCCCAGGACCCTCGCTCCCAGATCGTCGCCACCCGCGTCGATGACGAGTCGGCCGGCCCCGGCT
>DAONEV010000488.1:0-1729 GCA_035403265.1 Thermoanaerobaculaceae bacterium | reverse complement strand
TAGCGCGAGTCGTGGGGGCCGGGGGCGGCTTCGGGGTGGTACTGCACCGAGAAGACCGGCTCCTTCTTGTGGCGCATGCCCTCGACGGTGTTGTCGTTGAGGTTGATGTGGGTGACCTCGACGACCGCTTGGTCCAGCGACGCCATGTCGACCATGAAGTTGTGGTTCTGCGAGGTGATCTCGACCTTGCCGGAGGCCAGCTCCTGCACGGGGTGGTTGCAGCCGTGGTGGCCGAACTTCAGGCGGCAGGTGCGGCCGCCGAAGCCCCAGCCGAGCAGCTGGTGGCCGAGGCAGATGCCCATCATCGGGACCTTGCCGATCAGCGCGCGGATGTTCTCAATGGCGTAGCCGAGCGCGGCCGGGTCGGCCGGCCCGTTGGAGAGAAAAACGCCCGCGGGCTTCAGGGCGAGCACCTCGGCGGCCGGCGTCTTGGCGGGCACGACCGTGACTCGCATGCCCTGCTGGCGCAGGCGGCGCAGGATGTTGAACTTGATGCCGAAATCGTAGGCCACGACGGGGATCTCCGCGTCGGGAAGCGGCTCCTCGGCAATGCCCCAGGTGACGGACATGGTGTCGTCGGGGTCGAAGACGTAGGGCTTCTTGGTCGAGACTTTGAAGGCGTAGTCCTGCCCGTCGAGGCCTTCCCATTGCTGTGCGCGCTTCACGCCCTCCTCGGCGGTGATGGCGCCGGTGGCGCAGAGGTAGCCCTTGGGCGTGCCCTTGTTGCGGAGCTGGATGGTGAGGGCGCGCGTATCGATGCCCGCGAGGCCGGGCACGCCGGCCTTGATCAGCGTTTCGGCGAGCGAGCGCTCGGAGCGCCAGTTGCTCGGCTCCGTGTAGTGGTGGACGATGAGGCCTTCGGCGTGGATGTGCGCGGACTCGAAGTCGGGCGCGTTGAAGCCGGTGTTGCCGATTTCCGGGGCCGTGAGCGTGACGATCTGGCCGGCGTAGGAAGGGTCGGTCAGGATTTCCTCGTAACCGGGCGTGCCGGTGTTGAACACAACTTCGCCCAAGCGGTCGACGGGGGCGCCGAACGACCAGGCCGGATAGACCGTGCCGTCGGCCAGAGCCAGGAAGGCGTTCTTTTCGCGCTGCTGTTTCCAGTTGTACATAAGAAGGTTCAGGGTTCGGGGTTCAGGGTTCGGGGTGGACGCCTCACGCGTGCTTGTGGCTGGCTTTGCGGTTGTATTCCTGAAGCGAGAGCACTTCGAACCGCTTGAGCTCGCGGAGGCGCTTGATGCCGTCCACGGCGGACTGGAGTCCGCGGACAGTGGTGGTGATGGGCATGCCGCGGCGGATCGCCTCGGTGCGCATGATCACCTCGTCCTGGGCGGGCTTCGCGCCGCTGGGCACGTTGACGATCCACTGCACCTCGCTGTCGAGGATCAGATCGAGGACGTTGGGGCGTCCCTCGGAGATGCGGAAGACCGCGCGCGCCTTGATGCCCGCCTCGCGCAGCGCGGTGGCCGTGCCGCGCGTGGCGTAGATCGAGTAGCCGAGGGCGATCAGCTCGCGGGCCATCGCAATCGTGTCGGGCTTGTCGTGGTCGGCCACGCTGAGGAAAACGTTTCCGGCCATCGGCAGGGGGTTGCCCGCGCCGAGCTGGCTCTTGATGTAGGCCATGCCGGGGTCGGAGTCGATGCCCATCACCTCGCCGGTCGAATGCATCTCGGGGGTGAGCAGCGCGTCGCAGCCCGGGAAGCGGTTGAAGGGCAGCACGGCTTCCTTG
>DAONEV010000487.1:0-1763 GCA_035403265.1 Thermoanaerobaculaceae bacterium | reverse complement strand
CGCCGCCCATACGTAGTACACCGATTGCGGCAGGAGGCGCCCGATGTTGATGGAGTTGGCCGACGAGAGGTTGAGCGATCGCAGGTCCGGATCGGCAAAGGCGCGCTTCACCAGCGCCTGGCAATCATCGAACTTGCCGTCAAGCGCGAAGGTCGTGACGTTCTGGCCGAGGGTCGTCATCTGCTTGCGCTGACGCTCCGAGACCTCGCGGACCGGAAAGAGTATGAGCACGCGGATTCCGGGCACGCCGAGGAACGCAGAAGCCACCGCTGACCCGGTGTCCCCGGACGTGGCGGTGAGGATGAGCAACTCCCTCCCCTGCTCCCGGACCAGTCGACCCAGCGCCCGTCCCATGAATCGCGCCGCGAAGTCCTTGAAGGATGCCGTCGGACCCCGGTCCAGGCGCATCACCCAGGCCAGGCCCGTGACCGGATCGAGCGGCACTTCGTAGGTGTAGGCGTCAGCACACAAGTCGTCCAGCACGGCCCGCGAAAACGTACCCTCGACGTAGGGCCAGAGCACCTCCGCCGCCAGCTCGGGGTAGGACAGGTCGCGGGCGCGCCGCAGCAGTTCCTCCGAGAGCTGTGGCAGCGGGCGCGGCATGTAGAGGCCCTTGTCAGGTGCCTGCCCCTGCAGGAGTGCCGTTCCCAGGCCGACCTCAGGGCTTTTCCCGTTCGTGGAGTAGAAGGTGATCACCGCAACCCTCCGAAAGAGGAAGATAGCATGACCCGGGACCCATGATCGGGCCTACCGAGTCAGGCGGCGACGCAGTGAAACCAGAGGCGCAATGGCTTCATCCACCCTGAGGAGCAACGCGAGGCCGAGGTAGCCGGCGCCGAACACGGCACAGACCAGCGAGCCAGCCAACGCCGGATGGAGCGCCGGCAGCACGAGCTTGAGGGCGAACGCCGGCAACGCGGCCCCAATCGCCGCGCCCCAGCACCGCAGGGCAAAGTCAAGAGGCAGCCCGACCTTCCCCAGGTGGCGGGCCGCGGCGTGCTGGAGCAACCGTTGCTCGACCCACCCTGCGACGCTCGCCGCCAGCGTCAGGCCGGCAAGGCCTATCCCGGCCGAGAGTCCGAGCCAGCGCGGGGCGTGGAACGCCAGCACCCAGCCGAGACCGGCGCCCAACGCCACCCGCACGAGGGCGAAGCGCAGGGGCGTGCGAGTGTCGTGCCGGGCCCAGAACACCGAGGCGTAGAGCCGCCCCAGCGTCGCCGCCAGCAGTCCGACCGCCGAGGCGGCCAGAACCACCCACACGTAGCGCACATCGTCGCGGCCGAAGCGCCCGGTCTGGAAGATCAGGGCGACGATGCTGTCCCCCAGCGCGATGAACGCCACCACGGACGGGATCACGAACGCCGCGACCCGCCGCAGCCCGGCGACCAGTCGTTCGCGCCCCAGCCGTGCGCCCTCGGCGGTGCCGTCCGCCTCCGTCGACATCTCGGGCAGCTCCGCGTTGGCGTTGGCCATGCCAAAAACCGAGACCGGCAGGATGTAAAGCGTCTGCACGTAGGACAGCGCCGCCACCGCGCCGGCCGGCAGGAAGCTGGCGATGATCTGGTCCACGTAGGCCGCCACCTGGTTGACGCCACGCGCGGTGACGGACGGGAGGAAGTTGCGCAGCACGGTGCGGACATGCGCCGAACGCATCCCGAGGCCAGCCCGGTAGCGGCCGGCCAGGCGAAGCGCACCAGGCAGTTGTACCCCAAGCTGGAGCAGGCTCCCGAGCACGGCGCCCCAGGCCAGAAGCACCGCCAACC
>DAONEV010000486.1:0-1836 GCA_035403265.1 Thermoanaerobaculaceae bacterium | reverse complement strand
GCGATTGTGCGTGCGGTCATCCTCTCGGGTTGTGCCACCGCGTGGGCGATAGCGTGCGCTCTCAGAAACTCCACGGAGACGAGTGCCCCAGCGCCCGGGGTCACGTCCAGGGACTTGCATTGCTCGAGATCCTCGTAGGTGGCCCACAAACGGCCCTTGGTGACCACCAAGGGGATGGCGTCGTGTATCTCCAGTGGGAGGGCACCGTCCTTGTGGAGCGGCGGCAGGTGGTAGTCGGTCCTCCAGCCAACCTCCTGGATCCAACCGTCGTCAAGCAAGGCTTCGAACAGCCTCACCGCGTCGCGGCGAGGGCAGAGAATGTCGCAGTCGGCAAGGGGTCGCGCACCCGGAAGGCACAGGTGCGCTTCATGAAAAGCCGCTCCCTTCAGGACCGCAAACCTAAGCCCCAGCCTGTCAGCCGTTCTTGCCAGATACCGCAACTGGGCGGCGACCCGCATCGCATCCACTGCGGCGCGCCGAGACGCCGTGGCAAACAACTGGGCCTGCTGGTTGCCAAGCTCTCTTGCGAGGCGGGCCGCACCGCAGCGCGACGCGATTCGCGGGGCCATGCGGAGACGGGTCGCTTCGGGCCAGATCGCGCCCAGGTCAGGAGGGAGGTCGATCGAGCTGTCGGGCGGAAGGAAGGCCCGGGCCAGGACCCACTGGGTTTCGGGGGCAAGGGAGGAATCGGAGGACATCAGAGCCAGTTCTCAGCCTATTGGATGTCCTGAGCACGGGTGCGAGCGCAAGGCTGCTCCCGGATTACCCACCCACCCCGGCGACCACTGGGCGGCCGCTCGCACGTCCAGCATCATGCCTGGACGGCTTTCGTGCTGCTGCCGCGGTAGACGCCGCGGGCGTCGACAATCAGCTGGGCGTGCTCCTCGATCTGGCGGTAGTCGACGGCGGTGTGGTCGGTGACGATCAGGACGGCGTCGGCCTGGCGCAAGGTGTCCGACGTGAGCGGCTGCGACTGCATGGGCGGCAGGTGCGGCCATGTGCGCATCCGGGGCGCCACCGGGATGTGCGGGTCGTGGTAGGTGACCTCGGCGCCGAGCTTGAGGAGCAGCTCGATGATCTCGAACGCCGGGCTCTCGCGCGGGTCGTCAATGTCCTTCTTGTAGGCGATGCCGAGGATCAGGACCTTGCTGCCCTTGAGCGACTTGCCGCGGTCGTTGAGGGCGAGGAGGAGCTTCTGCACGACGTAGTGAGGCATCTGGACGTTGATGTCACCGGCGAGCTCGATGAACTTCGGGGCTTCGCCGTACTCGCGGGCCTTCCACGCTAAGTAAAATGGATCGAGAGGAATGCAATGGCCACCCCAGCCTGGGCCGGGGTTGAAGCGCATGAAGCCGAAGGGCTTCGACTCGGCGGCGTCGAGGACCTCCCAGACATCGATGCCCATGCGGTCGTAGATCATCTTCAGCTCGTTGACGAGGGCGATGTTGACGGCGCGGAAGATGTTCTCGGTGAGCTTACTGGCCTCGGCGACGCGGGCGCTCGAGACACGGACAGTCGTGGCGATGATGAGGTCATAGAGCGCCTGAGCCAGATCGCCCGCGGCCTGGTCCACGCCGCCGACGACCTTGGGGGTCGTCGTGGTGGTGAAGTCCTTGCGGCCGGGGTCCTCACGCTCGGGTGAGAAGGCCAGGAAGAAGTCCGCACCGCTCCGCAACCCGGTCTCTTCCAGGATCCCCTTGAGCAGCTCGTCGGTCGTGCCCGGGTAGGTCGTGGACTCGAGGATCACGAGCTGGCCGGGGCGCAGGCAGGCCTTGATCTGGCGCGCGGACTTCTCGACGTAGGACATGTCCGGCTCGCGCTGCGGCGTGAGGGGGG
>DAONEV010000485.1:0-1837 GCA_035403265.1 Thermoanaerobaculaceae bacterium | reverse complement strand
GGGTGCCGGCCAGTGACGCACCAGCAAAGACGCCGACGCGAGCTTTCCGACCGCCGTGACAAGGGCCTCGGCGCCCACCGCGGCCGGGTCGCCGTCGCGGTCCCAGGTCACCAGCTCACCGGAGGGGTGCTCGGACGGCGGAAGCATGGTCTGGTGACCATCGGCGCGGATCTCAAGCAGCGTTGCGCCGTCGCTGTCCTTGAAGGCCGTGGTCTTCGGGCAGGGGCGCGCAACGTACAACCAGTGCGACCGCGGCTTGCTCTTCCTGCCGAATATCGCCTCGGTGGCGGGCAGGAACGAGCCGGCCAACGTCACCGCCTCGCCGGTGTCCAGGTCGATGTCCACGAGCCCACCCGACCGCTCGCCAAGAATGATGCCGACGTTGTGGGGCTTCGCGCAGGCGGCCTCGAGCTCGGCCTCGGTGTAGGTGCGGTCAGGCCAGCCCTTCTCCTTGGGTGCCTTGCTCCCCCGAGCGTAGACCAGGGGCGCCCAGCCTCGGCGGAGGTAGTCCAGTGCCGCGGTCACGGGGCCACCTCGATGCTGCGCTGGAGGTCGTCGTGCTGGCGAGCGAACAGCTCGTCAAAGGCGTCGTCGTCGCCGGCCTGGGCGAGTACCGCCAGCTCGGAACCGGACAGAGACTCGCCGTCCTGCCAGCGCACTTGCAACTTGAGCACCATAGACTCATACTTGGATCGAGGGTTTCGTCGCTGTGGCCGCGGAGGGGTGCCGCGGCCGCGTTGTGTCTGGGGCATGGGTCACTTCCCGCCGGAGGCTTCGGTACCGCGACGCCACCCGCCGGGCAGCGCAGCGCCACCGTTGTCGATCCACTGTTCCAGCCGGTCAGCGTTGACACGGACGAGCCGCCCGAGCCGCACTACAACGCCGTCGAGAACGCCGCCCTTGATGAGCTGACGAACATGATCTTCACGAGCGCTCATCCGAGCCGCGGTTTCTTTGATGGTCATGAGTTGCGCCATTCGATCACCTCCGGTGCTGCGCCACAAAACAAAAAAGCCGCCCGAGGGCGGCAGTGCGGTACGGCTTTCTTGTGGCCAGAGACAGGGGGCGGAGGGCGTGCACACCTCCGGCCGCCACGTGGTGCCGGTTGCCCGGCTACGTGGTGCCGTGCGTGACGCGTCATGTCCAGAAACGAAAAAGGGGAGCTGTTTACAGCTCCGCCCCTCGAATGAAGTGAGCCTAGCGCGTTGCTCCGCCCATGTCAAGCGGTCAGTAGCGGCACAGGCTACTATCAGCCGCTATCGTAGGGCCGCTCCCATCCCCCCCAAATCCTCCCCAGGGCCGATTCGAAGTCAAAAAGGCTCAAATAGCCTCAGAAACACTCAGGAGTTTTCCACAGGGTGCAATTCTCCGTCCTGACTTGCATTTACGTACCGTCGGGGAGGATTCAATGCCACTCAAAGCACGTCAGACCATGGGTCTTGCCAGAATCGCACTCTAGAGGTCGGGAGTTCGAGCCTCCTCAGCTCCACCAAATTCGGTCAACACCCTAGGCCACCCAAGCGGTGGCCTTCGTGCACGACGGGGTCCTGTTTTCTTCACGGCCTGCGAGGAGGGATCGCTCGCGCCGGGAGTGGGGCCACTCTTCGGGGTAGACTCACCTGAGTCAAGGGGACGACGCAGCGACTCCAGCATTCTCGGTCGCAGTGTGCGCACAGGTCCCGAGTGGAGGTCGACAATGAGAAGAGCTCGAATTCCGGTGCCCCGGACGAGGTGGGCATGGCTGCTGGCGGTGGCTGTCGCGGCGGTCGCGACGACAGCGATGGCCGGACCGGTCTTCTTCTCGTCGCTGTCGGAGGAGAGTGTGGCGTGTACCACG
>DAONEV010000484.1:0-1907 GCA_035403265.1 Thermoanaerobaculaceae bacterium | reverse complement strand
CACCACGAACGCAACCACCATGGAGAAGATCATGGCCGCCGAGGCGTTGATCGGGATCGGCCGCATGTACGGTCCCATGAGGCCCGAAACCAGGGCGAGCGGCAGCAGCGCCCCCACCACGGCAAAGGTCGCCAGAATGGTGGGGTTGCCCACCTCGTCGACGGCGAAGAACGTCGCCTGGCGCGGCTCGCCCCACCCCAGCTCGTAGTGGCGGTGAATGTTCTCCACCACCACGATGGCGTCGTCGACGAGGATGCCAATCGCGAAGATGAGGGCGAAGAGCGTGACGCGATTGAGGGTGTAGCCGAACAGGTACGACGACGCCAGGGTGAGGGCCAGGGTCGCCGGCACCGCCACCGCCACGACCACCGCCTCCCGACGGCCCAGGGCGAAGGCCATCAGGAGGACCACCGAGAGGGTGGCGAGCGCCATGTGGAAGATGAGCTCGGAGGACTTCTCGTTGGCCGTGGAACCGTAGTCGCGGGTCTTGGTGATGCTGACGTTCGAGGGGATGACCGGCCCCTTCATGCGCTCCACCCAGCGATCCAGGTCACGAACCATCGCCACGGCGTTGGTGCCGGGCTTTTTGGCCACCGCCACGGTGACCGCCGAGGCGTCGGCGCCGGGCGGCAGACCCTTGTGGGCCGCACCGGCTCCGGCCAGCATCCAGACGTACTGGGTGGGCTCCTCCGGGCCGTCAGCGACGGTGGCGATCTCGCGTAGGTACACCGGGCGCCCCCCGTAGACGGCGATGACGGCGCTTCCCACCTCGTCCGCGGAGCGGAAGAGCGAGCCCACCTCGACCGGGACCTCGCGGTCATCGGCCGTGAACGAGCCGGCAGGCAGCCGCCAGTTGAGCCCTGCGAGGGCCTGGTAGGCCTGGAGCAGCGACACCTGGTGCGCGGCCAGCCGGTCGCGGTCGAAGGTCACCCGCACGACCCGCCGCTGTCCGCCCAGGACCCACACCTGCGCCACGCGCTCATGGCGCTTGAGCTCCACCTGGAGCTCGTCAGCGACCTGCCGGAGCTGCATCGACGACGCGTCGGCGGACCACAGGGTGTAGGCGACCGCCGGCACGTCGTCGATGCCCCGTGACACAACGACCGGCGGCATGGCGCCTGGGGGAAGGCTCGACTGCAGCTCGGCCAGCTTGGTGTGGACCCGCACCGCCGCCTGATCGGGGTCCGTGCCGACCTTGAAGCGCACGATCACCATGCCTCCGGAAGGCTGGGTGGTCGAGTAGACGTACTCGTTGTTCTCGATCTCGGAGAGCGCTTTTTCCACCGGCGAAACCAGGCGCCGCTCCACCTCGGAAGCGCTGGCGCCCGGCATCGCCAGGAAGACGTCGATCATCGGCACCTTGATCTGCGGCTCCTCTTCGCGGGGCGTGATGAGCACCGCGAAGCCGCCAAGTAGCAGCGAGAAGACCACCAGCAGGGGCGTCAGCTTGGACTCCAGGAAGGCGCGCGCCAGGCGGCCCGAGAACCCGAGCGGCCGACGGGTCATCTTGAGGCGGAGCGCCTCGCGCCGCGCCTGCTCGCGGTCGAGCCGGGGGGTGTCGGCACTCACGACTGCACCTCCTCGACGCGAGCGCCGTCGGCCGGGGGCATACCGAGGTTCAGGAGAACCTCCTCGCCACCGTGCAGCCCCGAGAGAACCTCGACCTTGTCGCCGGCGACCGGGGCGCCCAGGGTCACGGCCCGGGTGCGTGCCAGGCCCAAGGCATCACGCACGACAACGAGCGTGAGCCCGCCCGGAGACAGCACGGCCGACCTGGGCAACTGCACAGCCTGGCGCTCGCCGGTGCGCACGCGGGCGCGACCGGTGCTACCGGTCGGCACCTCCACGGTGCCAAGGTCCAACCTGACCAGGTAAGTGTGGGCCGCCGGGTCAGCTCCGGGCGTCAT
>DAONEV010000483.1:0-1922 GCA_035403265.1 Thermoanaerobaculaceae bacterium | reverse complement strand
CGTTTGGCGAGTACATCCCGCCGTTCTTCCAGCTCGTGGACATGCCCAATCAGAAGAAGGAAAGGCCGTCCCGCGCCGACGTGCCAGCCTCCGACCTGGACCGTCGGGCGCACGGCGGGCAGGGCGCGGCCTCGAACCGACCCGGCTCCCAGGGCAACACGCCGGAGCTGCGCATGGAGGCGCCCGGAGGGGGTGCCCAGGGTTCGGCCGGCGCCGAGGCGGTGAAGGCTGCCGGAAAGGGCGAGGAGGGGCAAGGCGAGGGCAAGGGTGCAACGACTGGCCCGGGGGAGGGCACCAACACCAGCCCAACGCCGGCGACCAGGGTGGCCGACGCGGGCACCGACGCGCTGCGCATGCCCGACCAGGGCGGAGGACAAAGCCGGCCAGCACTGCGCGGTCTCGGAGGTATCGGCCCGGGCTCAATCGGCGGCTCGGTCCCCAGCCGTAAGGGAGGGAAGGTGGACGTGGGTCCGCTCTCCTTCGACAGCCAGTGGTACGAGTGGGGTCCCTACGCCGCCGAGATGCTACGCAAGATTCGGTACCACTGGGAGATCCCGGAGATCGCACGACTCGGGGTCGGCGGTGTGGTGCGTATCCGCTTCTTCATCGAGAGGGACGGCCGCGTCACGGGCCTGGCGATCGAGATGCCGTCGGCCCACCCCCCCATGGACTTTGCGGCGCGAGACGCCATCCTCAATGCCTCGCCGCTGCAGCCGTTGCCCGCGGACCTGGTGGGTGTCGAGCGCGAAGGCGTGACGATCACGTTCTACTACAACACGCCAATCCCCGAAGGCGAGGAATCGGGTTGATGATCCCGCGAGGAGCCGCCCGGACGGCGTGACGGTCGAGGTCGCGGCAGGAATGCCGCTGCTACGGGGCCTGGCACGCAGTAACAACACGGCGGAGCGCGGCGCCAACATGCTCGCCTACCGGGGCCAACTCGGGCAACCGGAGGAGGCCGAGCACGCTGTCGGGCCGCATGGCTCGCACCATGGTTTGGCCGCCTTCCACTGAGACCGTGACGTTGCAAGGCAGCAACACTCCGACATCTGGCGCCACGGCCAGCGCCAGATGTGCGGACGGCGCGTGGCAGGCACCCAGGATGAGGTAGGGCTCGCGCTCGATGCCCAGCTTGTTCTTGATCGTCGCCCTGACGTCGATCTCGGTGATGACCCCGAACCCCTCGGCCGCCAGAACCTCACGGGCTCTCGTGACCGCGCCATCAAACGAGAGGCCCGATGCAACCTCGAATGCGACTGCCGTCTCCCGCATGCTCCCCTCCCCTCCGCTCCTCAACGAAAGCGCCCGCCGTCGGAGCGGGGTGCATCTGGACCACGACCCCCGGCTCTCGACTGTCGACTCTCGACCTCCCCGACGGGACCACCCGGGCCCCTGTCACGATGCTCAAGTGAAGCCGCCGCCACACCCGGCCGAGCTGGGCTTGCCACACGGCAGGGCGCTGCCTCCGCCCGACGACACGCTGGAGGCGAAGGTCGAAAGCGCCCGTTTCACCTCGGTGGCGCCACAGCCCGGGCAGCTCAGCCCGTCGGCCGTCGCGCCCATACGCTGTAACACCTCGAAACGCCGCCCGCACTGCTGGCAGATGTACTCGTACAGTGGCATCTCACCCTCCGCATCCGCCCGGGATCGAGCTCCAGGCACTCTCGGGGATGCCGTCCGGGTACACCTCGTGGGTCGAGAAGACCGCGCCACAGCTCCGGCACCGCCAGAGCAGGGCGCCTCAAGTCGGCACGGGCCGGAGGTCGCTGCTGCAACGCGGGCACGCTCCGAGCCGTGGATCCTGTTCCTTCTGGTCCATGCTTACGACCTCCCCACCTCGTCGACGTCGCTCCCACCGTCAGCCGGTGGAAGACTCGTGTGGCCACCATTCCGGCGCCCGGCCGGATCAGGCACCGCTCAAG
>DAONEV010000482.1:0-2013 GCA_035403265.1 Thermoanaerobaculaceae bacterium | reverse complement strand
ACCCCCAAAAACCCCGGCCCCGGGTTCACTCCTCGGACGGGACCCCTGGCCCTTCGACGGCCCTTGATTGCCCGCCACCGACCGCACCGGCGCGTGCGAACAGCAGCATCACCGCTGCCGCCAGCCACATGGGAAGGTCGCGCAGGACCAGGAGCCAGGCGTTGTGGGTCTCGGTCGCCGAGGTCGAAAAGCACCCGCAAGCCACGTTCAGGCCGCGCACGGCGTTGATGCCGAGGGCACCGATGAACCCGGTCAGCAAGACCGTGGCCCAGAATGCGCCCGCCCGCCGCTTGTAGCCGGTGGCCAGGGTCAGCCCAACCAGCAGCTCCATCCACGGCATGAAGATGGCGATGAGGTTGATGGGGCCGTTGGGAAGCAACTGATACCCCCAGATGATGGTGATCAGCGGACGGGGGTCGATGAGCTTGTCCTTGGCGGCATAGAGGAAGACCCCACCCAACGCGAGCCCGAGCACGCGATGCACCCAGACGTTCGAGAGCCACTTCATGACGCGCTCCCTTCCGTGGGCAGCCCGGCAGCTTCCCAGGCTGGAAAGCCCCCCACCAGGACGTAGGGCGGCCGCAGGCCGCGTCGGTGGAGCTCCTGGCCCAAGAGCTGCTCGATGTCACCCTCTCCTCCCGAGCCGTAGAGCACGATCGCATCGGCCTGCCGAAGCTCCGCCAGCCGGTCCGCCGTGAGCGCAGCAGCGAGATCGGTGTACGCCACGGTCGAGGCACCGGGCACTCTGCCTACCGTCGCCACCGCGGATGGTCTCGTGTCGAGGAAGACAACGCGCGGCAGCGAGGTGCGCAGGGCATCCGCCGAGGCGACGTCGAGAAAGTGGAAGTCGACGTCCACCTGAGGTGGCTGATTCCCCTGGCCCCACCAGGCCAGCCGTTGGACACGAGTGACGTTCGCGACCACCCCGAGGACCAGGGTGATGGCAACCATGACAGCAGCGTCTCGGGCGAGGGTTCGCATCGTGCCAACTCAAGCAAGCCTTGTGCCGGGATCTCCCGTGAAGTGGCAGCCGGAGCGTGCCATTCAGGCTCTCTCCGGCCAGGCAGCTATGTTATCGTGAGGCGACGGAGGCAGGTCATTGAGCTCGGACTGGATCGAGGCGAACCTCGAAGCCTACAGGAATATGACCGAGGTACTGGTGGCGCTACGGGAGCGCCTGCACGCGGACCTGACCGCCGGCTACGGCGAGGAATGGCTCGCCAGAGGCATCCCGCCCCTGGTGATCGAGCGGCTGGCCACCAAGAAGGATCGCGAAGACACCGTCGCGTGGTACTCCAGCGGCGAGCGCAGCCTCTTCGAGTACGTGGACTTCTTCGACATGGCCGAGATCCTCGAGGGCCAGGGGGCCGGCATCGAGCTGCTGGCGGGGGTGTTCCCCCAGCAGCAGATCCTGCGTGCGCGACTGATGGAGCTTCAAGTCGTGGCCCAGAAGCTGGGGCACGGCCACGCCGTGACGGACGAGGAGCTGTCGCTGCTCACCAACCTCCGAATCCGGCTCAACCTCCCGCCACGGGCGGCGGGTCGGCAGGTCCCGGCCGGCTCTCCCGAGCTCTCGCCCACCAAGCCCCACGTGGCACCTCCGGTGGACCGCCAGCCGGAGCCAGCGCTGGCCCTTGCTCCGACCCCGCCTGCACCGGTGCCGACCCCTGCTCCGCAGCCCCAGGTCGCCGTCCCGTCTGCGCCCACCACTGCGGCCCCCGCCGCGAAGCCCGGGCCGCAACCGGCACCGATCCCCTTCCCCCAGCAGGCCGCCGCCCACAGGACGGCAAAGGGAGACCCGGCTCATTCCGCTCCCCCAACGCCGTCATTCGATGAGGTTGTGCAGGCCATGGATCGGCGCCAGAACCCGATCGTGCTGCGAGCGCTCTATTCCGAGATCATGGCGGCCGCCGAGGCCGTGTGGGCGAGGGGCGCCGCGACCTCGCTCAAGGTCTGGTACGCGGTCCGCGAGAGCCCGTGGTACCAGGAGCAGTTCGTCGCCCTGGGACTCAA
>DAONEV010000481.1:0-2125 GCA_035403265.1 Thermoanaerobaculaceae bacterium | reverse complement strand
CTTCCCCGGGAGACCCGGAATTACGTTCCGGCCATGTGGGCAGCTCTGGTTGTGGCCAAGAACCCCGAGGCCTACGGTTTCGTCCGGATCCCGGACAACCCCGATTGTCTGGGGAGAGTGCCGATCGACGGCGCTCTGGACCTCGAGGTGCTCGCCCAGCGTGCCGGTCTGCAGGTCGAGAGGTTGGCGGAGATCAATCCCGCGCTCGTGCATCGCCTGACGCCCCTGGACGGCCGCTACCAGCTCGCGGTGCCTTGCGGGCAGGAGGAGGCGGTGGCGGCCACGGTCGCCTCGATTCCGGCCAGCGAGCGGATCCGACGCTTCCTGCATGTCGTGAAGAGGGGTGAAACGGCTTCCGCCGTGGCCCGCAAGTACGGCTCGAGCGTGGCCGCGATCCTGGCGGCCAACCATCTGCGCAGCCCCCGTTCGCTGCGGGTCGGCCAGACCCTCATTGTGCCCCGAACGCCCGGAACTGTGGCGGTGGCCGCCCGGCGCGCCGCGGCCCGCGAGCCGTCGAGGGACCACCGGAAGGTGGGTCCGCCCGCAGGGGCCACCGACCGGTACGTGGTGAGGTCGGGTGACACGCTCTACGAGATCGCGCGGCGGACCGGTACGACAGTCGCGAAGCTCAAAAGCCTCAACAACCTGGTCGGCTCGCGGATCACGCCAGGCGACGTCCTCGTGCTGATCCGCTGACCTGTTGACAGCCCGAGCCACTACTTGCGGAAGGCCTTGAAGAGCAGGATTGCACCCGCCAGCACCAGGGCGGCGGGCCACCAGGTACGGGCGGCGCTCTCCAGGGCCGGGGGGAAGAAGTTCAGCCGGCTGGCGTACTGAGCACCTCCGACGACGAGCAGGACGACGCCGGGGATCAACGGCCACCAGTGTCGACTCGTCCCCAGGAGCGCACCGAACACGAAGATGGCGAAGAAGGCGCCGGCGAGGCACAGGAGCATCCAGTTGGAAACCGGGATGCCAAGGGTCGCGGCCCGCCCGAGCGCCATGCCGGCTCCCAGACCGAGCAGGATCATGCCGGTCACCAGGGTTCCCTGGCTGCGCTGGAGAATCGCCATGCCGGCGAAGGCGATTCCCAGCCCCAGCACCAGGGCCGGGGTCCAGTCGAGTGGGAAGAAGCGGGTGGCGAGCAGGACGCCGCCCACGGCGATCAGGACGAGGGCAAGGAAGAGATGCTTCGAACGAGTACGGGCCATTGAGCTCACCTCACGGCGCAGGCCGTTTGTCGGCCGACAGGATAGCAGCGCCCTGTCTGGAGGCCGCTTCGTCCAGTCGCCAGCCGTGCCAGCGACACAGCCGTGCCAGCGAGCTGTGCCAGCGAGCTTGACCGTGGCAGCGGGCATGCAATAGCCTTGGCCGCTCGGAGGTTGTCTGCTCTCAACCCCCCGAAGGGAAGTGCCTGCATGCGCTCCTTGCGTTCATTTGCTGGTTCTGTTCTGCCCATTTGGCTTGTGATGCTCCTGGTGGCCGGGTTTGCGCCAGACGTCTTCGCCGGCGTGCGCCGCGCCGCAGGTGACTCGCCGTTGCAGGCCGAGAGCTCGTGGCCTGCGAAGCTGACTCCGGCCCTGCGCGGGCGGGCGCTCCAGCCCGGCGAGCGGCTGGACCTCCTCGTCCAGCTTCGGGCTCCGGCCGACCTCGCGGCATCCGGACCCGCTGCACTGGTGGCGCCCAACCGCCTGCGTCTGATCCAGGAGACGGGCGACGAGCTGGCCCGCGAGTATGCCCCGTTCGGCGGGCGGGTGGTCGAGCGGTTCCGCTTCCTTCCGGTCGTCCGTATGACGATTGCAACCGAGCTGCTCGAAGCCCTGGCCAGCGATGCCCGCGTCGTCTCCATCGAGCCGGTGCGGGTCTTCAGCATTCAGCGGCAGAACGGCAAGGTCCTCATGAACGTGGGACCTGTCGCCAGCCTGGGTATCGACGGCACGGGGGTGACGGTGGCGGTGCTGGA
The DNA here is from genome assembly GCA_035403265.1 of Thermoanaerobaculaceae bacterium. Lineage (GTDB taxonomy): Bacteria > Acidobacteriota > Thermoanaerobaculia > Thermoanaerobaculales > Thermoanaerobaculaceae > JAAYVZ01. The sequence goes on along the minus strand of DAONEV010000481.1, from coordinate 162 downwards.
CAGCGGCGTCGACTACCGGCACCCGGAGCTGGCACCCGGGGGCACCGATGCCTCTGCCAAGACAATCAAGATCTGGGATGCCATCGAAAACGACGACGACCCCATGGATGCGGAGGGACACGGCACCTCGGTGGCGGGGATCGTGGCCGGCAGCGTCGACGG
>DAONEV010000480.1:0-2151 GCA_035403265.1 Thermoanaerobaculaceae bacterium | reverse complement strand
CGGCAGGTCCTCGAGCACCTCGCGCACCGCCGCCTCGCCGCGTCGCCAGAAATGCTCCATTACCTCCAGCTCGAGCCGTGTCAACGCCGGAGTCCGGGCCATGGTCACCTCCTACAGACTGAGGCGATGCTATGACGACTGTAGTAGCACTGTCAAGACCCGATCCACGACGGCCGCCCGCCCTGGAGCCCTACGCGAACTGCGTCTTGCCGAGCGTGACCTGCTCGTAGAAATCGAGACCCTCGGCGGTGAGGCGCACACCCTCCTCGCTCTGCACGATGACTCCCAGCTCCCCGAGGTACGCGAGGTCGGGGGCGAGGCTGCGTCCGCGCGTCGCATCGGCGACGGCCTTCTCCAGCTCCGGGCGCGACAGGGGCACGAACGCGTGCTGCTGCCAGTGGGCGTACAGGGTGCGGCAGAGGGCGAGCCGTAGGGACGAGTCGAACCCTGGCCGGGCCTGGGCCCGGAGGAGCGGACCGGGAAAGGCGAAAACCCGGCGTCCGGCGGTGGGGTTGATGAGCAGCGCGAAGGCGATCCACAGCGAGATCAGCGCCAGCCCGACCGTGCACAGCCCCACGACGGGGTCGAGCCAGTGGGCGCCGGTGAGGTGCTTGGCGACCTTGGCCGCGTACAGCACGTCGATGTCGACCAGGAACGCGAACAGCAGCGTCGAGTAGAAGCCGAAACCGTAACTGAACACCAGGAAGATTGCCAGAAAGCAGACGTCCACCGCGAAGATGACACCGCCATCGGGGACCACGCCACGGCTCAGGCCGTCCAGTGCCCACCAGTTGAGCGCCCAGTTGAAGGCGAAGGCGGTGAAGAGGGTGCCGCCGTAGAGGTTGCGGTTGACGAGGTTGCCAAGCCCGGCCACGAGCTGGCCACCGGCACCGAAGAGCAGGCAGTAGATGGCCGCCGTCTTCAGCCCGGCCGGGGTGAGGCTGGCGCCGAAGGCGATCGGGGTGAGGGCCGCACAACCGATGGCCAGACAGATCAGTCCCACGGGCGTGGGCTCGGCGATGACCTCGGTGTGGGTTGGGCGTCCCAGCTCGGCCTTGCGGATCATGGTCACCTCTCCTCGCCCGGGCGGCGTGTCGACTCGGTTCCTGGAAGACCTCGACCCGGGGCTGAAGGCGACGATAGCGCAGGCCGAGGCAAAAAGCGAACGCTTGGTCGGCTATTGCGTCGGGACGAACTGACGGCGTGTGAAATCCGGGCCGTCTGCTCCGAGGAGTGGGCCGGAGGAGCCTAGTGGCAGCTACGGATGTACCAGTAGAAGTCCTCACCGCGGTCGAGGTCGATGGTGCGCCGCTCGACCACCCGGTCGTCCTGGTCGAGAGCCTCCAGGGTGTGGCGACCCCGGCCCACGTCGTCCACCGTGCGCGTGTCCTCGGCCCTGATCGTGAAGGCCTCCCACCCGTCGACGAGGATGCGCAACCGACAGGAGGAGCTGTTGATGACGACCACGTCGCACGCCTCGTCCCAGAAGCGGTCGTTGCACCCGGCAAGGGGAAGCACCAGGAGCACGAGCAGGAGCAGGGGGAGCGCTCGTCTCATGTCACCAATGTACGGCGCCTCGGCCTGTAATTCAATGCAGCATCTGTCATGAACCGTCCATCATCCTGTCGTTGCCACCAATGGGATGCGCGGCCCTGGGCTCCGAGGCTCGAGGCATGCGGCCGGGCGGGGGATCCGAGCCTGAAGCCCCAGCCCGGGGTGGGCAGGGAACGGGCTCACCGTGTGAACAACAAGCCGATGCCGACGAAGGCAAGGAGGGTGCCGACCAGGGCCCGCCAGCTCGGCCGGTAGCGCTCGGTCACCATGACGAGCGGGATGACGATGATCGGCGTCGTGGCCATCAGCGTCGCGGCCACTCCGACCTCGGTGTGCTGCGCCGCCACCAGCGACAGCGAGGCGCCCAGGAACGGTCCCATCACCGCCCCGCCGACGACCTGCGGCCAGCCAGCTTCAAGCTGCCGCGCAGGTCGAGGTCACGCAGGCGGCCCGCAACCGCCGCCATCAGCCAGATGGCGGCCGTCCCGGCGGTCATGCGCAGCCAGGACGCGGCCCAGGGGTGAAGCCCGCCGGACATCCCCCACTTGGCGAGCACCAGCCCGAACCCCTGGCAGAACGCCGAGACCAGCCCGAGCA
>DAONEV010000479.1:0-2153 GCA_035403265.1 Thermoanaerobaculaceae bacterium | reverse complement strand
GGCCTAGGCCTTGGAGAAGGTGTGGCAGTTGGAGCAGTCGAGCTTCTTGTCGCGAACGTGCTTGTCGTGAAGTGATTCGAAGCCGGGCATCGACTCACGCTCGTGGCAGCTCTCGCACAGCGCCTTGCCGTTGCGCGTCGTCCGGGGCGTGTAGCCGAGGGACGCCCAGTCGAGTCGGTTCTGGTCGTGGCAAGAGGCGCACTGCAGCGCCTGGCTCGACGGTGCCACTTCGTGATAGATCCCCAAGTAGCGCTCGGTCTCGGCAAAGGTGTGGCCGGAATACGGCCAACCGACGGCCGCCGCACCCTGGACAATGGCCTGGTCGATGTCGCCCGACTGGAAGAAGACGCCGATCTTGAGGGGCAGCAAGCGGCCCGAGGTTGGGTCCTGGGGCTGGCGTCCCAGGTGGTGCTTGACCGGGATGATTCTCGCGCCCGTGTCCTGGACGCTCCCGATGGGTCCGGCCATCAGGACCTTGCCGTTGGCCTGCGGTACCGCCGGCGTCCCGAACTCGTAGAACTCGGACGTGCCGTTGAAGAATCTGTACTCGGGCTGCACGTGAGACGCCTTGAGCATGTGCGGCTCGTAGAGCTTGGTGAGGGGATCAAGGTCGCCCGGCAGGCTCCAGTCGCGCACCATGTCGGTGGCGGCGACCTTCGCGAACTCCGGCACGTGGCAGGTGTTGCACGCAACGCGGGCGGTATGCCGGTTGAGCTGGCTGTCGTCGTGCGGCTGAGTGGGGTGGCAGTTGGTGCAGGCCACGGTGTCGGAAAGGTCGCGCTCCCGCATGTCAACACCGCGGCCACCGATGCGGTGTCCGGCGGTGGAGTGGCAGTCCAGACACTCGAGGCCGGCGCCCCCGGCTGATCTGGGAGCCATGTGGACGTCAAAGGCTGCGGTCGGGTTGCGGTGGGCTTCCTCGATGTCGCCGCGCTTGTAGTTGTCGCCACCGCCCGCCTTCGTGTGGCAGTTCAGGCAGGTGGCCTTGGAGGGGAGGTGGATATCCACCGCAGCCTGGAGAATCGACACGCCCATCTTGGCCTCGTCGGGAACGAAGCGCCACGCACCGTTCACGCTTGCCACGGTGCGCTTGTATTGCGGGGCGTGGCAGATGAGGCAATCGATGTTTTCGAGCTGCGCCTGCGTGGCATCGGGGGTGGGCTTGAGCCCGAGGCCGGTGTGGCAGCGAGCGCACCCGCCGTCGACCTGCACGCCGTCAGTGTTGGTCAACTTGCCGATCCAGTTGATGTCCGGGTAGATGCAGAAGTCATTGATGCCGCCAAGTTTTCCGGCAAGTGGCGTGGACAGGCCGCGAGCCTCGCTGGCGTCGCCGAGCCACTGGTAGTGGACGGAGCCGTGCATGTCCTGGGCCTCCGAGAGGTGGCAGCCCAGGCAGGTCCTGGTGCCTTCGAAGCTTGCGAACCGCCCGGCGTGAGAGCCAACCACCAGGTCGCCGTCTTTCACCCTGACCGACATCGAGGCGGTCTTGGTGACGCTGCCCGCGGTGAAAGATGCGCCCAGGACGAAGGTCTGATCGCCCGTCACCTCGGTGGTGGTGACCACCCCGGCGATGACCGAGACGAAGCCGACGGCCTCGGTCCAGCTCGCAGCACCGCTGACATCGCGACTGGTGCCGTCCCCGAAGGTGGCAGTCGCGGTGAAGGCGGCCGTGCTGTTCTCCTCGACCTCGGTGGGACCGTTAACCGTGAGGCCAGTGAGTGCCGCCACCCCGTCGCAGGACGCAGGCGCGCCGTCCACGGAGCGCTCGACCTTGGTCGAGGTGCCGGCGACCTGAGCGCGGATGCGGCAGGGGACCGGCTGCGGGTTGGCGATCCTGGTTCGCCACTTGCCTTCGCCATCAGAGGTTACGGTGGTCAGGACTGTGCCGTTGACGGCACGGCTGAGGGTGACCCTGGATCGGGACGGTGCCGTGCCGGAGGCCTCGAGCGTGCGACTTCCGGCGCTGTAGGAGGCCTTCTCGATGCTCAGCCGGATGGAGCGATCGAGAGACCGACGAGGCTCCGAGGCGCCGGCCGAGGTGGCCGCGATCACAAGGGCCGCCGCCACGGAGATGCGGAGCGCTCTGCCAAGGTGCATGACTGTCCCCCCTCCCTGCTCGGCATGGTTGTTGGGGGGGGCCGACCGGGATCTAT
>DAONEV010000478.1:0-2159 GCA_035403265.1 Thermoanaerobaculaceae bacterium | reverse complement strand
CCCGAACATGAGCGGCTGGTGGATGAGCACCCGCGAGTGGGGGAGGGCGAAACGCTTGCCCTTGGCGCCGCCAGCCAACAGCACCGCGGCCATCGACGCCGCCATGCCCATGCAGATGGTCATCACGTCGGGCTTGACGTACTGCATCGTGTCGTAGATGGCGAGACCGGCCGAGATCGACCCTCCCGGTGAGTTGATGTAGACCACGATGTCCCGCTCGGGGCTCTCCGCCTCGAGGAAGAGCATCTGGGCGATCACCACCGAGGCAATGTGGTCGTCGATGGGCTCGCCCAGGAAGATGACGTTGTCCTTGAGAAGACGCGAGAAAATGTCGAAGGCCCGCTCGCCCCGACCGGTCTGCTCGATGACCATGGGAATCAGCACGCTCACCCTCCCGAGGACTCGAGGAATGGCCGCAGGACTTGCTCCGCAGCCTTCTCACGCCGCATCATCGCGGCCACGCGTCCGAGACCACCCGACTTGAGCAGATTACCCCGAACCTCGGCGAAAGGAACCCCCATGCGAGCCGCCTGGCGCTGCACCTCGCGGTTGACCTCGGGCTCGTCCACCGTCACGTCCAGAGCATCGGCCAGGGCGTCCATCAACAGCTCGGCGCGCATTCGGGTCTCCACCCGGGTGCGCAGCTCGGCGCCCACCTTCTCCCAGTCCAGGCTTGCCTTCTCCGGATCGATGCCGCGCTCGGCCAGCGAGCGGGCGAAGTCCATGATCTCCTTGCGGGTGTCCTCTTCCACCGGGGTCCCGGGCAGATCGAGCAGCCGCCCGCCCGACAGGTGCTCAAGGAGTGCTTCACGCCAGCGCTCGAACCGCGCCCGCTGCTTCTGCTGCGCGAGGTCGACGCCGACGCGCTCGCGCAACGCCGCCAGTCCACCCTCTAGCCCCAGGGAGGCTGCGAAGTCATCGCCCAACTCCGGCCGCCGCTTGCGGCGCAGGCTACGTACCGCCACCCGGTAGTCCACCGTGTCCTGGTGCTGCTCCTCTCCCTCGCCGTGACTCACCTGGCGCTGGGCCGTGACCTCGTCACCAGGCTTGTGGTCAAGCACCGCCGCCTCGATCTCCGGAAAGACCTCGTGGGCGCCGACGACAAAGAGCGAGCGTTCCTCGTGGAACGGCTCCCGCTCGCCGTCGGGGAAAGCGCCCCATACCTCGGCCTCCACCAGCATCCCCTCGGCGACGGCGGTGTCCTCGACCGGCTCCCAGGTGGACTGCCGATCGAGGAGTGCGTCCAGGGCCTTGTCCATTTCCTCGACCGTCGGGGCCAGATCGAAGGGGGGTGGTGTGAACCCTTCGAGACCGGGTAGCTCGACCTGGGGGAAGACCTCGAACTCGCCCGAGAGCTCGACACTCCCGTCATCCTTCCAGCTCACTTCCTTCACACCAAGGGGAGTGGCAGGGCGGAGCTTTTCGCCCTCACGCACGGCCTGCCACGTATGACGCAAGAGGTGTTCCTCGACCTCCTGGCGGATGTCGTCGGCATAGCGGCGCTCCACCAGGTGGCGTGGCGCCTTGCCGGGCCGGAAACCAGGTACCGCGGCGCGACGCGCCACACCAGACAGGATGTGCTCCCGCTCCTCCTGCACCTCAGCCGAAGGCACGGTGGCGCTGACGACGACCAGGCAGGGGGAAGGACGCTCGATCTGGTAAGCCATGCTTTCTCCTGTTGGTGCGAAAGGGGGGACTCGAACCCCCATGGGTTTCCCCACGAGATCCTAAGTCTCGCGCGTCTACCAGTTCCGCCACTTTCGCGGGATGGCAAATTGGTGAGCCGCCAAGGAGTCGAACCTTGAACCTAGAGATTAAGAGTCTCTTGCTCTGCCAGTTGAGCTAGCGGCCCACTGCCACGGCGAATCATAGTCACGTTTCGTGGCACGTGCAAGCCCTGACGACCCCCGACGGCCTGGACCGCCCACGCCACCTGTTCGGGGCACAGCTTGGCAAGCCCACCGGCACCCGTCTCTCGCAGCACCCTTGCCCCACCCACCGCGCCGGTCCGGCGCGGGTCGGTCGGCCCAAAGAGCATCACGGTCGGGCATCCGACCACCGAAGCCAGATGGGTCAGCCCGGAGTCGTTGCCCACGGACGCCTGACAGCAGGCGAGCAGGCCGGCCAGTCGGTCGAGACCCCATGCGGTCGGGACCACG
>DAONEV010000477.1:918-2179 GCA_035403265.1 Thermoanaerobaculaceae bacterium | reverse complement strand
ACGCGTTCCGCCCGCTCACCGTGGAGGAGCTGCAAAGGGCCTTCACCCTGGCCCGGGAGGACCGGCGGGTCGGGGTGGTGATCCTCACCGGCGAGGGCCGCGAGGCGTTTTGCTCTGGCGGGGACCAGAAGGTGCGCGGCCACGGCGGCTACGTCGGCGCCGACGGCGTGCCGCGGTTGAACGTGCTCGACCTGCAGCGGCAGATCCGCACCCTCCCCAAGCCGGTGATCGCCATGGTGGCCGGGTACGCGATCGGCGGCGGGCACGTGCTGCACCTCGTGTGCGACCTCACAATCGCCGCCGAGAACGCCCGCTTCGGGCAGACCGGCCCGCGGGTCGGGAGCTTCGACGGCGGCTACGGTGCCTCGTACATGGCTCGGGTGATCGGTCAGAAGCGCGCCCGCGAGGTGTGGTTCCTGTGCAGGCAGTACGACGCCGCCACGGCGCTGCAGTGGGGGCTGGTCAACGCCGTGGTGCCGGTCGAGCGACTGGAAGAGGAGACCGTGGCCTGGTGCCGGGAGATTCTGGCCAACAGCCCAACCGCCATCCGCCTGCTGAAGGCGGCGCTCAACGCCGACTGTGACGGCCAGGCCGGGCTCCAGCAGCTCGCCGGGGACGCCACCTTGCTCTTCTACCTGACCGAGGAAGCGAAGGAAGGCAAGCGGGCGTTCATCGAGAAGCGAAAGCCCGATTTCTCGAAGTTCCCGCGGTTCCCATGAGGGTCGACGGTGGGTCGGGTTGGCGGGCCTGGCTCGCGGCGGCCCGTCCCAGGACGCTGCCGGCGGCGACGGCGCCGGTGATCCTCGGCACGGCGTCGGCAGCCGCGGTCGGGGCGTTCCGAGCCGGCCCGGCGCTCGCCGCCCTGCTCGGGGCACTGGCCATTCAGGTCGGCACGAACTTCGTCAACGACGTCGCCGACTTCCAGCAGGGCACGGACACGGCCGCGAGGCTGGGGCCGACCCGGGCCACCGCCGCCGGCTGGCTCTCGCCGCGGCAGATGTGGCGGGGAGTGGCGGTCGCGTTCGGCCTGGCCGCGCTGGCCGGCATCTACCTGACATGGGCGTCCGGGTGGCCGGTCCTGGCGATGGGCGCGGCGTCCCTCCTGGCCGCGATGGCGTACTCCGTCGGCCCGTTCCCGCTCACCCGTCTGGGCCTCGGCGAGCCTTTCGTGCTCGTCTTCTTCGGTTTCGTCGCCACCTGCGGGACGGCCTGGGTGCAGGCGCTCCGGGTGCCACCTGCCGCCTGGTGGGGAGGGCTCGTC
>DAONEV010000477.1:0-908 GCA_035403265.1 Thermoanaerobaculaceae bacterium | reverse complement strand
TGGCAGCGCATGACCGGAATCGGTGCCGTCGCCGGGCTCGTCACCGGCGCCCTGGCCGTGGCCATCCTCGTCGTCAACAACACACGTGACCACGGCACCGACCGGGTAGCTGGCCGGCGCACCTTGCCGGCCCGGCTCGGCAAGTGGGCGGGGCTCGTTGAGCTGGCGGTGTGCTTTGCGCTGGCCTACGCCGGCACGGTAGGGATGGTCGCGACCGGCGCGGCGCCGCTGACGGTGCTGGGGTCGCTGGCGACGGTGCCCCTGGCCGGGCGCATCGTGGTCTCGGTGGCGCACCACGACGACGGGCCGACCCTCAACCGGGCGCTGGCATGGACCGGCCAGCTCCTCCTCCTGCACAGCGTGCTGGTCAGTGGCCTGCTGCTGGTGGTGGGCGCTCCCCGATGAGGGAGCTCTCGGTCACCGCCGCGGCGCGCGAAGGCTGGGACACTCCGGCGCTGGTCTTCGGGGACGAGAGTTGGAGCTGGGTCGAGCTGGCGCGGCGCGTGACAGCGGAAATGGCGGCGCTGGGGAGGCTCGGGCTCGGCCGCCCGGGTGGTCCGCCGCGGGTGCGCCTGGTCGCACGGGCGACGCCGGAGCTCGTGGTGCGGCTGCTGGCCCTCGTCCAGCTCGGCGTGACCGTGGTGCCGCTGCATGCGCGCTGGACGAGCGCGGAGCGGGCGGCCGTCGCAGCACTTGACCCCGTGGCGTGGGATCTCGACAGTCTTCCGGCGACCACGCGGCCGGCCCGCTTCCTGCCCCTGGTCGACCACAGGAAGATCCCGCCCGGACGACCCCTCGCCGTCGTCTTCACCTCCGGATCGAGTGCCGAGCCGAAGGGGGTCATCCTCAGCCGTGCGGCGTTTGTGGCCTCGGCGGCGGCGGGCGCCGCGCGCCTGGGCTGGCAAGCG
>DAONEV010000476.1:0-2247 GCA_035403265.1 Thermoanaerobaculaceae bacterium | reverse complement strand
TCGTCCTCGGGCACGACGCCGATCTGCCGCTTGACCTCCAGCTCATGCGCGCGGGGATCGAGACCGAGGATGCTCATGTCCCCCGACGAGGGCGCCAGGAGGCCAGTCAAGCACTTGATGGTCGTCGACTTGCCGGCACCGTTGGGACCCAGGAAGCCGTAGAACGTGCCACGAGGCACCATCAGATCGATGGCGTCGACGGCCACCTGCTCGCCGAATCGCCGGGTCAGCCCGCGGGTCGAGATCGCCAGGTCCATGCCGCACAGGTTACACGGGTCTCGCGCCGATCAACCCCCGAGCGGATGGCCGTCGGGCCGCCTCCGTTCACCCCGGTGCGATCGAGCCTCGCCGACGCTGGCGCGTGGGGACAAGGGGGCAGCCACCCCCAAGCTCGTCCTACTGGGCCACCAGCTCGACTCGGCGGTTCCTTGCGCGGCCCTCCTCGGTCTGGTTGGTGGCCACCGGCGCCACAGGGCCGGCGCCAAAGGGCGTCAGTCGGGAGGCGGCGACGCCGTGCGCGTTGACCAGGGCGCCGACGACCGCCGCGGCTCTCGCCTGGGAGAGCTTGAGGTTGTGGTCGAGGGCGCCGACGTTGTCCGTGTGGCCGACCACGTAGAGCTTGAGCGTGGCGTCGGCGCCGAGCAGCTTGGCGATCTCCGCGAGGGCGGCTCCCGACGCCGGCTTGACCTCCGCCTTGTCGGTGTCGAAGTAGATCCCCTCGACCGCGACGTGGCCGGTGGCCTTGAGGTCGTTCCCGAACGAGGCCGCGTCCGCCACGATGTGCTGCTCCATCGCCTGCTTCTCGACGATGCGCAGCCAGATCGCCCCGTTGCCCTTTTCGGCCTGGACCCACACCTCGCGGCCGTCAACCATGACGGAGCCGTTGATCCATCGCTGCGGGTCGGAGGCGGCGATCGTACCGCCGATCTTCTTGATGGCATTCTCGTAGTTCCGGACCACGGCCAGGCCGCTCTGGTCGTCCTTGCGGTCCTCCACCACATAGGTGATCAGGGTGAACTTGCCTTCCACAGCGTGCTTCGGACCGCTCTTGACAAAGAACTGGTACGAGTCGAACGCCTTCACCTCGCAGCTATCGATCCGGTAGTTGGGCATCCGCGTGGGAAACAGCGGATGGTCGGTGCAACCAGCCTTGTCCGGCTTTGCGGCGAAACCAACACCGCAGCCCAGGAGTGCGATGAGAGCAGCGATACGAGGTGTCAACATGCCAGCTCCTCCAGTGTCGGGTCGGTCGCGCCAGGCCAGGCCCGACCTCCGACCACGAAGATCAGTATAGGCGCGGGCAGGAAGGTCGCGGTGGCTCTCGGGTTCCGGGGTCCATCCGGGATGGGCGCCGACGACGGCGCGCGGCCCGAGATGACTGGCGTGCCCGGCCGATCCGACCCCGCGGGTCCTCCGCATCTCCTGGCAGCATCTGTGGTTCGAGCGCGGTGTCGCCGCATCCTCGGGGTACTCTCACCACGGTTTCGAGAGGATCTGGCGAGCCGCCCACTGGACGTCCAGCGAGGAGCGGGTATCATATCCGACCGAGGAAAGGAGCTTGACATACCTCCCATGAGCGACTTTCAAAGCGGCATCAGGGAAATCTGCCAGGCCCACGGCAACGATCCCACCCGGATGATGGACATCGTCCAGGCGGTTCAGGTCCGGTATGGGTGCGTCGGCGACGAGGCCATCGACCTCATCGCAGCAGCCGTCTCCACGCCCAGGGTACGGGTGGCCAGCGTGGTCTCGTTCTACGCGTTCTTCTCCACCCGACCCAGGGGCAAGGTGGTGATCCGCCTCTGCAACGACATCGTTGATCGGATGCAGGGTAGCGCCCGGTCGGCCCAGGCGTTCTTCGACGACCTGGGCATCACCTTCGGCCAGACCACGCCTGACGGCATGATCTCGCTGGAGTCGGTGCCGTGCATCGGGCTCTCCGACCAGGCCCCGGCGGCGCTGATCAACGACGTGCCCGTGACCCACTTGACCTCCGACGCGGCCCACGACATCGTCAAGGAGCTCAGGGTCCACATGGACCCGCAGAAGCTGGTGAAGAGCTTCGGTGACGGCAACAACGCCCATCCGCTGGTCCGCTCGGTGGTGCGCAACAACATCCGCCTGGCCGGTCCGATCATCTTCAGCCCGGGCGTGCGCGGCGAGGCCATCAAGAAGGCACTGGGCATGTCGCCGGCGGAGGTGATCCGCACCATCAAGACGGCCCGGCTCCGGGGGCGTGGTGGCGCG
>DAONEV010000475.1:0-2255 GCA_035403265.1 Thermoanaerobaculaceae bacterium | reverse complement strand
CCCGGCCGTGCATGTTGGCAAGGAAGGGCTCTCGGGGCCCGTGCTGCAGTCGATCGAGGAGGCGTTCAGCCGCCAGGAGCTCATCAAGGTGAAGCTGGCCGGGGACCGCATCGAGCGGAAGGGCTTGGCGACCACCGTGGACGAGGCCCTGGGGTGCTCCTGCGTCGGCCTGATCGGCTCCGTGGCGATCTTCTACCGCCAGCACCCGGACGCGGAGAAGCGGAAGATCGTTCTCCCCGCCTGACGGCGGTCCGAAGCCGGCCCACTGCTCTCACCCGCCAGCTCACAGGTTGCAGGCCGCCGAATTCCGCTCCCGACCGGAGCGAGTCGCGGCGTGAGCGGTGGAGCCGTCAACTGTCGCCGATGAGCTTCTGCCCCGCTGGCGGGCAGTACCGAAAGGCCAGAAGCGTGACGTCGTCCGTGGCCTCGGCCCCGTTGCGGTGTCGAGCTGCCGCGTCTAGAAGCGTCTGTCCCACCTTCATCGGCGACCGGTCCCTCTGGGACCCGAGGATGGTTTGCACCCGCTCCAGACCGAACTCCTCACCCCGGGCTGAGAACGACTCCGTGAGGCCATCGCTGACCATCACCACGACCTCGTCGGGAGCGAGCTTGAGCTCCTCCCAGCCCCACGTCACGCCGTCGAGCAGTCCCAGCATCGGACCGTGCGGCTCAACGGTGTCGACCCGCCCATCCGTACGCAGGATCGACACCGGTGCGTGCCCGGCGTTGGTGAGCTGGAGGCGCCCATCCGGAAAGAGCACTCCGGCCGCGAGCGTGATGTAGCGGTGGCCGACACCATAGCGGTTGAGGTTCCGGTTGATGACCGCCGGCAGCTCGGCGACCGGCAGCCCCAACTCGTGCAAAATCCCCAGGAACCCCTGCACCATGGCCATGATCAGGGCGGCCGAGATCCCCTTGCCCGACACGTCACCCACCGCCAGAGCCAGCCCGCCATCGCTGCGCACCATCGTGTGCAGCAGGTCGCCTCCCACCGCCCGCGCCGACTGGGAGAAAGCGTAGGTCTCGGCGAACTCCACCACCTCGGGCTTGCGCAGGAGCGCGGCCTGGATGCTACGCGCGAGACCCATCTCGTGATCGATCTTGGCCTTCTCGCGCGCCTCACGGTACAGCCGGGCGCTGTCGATGGCACTCGCGGTGTCGGCAGCCACCGACTCGAGGACCGCCAAGTCGTTGCGGGAGAACGACTGCCCCCGTGACAGCCGTTCGACGACGACGCCGCCGATGACCTCCAGCCCCGCCACGAAGGACGCGTCCTCCGGCGCCCCGACCGGTCGCCGCGCCACCATCAGGGGCGTGGCCACAGCCATGGCGGCCCCCCGCAGGATCATCGACTGGGAGGGTGAGATCTCCTCCCCTGTGCAAACCGTCCGGCGCTCCTTGACGGCTCGTTCGAGCAGTGAGCTTTGCTCGGCCCAGCCTCCGTCGGAGAGGTCGTGGGGAACGACGGCCGCAGTGCGCAGCCGGCCGGCGGCGTCGAACAGCACGACCGACCCGCGGTCGGCCTTCATGATCCGCACGGCCGCCTGCAGCACGATGTCCTGCACCTCGTCGAGCACCGTGGCGGCGTTGAGAGCACGTGCCGTGTCGAGGAGCACCTGGAGGTGCTTGACCTCCTCCTCACCGGTCTCGCGCTTCGCCGCGAGCGCCAGCGGGGTGCTCGCTGTGCCGACCCCCACCGCGTACTCGATGGATGGCCCGACCCGCAGCGTGTCGCCGGGAGCCAGCCGCTCGCGCCGCACGCGGATGCCGTTGACGAAGGTGCCGCCCGATGAGCCCAGGTCCTCAACGAAGAGATGCTTGCCATCCCACTCGAGCCTCGCATGACGGCGCGACACGGTGGGGTGGCTCACCACGATGTCGCACGACGGGTCCCGGCCCAGGACGGAGGTCGGCCGGTCGAGGCGCAGGCGACGTCCGGCCAGCGAGGGATCACGTGGCAGCAGCGAGGGCTGCGTCGTCCACGTCGAATCGGTGTCGCGGCGAGACATCGGTCAATCTTACCAGCCCCTACCTGACCAGGGCCTCGGGTTCTCCACCGACCCCACCTGCCGGCGAGAGTGCCTCGACTGGCTCATTCCGCTTAATGCGCGGCACTTGCTGCGAATCCTCCGGGAATGGGTGCGCTACTCCAACCACGCCTGTCCCCACACGAGCCTCGGCCCCGGCATCCCCGGCCCGGCCGACGGTCGGCCGGTGCCTCTGCAAGAAGACCGGCACCGCCTTGCGCCGGGTGC
>DAONEV010000474.1:0-2336 GCA_035403265.1 Thermoanaerobaculaceae bacterium | reverse complement strand
TTCGCGGTTCGCGATCCGCGCGAGAGCGGCCAGTTCATGAGCTTCGCACCGCCGCCGACGCTGCGGGACCGGGATGGCCGCTGGCACGCCGGGGAAGCAGCCGGCGTCCAACACTATCTGTTCGGCCTGGGCATCCGGTTCGCCTTGCGCTCCGCGTCACTGGTGGCGGACGGTGTCCTGGGGCGCTGGGATCAGGCGCGGTACGAGCGCGAGCTTCGCATCCCGATGCTGGTCTCGGTCGCCATGCGGTGGGGGTACGAGCGGCTCGGGCCGCGGGCCTTCCGGGTAGGCTGCCGACTGGCCTCGAAGCGGGATTTCCAGGAGCTGCTCGTGAGGGCGCAACGGCCCGGCTTGCTCCGGCGTGCGCTCGCACGGGTGGTCATGGCCGCCTGGGACGAGGGGCCGCGGAATCAGGGGCCTCTCGGTGGCTGGCGCCGGCGGCGGGAGGTCGTGTGACCGAGCAGGCGCTCGTGCGGCGCATCGCCCACACGCGAGGAGCCAACTTCTCCCTGGGGTTCCGGCTGCTGCCGGCCTCGAAACGAGTCGCCGTGTATGCCGCGTATGCGGCCTGCCGCATCCCCGACGATATCGTGGACGAGGTCGGTGTGGATGAAGAACCTGGCGCGGTCGAACGGCGCCTGGATGCCTGGAAGGCGGAGCTGGAGGCGACCTACGCCGGGCGGCCTGGCACGGACGCCACGCGGGCCCTGGCGGACGTGCTCGGCCGCTTCGCCATCCCGAAGACGGCGCTGCTCGGCCTCGTGGAAGGCTGCCGGATGGACCTGCGACAGCACCGCTACCAGACCTTCGCCGACCTCGAAGGCTACTGCGAGCTGGTGGCGGTGACGATCTCGGATATCTCCCTCTCCATCTTCGGTGTGCTCGGCCCCGAGGCCGCCCGGTATGGGCGTAGCCTCGCAATGGCGCTGCAGCTCACCAACATCTGCCGGGACGTCGGCGAGGACGCCGCTCGGGGCCGGATCTACCTGCCGCTCGACGAGCTGGCGGCGCACGGCGTGGGGGAGGACGAGGTGCTGGCCGGGCGGGTCGACACTCTCTCCTACCGAGCGCTCATGGCGTTCCAGTGTGCCCGCGCCCGATCGTGCTTCGCCGCGGCCAACCCGCTGCCGCCGCGCGTCGAGCGCGACGCCCGGACGACCGTGAGGGTCATGGGCGGCGTCTATCGCCGGGTCCTGGACCGTGTCACTGCAGACCCGGTTCGCGCCTACTCGGTTCGCGCCGACCTTCCGCGCTGGCAGCGCCTGTGGGCGATCCTCGCCGGCACCCTCGGCTTCCCTTTCGTGTGATCTGCCAGGCGAGAGGTGGGCCGCGCAGGCCGTGTGCGGCCTCGGCGCGGGAGCGCGGCCCACCTCTCGAAACGAGCCGAGAGCTCGGGCCGCATCCCCGGGCTACAATCCCCGGGTGCCGCACGACCTGCCAGCCACCGACTTCTTCCAACGCCTCCTCCCGGACTACCTGGCGGTGCTGCTCGTGGAGCGGGGATTGGCGCCCCACTCGGTGTCGTCATACCGCAACGACCTGAAGAGCTTTGGACTCTGGATGGCGGGCAGGGGATTGGACGTGCTGGCGTGCGAGCGTGCCGACCTGCGGCGCTACATCTCGGAGCTGCGCGGCCGGGGGCTCGCGGCCCGCTCCACGGCGCGGGCGCTGGCGGCGCTGCGCGGTCTCTACCGGTACCTCCTCGAGCACAACGAGACGAAGCAGGACCCGACCCTGGAGCTGGAGACCCCCAAGCTCATGCGCGCGCTGCCGTACTTTCTTTCGTCGGAGGAGGTCGAGGCACTTCTGGCAGCGCCGCACACCGGCACAGCTCAGGGAATTCGGGACCGGGCCATGCTCGAGACCATGTACGCGACGGGGGTCCGCGTCTCGGAGCTGGTGGGCCTCAAGGTGGGTCAGCTCCGGCCCGACCCCGGGTACCTGCGGGTGTGGGGCAAGGGGAGCAAGGAGCGAATCGTGCCCGTCGGCTCGTCGGCGCTCGAATGGCTGCAGCGCTACCTCGAGCAGGCTCGGCCGCAGCTCGACAAGGCCCATTCTGACGCAATGTTCCTGAGCCGCCTGGGGGCGGGGATGAGCCGGCAGATGTTCTGGTACCTGATCAAGCGCTACGGGAAGCAAGCCGGGATCACGACACACCTGTCGCCCCACGTGCTGCGCCACTCCTTCGCCACCCATCTGCTCGAGCACGGCGCCGACCTGCGCGCCGTGCAGGCCATGCTGGGCCACGCCGACATCTCCACCACCGAGATCTACACCCATATCACCCGGGAGCGCCTGCGCCAGCTCTACGACCGTGCCCATCCGAGAGCATGACC
>DAONEV010000473.1:0-2344 GCA_035403265.1 Thermoanaerobaculaceae bacterium | reverse complement strand
CGACGGCGAGGAAGTCGCCCTTGACATCTGGCAACGTGACATCGGTGAGCAGCACATCGAAGATGGCGTCCGACGGGAGCGCCCGCACTTCCTCGCCGCTACCGACTGCGGTGACGTCATAGCCCAGGATCCCCAGCAGCGTCGCGATTCCCTCACGAGCGCCTTCCTCGTCCTCCACGACGAGGATGCGCTCGCCGCCGCCCAACAGCGGCTCGATTTCGGGTGCCGAGGGTGCCTTCGGGGACTCCTCCGATGCCCTCTGTGGCAACCGTACGATGAAGGTCGTGCCTTCGCCCTCCTTGCTTGCCACATCGATGCTCCCGCCGTGGCTGGTCACAATCCCGTGTACGACCGACAGCCCGAGGCCGGTCCCCTTGCCCACAGGTTTCGTTGTGAAGAACGGCTCGAAGATCTGGCTGCGCACTGACTCCGGGATTCCCGACCCGGTGTCGGAGACGGAAAACCAAGCGACGTCCCCGCCGCTGCCGGCACGGAGGGTCACCCTGCCACCCTCCGGCATGGCATCGGAGGCGTTGACCACCAGGTTCATGAGCACCTGCTCGAGCTGCCCGCGGTCGGCGCGGACCGGGAGAGCCTCGGTCCCCAGCTCGGCCACGAACTCCACGTTCTCCCGCACGATCCGACGCAGCATGGCGACGGAGCCGGACACGACCTCAGCGAGATCGAGGCCCTCTGGCTGGGAGATTTGCTGCCGCGAAAAGAGCAGGAGCTGTCGGGTCAGCCCGGCGCCGCGCCGCACCAGCCTCCCAAGGTCATCGAGAGTCTCCGCCCCGAGGGCGTTGGCCGGCATCCTGTGGCGGAGGACCCCGACCTCGCTCATGATCGCCTGGAGGAGGTTGTTGAAGTCGTGGGCGATACCGCCCGCGAGTCGGCCGACCGCTTCCATCTTCTGCGCCTGGTTGAGCTGGTGCTGTAGGAGGACCTCGTGGGTGACGTCGCGCTGCGTTGCGACGAAGTTGACGATCTGACCGCGCTCGTCTCGGATCGGTGTGATGGTTGCATCCCCCTCGTAGGAGCTTCCGTCCCGGCGGCGGTCCACGAAGCGTCCGTGCCAGGTATCTCCCATGGTGATCGCCCGCCACAGGCCCGTGTAGAACGTCTCGTCGTGCGCGCCGCTCTTGAGGGTGCGCGGGTTCCGGCCCACCGCCTCCTCCCGTGTGAAGCCCGTGATCCTCTCAAACGCGGGGTTGACATACTGGATGGTCCCATCGGGGTCGGTGATCATCGTGCCGTCCGCCGCCTGCTCGATGGCCGTGGCAAGCCGTCGCTGTGCCTCCTCCGCGGCCGTCCGTTCGGTGACGTCCACACAGGTGGTGAGCGCTTGACCGCCCTCGAGAGTGGTCGTGGTCATCAGAATGACCTTGCGGCTCCCGTCCTTGCAGGTCACGCGCATCGGCCTCATCACCGTGTCGCCGCGATCACGCGCGGGCCTGTCCGCTTCCCAGAGTGCCGCGACCTCGGCGCGTTGTCGGGCATTCGGGTAGACCAGCGCCCGGAAGACCTCCAGGGTTGGCGTGTCCTCCAGGGTGTAGCCGAAGAGCGCGATCCAGGAGGGGTTGAGGTAGGAAATCGTGCCGGCAGCGTCAGACAACCTCATGCCAAAAGGTGCCGACTCGGTCAGCGCTCGAAACCGGGCGCGCTCCGTCAGAACTTGTTGCTCGGCGAGCTTGCGCGTCGTGATGTCCTCGACTGTTCCCTCGTAGTGCAGGATGGTGCCTTCGACGTCGCGGATCGCCCTGGCGTTCTCGATGACGAGGAGCTTGCGATGGTCCTTTGTCGTCCAGCACGACTCCAACCCCCGTACCTCGCCCTCGCGCGCGAGCAGCTCCTTAAACCGTTCCCGGGAGTAGTCCGGTGAGAATCCCTGATCCTCGAGATTCCGTGAGGCAAGCTCCTCGGAGGTCCCGTAGCCGAGCATCTCGCGAATCGCGGGGTTCACCATCAGGATCCGTCCGTCAGGTGTCGTGCGATAGATCCCGATCGGCGACTGCTCGAAGAGGCTGCGATACCGCTGCTCACTCTCGGCCAGTGCCGCCTCGGTCAGCTTGCGGTTGGAGATGTCGGAGTGCACCATGACCAGGCCCTGGCGCGACCCGGAGAGCGGTGTCACGTTAAGCACGAACCACCGCTGGCTTTCGGGCGAGTGGCACGGGTACTCGAGCGCGAACGACGGTGTTTCCCCGCTGAGCACGGCGTGCATTCCGGCAAGGACCTGGGTGGCAGTTGCGTCGGGCAAGGCGGCACGCGTGATGCCGAGGTAGTCAAGCCCAATCCCGTGCGATGTCGCCTCGGAGCCGCCGTTGCCCTGGGCGAACTGGCGCCA
>DAONEV010000472.1:0-2347 GCA_035403265.1 Thermoanaerobaculaceae bacterium | reverse complement strand
GACATCTCGGCGACGGTGGAGGGTCGGGCAGCGCTGTGCGGTGCTGTAACGCGGGTCGCCGAGGTCCTCGACATCCCCTTCACTGTCGGCGGTGGTGTCGGGAGTGTGGACGACGCGGGCGAGCTGCTGCGGGCCGGGGCCGACAAGGTGGCCGTGAACTCGGCGGCGGTTGCCGACCCGTCGCTGGTCACGCGGCTGGCCGAGCGCTTGGGGTGCCAGGCCGTGGTGCTGGCCATCGACGCCCGCCGCTGGCACGACGGCTGGGAGGTGGTAACCCACGGTGGACGCCGGCCGACCGGGATCGACGCCGTGGCCTGGGCGCACGAGGGCGTTGCCAGGGGTGCTGGTGAGCTCCTGCTCACCTCGATGGATCGCGACGGTACCGGCAAGGGCTTTGACTGCGAGCTACTGGCCGCGGTGCGGGTGGCGGCCAAGGTGCCGCTCATCGCCTCCGGGGGTGGAGAAACCCCGGAGCACTTTCTTGCCGCGGCGCGGGCCGGGGCCGACGCTGGCCTCGCCGCGACGATCTTCCACGAGTCCCGTGTCCGCATCGCCGACCTCAAGGTCGCGCTGGCCCAGGCCGGACTGCCGGTACGTCCGGTCGGGCAGGGGACGGAGGGAAGGGGACGGGGGACAGGCGACAGTGAGGAAGAGGGTAGGCCCGTGCCGGGGATTCTCCAGGGGAGCGGGAGCCTGTCCCCTGTCTGGGGGATGAATGGTCTGGCTCCTGCCATCGTCCAGCACCATGACAGCGGGCAGGTGCTCATGCTCGGGTACATGAACGCCGAGGCGTTGCAGGCGACGATCGAGACCAGGCAGGTGCACTTCTGGTCGCGGTCCAGGCAGCGGCTCTGGCGCAAGGGCGAGACGTCCGGGAACACCCTGAAGCTGGAGGGCATCGCTCTGGACTGTGACGGTGATGCGCTGCTCGTGCAGGCGCGACCCGCGGGTCCCACCTGCCATTCGGGACAGCTCACCTGCTTCCATCGGCCCCTGGTCGGGGAGCTGCCGGCGCCAGGTCTGGCGCTACAGCAGCTCTTCGAGGTGCTGCGCCAGCGCTTCACCCGCCGACCCGAGGATTCGTACAGCACGAAGCTCTTCGCCAACCCCGACAAGGCATTCAAGAAGCTCGCCGAGGAGGCCGCCGAGGTTATACTGGCTGCGAAGAACGGGGATCACGCCAACTTGGTCTGGGAGGTAGCGGACGTGCTGTACCACCTGGCGGTCATCATGGTGGCCAACGGCGTCGAGCCGGCCGAGGTCAACGCGGAGCTCGAGAGGCGGGCCGGAGGCAGGCGGTAATGCGGCCGTCGGCGGCGGAGTTCGCGGCGCTGGCAACGCGCTACGCGCACGTGCCGGTGGTGCGCGAGCTCACTGCCGACGCCCTGACGCCCACTGGAATGCTGCTGCGTCTGGCCCGTACAGGGCGGTCGCCTTTTCTCTTTGAGTCCGTGGAAGGCCGTGAGTCCGTGGCGCGGTGGTCTGTGGCCGGTGTCAATCCCCGTCGCGTCGTGACCCTGCGACATGAGCGGGTGGAGGTGGATGGCGGCCCCCAGATCGGTCGTCCGTTCGACGTTCTGCGACGCCTTTTGGCGCCGGTCGAGCGTGCGCCGATGGAGGGCCTCCCACCGTTTGCCGGTGGGCTGGCCGGCTGGATCGGCTTCGACGTGGCGCGCCTGGCCGAGGGGCTCGGGACGCGGCTGCCCGACCCTCTGGATTCGCCGGACCTCTGGCTCGGATACTACCCGGCCGTCGCGTGCCTGGATCGGATCGGGCAGCGGCTCTTTCTGGTCACCACAGCAGATGTCACGGTGGGGGTCGATCGTGCCTGGGCCGAGGCTGGTGAGCGCCTTGCTGCGCTCGAGGCGGCGCTATCTGCTCCAAGCCCCGAGGTGCGTCCAGTCCCGGTGCCCGGTCTTGCCTTCGGGCCTCAACCCGACGGGAGCTGGGAGGTGGCGCCCGACGACGAGCGCTTCCTGGCGGCAGCGGCGCGCCTGGCGGCGTCCATCGCGGCGGGAGACTGTTTCGAGGTCGTGCTTTCGCGCCGCTGGTCGAAGCCGCTCGGCGTGTCCCCGCTTCTTCTCTACCGGGCCTGTCGGCTCCTGACGCCCTTGCCGTACCTCTACTACCTGGACTCGGGCGATCTCCAGGTGATAGGCGCCTCGCCCGATACCCTCGCCCGACTCTGCGGCCACCTGGTCTCGACGGCTCCGGTCGCAGGGATGCGAAGGCGCGGTCGCACCCCGGCAGAGGACAGCCACCTGGCGGCCGAGCTGGCGGCGGACGAGCGCTGTCGCTCCGAGCACCTGCTGCTCGTGGACATGGCCCGCAACGATCTCGGAAAGGT
>DAONEV010000471.1:0-2385 GCA_035403265.1 Thermoanaerobaculaceae bacterium | reverse complement strand
CTCGGCGGGTGATGGCATGTTGCCTGAGGCCTGGAGCCCGGGTGGGTGGGGGATCTTGAGCCTTGAGCCTGGTGGGGTCCCAGTTGAAGACACGAAAGGCCGGGAGCGCTCCCGGCCTTGGAACGTCGGAGGTCCGA
Source organism: Thermoanaerobaculaceae bacterium (assembly GCA_035403265.1). GTDB lineage: Bacteria > Acidobacteriota > Thermoanaerobaculia > Thermoanaerobaculales > Thermoanaerobaculaceae > JAAYVZ01. The sequence continues at coordinate 2,248 of DAONEV010000471.1, read as the reverse complement.
GGGCTACTGCTGGGGGGTCGTCGGCTTGCCGTACCGCCGCTGGAAGCGCTCGACCATACCGGCGGAGTCGATGAGCTTCTGCTTGCCGGTGAACAGCGGGTGACAGGCGGAGCAGATCTCGAGGCGGATGTCCTTCTTGGTGGAGCGAGTCTTGAAGGTGTTGCCGCACGCGCAACGCACCTCGATCTCGTGGTACGCAGGATGGATTTTCGGCTTCATGACTGCCTCCTCGTGGCCCCGACACGCGGGGCACGTCATCATACAGGCAATCCTGCCCGCCCGCAAGGCCCTCCGCCCACCCGCCCAGGCTCAAGGCTTCAGGCTCAAGGTCCCCCGCCCGCCCGGGCCTGAGGCCACGGACCTCAGACCTCGGTACCACCGCGCTCCCAGGCTCGGGTCTCCAGACGCGCCGCCATCGGTCACCCATCCGCACGTCTCGTTGCTCACACTCCAACCCTTGATAGAGAGGTGCCTTGGCCTCGGTCGGTGGGGGACCTTGAGCCTGGAGCCTTGAGCCCGAGTGTGAGGGGGAGAGACCTACCAGCCTTCCTGACGGACCAGCTCGCCGAGAGGCTTGCGTGTCTTCGGTCGCAACTCGTCGGCCGGGTAGCCGAGAGGTGTGAAGGCCAGCGGCTCGACGTCGGCCGGCAGGTGCAGGACTTCCCTTGCCGCGTCAGGGTCGAACGCCGCCACCCAGCAGGTGCCCAGCCCGACCGCCGTGGCCGCCAGGATGAGGTGGTCCATCGCGATCGTGGCGTCGACGTCGGCGTAGCTCTTGCCATCCCGGCGCCGCCACGCGCTCTGCGGGAGGGAGCACACGCAGACCACCAGGGGGGCGTCGGCGAACCAGGGGCGGTGGTAGATGCGTGCCAGCTCCTCCCGCCGGCCCTCGGTGCGGATGACGAGGATCTGGAAGGGCTGCCGGTTGCAGGCGGTGGGGGCGAGACGCGCCGCTTCCAGCACCTGGGCCAGCTTGTCGGGCTCCACCGGATCCGGGCGGTAGGCCCGCACACTGTACCGGCCGGTCAGCACCTGCATGAGATCCATCGTCGGTCTCCTTACCAGCCGTTGCGGTGCACCCGCTCGGGCAGGAAACGGTCCGCCCTCGGCGCTGGCTGGGCAGGGTATCCCAGGACGACCAGGGCCAGAGGGATGACCTCCTCGGGGATGTGCAGCAGGTCCTGAAACGCCTGGACGCGCTCGGCCCGGGGGTAGATGCCGGTCCACACGGCGCCCAGGCCCCGGGCATGCGCCGCCAGGAGCAGGTTCTCGACAGCGGCCGAGCAGTCCTGAACCCAGTAGCCGGTGTGCCGTTCGAGGCGGGTGTCGCCGCAGACCACGATCGCCACCGGGGCATGGGCCGTCATCGGTGCGTAGGGATGCGCGGCCGCAGCCTTTTCGAGCATCGCCCGGTCATCCAGGACGACAAGCTGCCAGGGCTGCTGGTTGCCGGCCGAAGGGGCCTGCATGGCGGCGTGAAGAAGCTCGGTCACGAGCTCGTCGGTGACCGCCTGATCAGTGAACGAGCGGACGCTCCTGCGGGTCAGGATCGCCTCGATGGTCTCCATCGCGTCCTCCCGCCGCCGGGAGGGCTTCGCCGGCGACACACTGTGTGCCAGGATAGCATCGTGGATTGAGGGGAGGTTCGAGATGGGCAAGCTCCTGTTGCGCTGGGTGATCACCACGATGGCCCTGATTGCGGCGGCCTGGCTGGTGCCCGGCATCCGGGTCGATGGTTCGGCGTGGCTCGCCTATGCTGGCATGGCGGTGGTCCTGGGGCTCGTGAACGCGATCATCCGACCGCTGCTCAAGCTCCTCACGTGTCCGCTCATCATCCTGACCCTGGGGCTGTTCACCCTGGTGATCAACGCCACGACGCTGTGGTTGGCGTCGCGCATCGCCCTGGGTCTTGGCCTCGGATTCCGGGTTGACGGTTTCTGGCCGGCATTTCTCGGCGGCTTGGTGGTGAGCGTGGTGACGATGATCCTCTCGGTCTTCATCCGGGAAGACAAGAGCTGAGCGCTACGGTCCGGTGGTCTCCACCCACACCACGCGGCCATCGCTGCCGACGACGATCTCGCAGAATAGCGTGACGCGAGCCTCCGTTTGGCCGCCGAGGCAGGCCCCGGCCGCGTCCAGGCCTGCGGCCACCACCGGTCCCACCTTCTCGGATGGCAGGGCTCCGTCGCATTCGACGCGATGCCGGCGCTGATCGGGGTCGGCAAACCACGACAGGCGAAGGATCGTG
>DAONEV010000470.1:0-2426 GCA_035403265.1 Thermoanaerobaculaceae bacterium | reverse complement strand
CGCCTCCCCATCGTACTCCGCGGCCAGCTTCTGCTCGCCAGCGCCCAGTTCCTGCGTGGCCGACGAGACCCCCAACTCCTGCTTGCGCAGCGAGAAGCGCACCTGCTTGGTGACGTTGTCGGCGTGCGAGGCGACGATGTCAATGGCCTCGATCAGGTCCAGCCGCCGCACCGTCATGCTGCGCGGATTGTCCTTCGGAATGACCTGCTCGTAGTTCGGGTAGGCGCCCTCGAGCAGGCGCGTGATGATCTGCACGCGGTACTCGCCCACCTGGGTGCTGAAGCCCGCCTGGTTGCGACCGGCGGCGATCTCGATCTCGACCGGGCTGGTGGCCTCCTCCGCCGTGCGGCTCACCGCCTGCAGTGCGCGCGTCGGGATGATGATCCCCTGCGCGCTCAGACCCTCGAAGGAGCCCTGGCGCGTCGCGCGCGACAACCGGTGTCCGTCGGTGGCCACGAAGGTCAGCTTCTTGTCCCCGCTGACGACCAGCACGCCGTTCAACTGCGGGCGGGTCTCCTCGGTCGAGGCCGAGAACATCGTCCGCGCCGCGAGGCGCGACAGTGTCGCACCCTCGAGCGTGACGCGGCTCTCCCCCTTCAGTTCGGGGATGCGCGGGAACTCCGCCGGATCCTGCACGGGGAAGCGCGACCAGCCCTCGCCGTCGCCGTAGTCCACCTGGCACTGGCCATCGCGGACGGCGAGCGTCAGGGTGCCCTTCGGCATCTTGCGCACGACCTCGTGGAAGTGACGCGCCGAGACGGCGATCTTGCCGACGCTCGAGACGTTGCAGGCCACACGAACGGACGTGGTCACGTCGAGGTCGGTTCCCGTCACGCGCAGCCCGCCCTTCTCGGCCTCGATCAGCACACAGCTCAGGAGGGGAAGTGGGCTCTTCGACGACACCGATCCCAGGGCCCGCGCCACGGCGAACGCGAGATCGCCCTGCTGGATGGTCAGCTCCATGGAAGTCACTCCCTGACTGGGGAAAGCCCAAGTCCGGCCACAGGTTCCGCGGTGCGGAACGCCGGCCACCGGAGGCTCACGTCTGAAACCTTGGCATCATAGGCAGTCCGGGGTCCGTCCGCAAGTCATTTCGGTCCCTGGACTATGACTCTAAGTGCTTGTAAGAGAATAAGAAAAGAACCAGTAACCGTAGGGGCTGTCGGGTGTGTGGATGACGCTCGTCGAAGGCGGAAAAAGCCCGATTCGGCAAGGCCGGAAACGACGACCGGCGGGTGTGGACAACCCCGCCGGTTACCCACCCCTTTGCCGGGGGCTGACCCGGGAGGACCAGGTATCCCCAGCCCTCCACAGGTTATCCACAGCTCATCCCGAGGCCAGCGTGGAGATGAGCCCGTTGATGCGTTCTGCGAACTCGTTATCCGTCCCCACCATGGTTCCGATCTTCTCGCAGGCGTAGATCACGGTGGAGTGGTAGCGACCGCCGAACATCCGGCCGATGTCCACCAGCGACAGCTCGGTGAGCTGGCGCAGCAGGTACATGGCGATCTGCCGCGGCAGGGCCACGGCGCGGGTGCGCCGCTGTCCGACCAGGGCTTCGCCCTTGACGCCGAAGTGCTCGGCCACCAGGGCGACGATGCGCTCCGGGTTGAGCTGATCGGGTTCGGGATTGACGTAGTGCTGCAGCACCTCCTCGGCCAGTTCCAGGGTGATCTCCTGGCCGGTGAGCGCCGCCACCGCCATCAGCCGCACCAGGCAGCCCTCGAGGTCGCGGATGTTGGTGTGGATGCGATCGGCGATGAGCAGCAGCACGTCCTCGGAGAGGCGAACGTCGGCCCCCTCCTGCTCGCAACGGTTGCGCAGGATAGCGATCCGGGTCTCGATGTCCGGCTGCTTGATGTCGGTGACCAGCCCCTGGTTGAAGCGCGAGGTGAGCCGCGCCTCGAGGTTGGGGATGTCCTTGGGCGGCTTGTCCGCGGTCACCACGATCTGCTTGTGCGCGTCCCGCAGGGCGTTGAACGTGTAGAAGAACTCCTCCTGCGTGCTCTCCTTGCCGGCCAGGAACTGGATGTCGTCGATCAGCAGCACGTCCACCGAGCGGTAGCGCTCGCGGAACTGCGGCGTCTCCTCGAAGCGGATCGCGGTGATCAGCTCGTTCATGAACTGCTCGGAGGTGAGGTAGCGCAGCCGCGCGGCGGGGGAGCGCTGGAGGACGCGGTTCCCGATCGCCTGCATCAGGTGGGTCTTGCCCAGTCCCACGCCGCCGTAGAGGAAGAGCGGGTTGTACGCCCGTCCGGGCTGGTCGGAGACGGCGAGCGCGGCCGCGTGGGCAAACTGGTTGCACGAGCTGACGACGAAGTTGTCGAACGTGTAGCGCGGGTTGAGCGGCGAGGCGGCCGGCTGCGGCTCGGCCGGCGCCGGCTGGCGCGCCGCGGCGGGATCGGGGGCGGGAGCGAGTTCGGCGG
>DAONEV010000469.1:0-2431 GCA_035403265.1 Thermoanaerobaculaceae bacterium | reverse complement strand
CAACGGACAGAGGTTTACCGAGATCACCAACTACCGGACTGCCGAGCTGGGATCGGACGCCTACCGCGTTGGCACCGGCTGGGCCCGCGCCGCCTTCTCGCCTACCGAGTCGCAGACCATCCAGGCGGCCTACACGAGACAGGAAGCGGACCACGTTCTCTACCCTTACCTGCAGATGGATGCAATCTACGACGATACCGACCGCGGGAGCCTGGACTGGACGATGGAATCAGCCGCCGGGGCCTTGCACGCGGTTCGCGCCCAGGCCTACGCCACCCGGGTGAAGCACTACATGACCGACGATCTTCGCACCTCCTCGGTCGGCATGGCCCGCAGTTACAGCATGGCCACGATGGCCCGGACCAGCACCGAGGGCGGACGGATCGAGGCGGAGGTCGGGAGCGTCACGTTTGGCGTTGAGGCGGCCCGGCGCGAGTGGGATGCCAGCAATGTGATGGCAGGCATGAGCTACAAGGCGCAGGCCGTCATCCCGGGAGTGCGATCCGACTCGGTGGGCGCCTATGTGGCAACGAGGCTGAACCTCACCTCCAGTGTTCGGCTCGAAGGTGGTCTGCGGGTCGACCGCTTTTCAACCGATGCCGACGCGGACAAGGCCAACACCAACCTCTACTGGGCGTATGCCGGCACCCGCAGCCTCTCCGTCCGTGACACGCTCCCATCCGGGTACGGCCGGGTCGTGGCCGAGATCGGGTCCTGGCTGGAGGCTTCCGCGGGCGTCGGCAGCACCGTCCGCCCCCCGGACGCCCAGGAGCGCTACTACGCCGCGCAGAAGAAGGGGACGGATTGGGTCGGCAACCCGTCCCTGAGTCCGACCCGCGCCACGGGCCTGCACCTGTCCCTGGGCACCCGGGCCACCCGGGTCGCCGTGACCCTTGCCGGCTACTGGGACGAGCTTCGTGATTACGTCACGCTCTACGACCAGCGCAGAATCAACATGGTCAGCGGCGTGATGAACGCCAAGGCCAGGAGCTACGCCAACGTGGACGCTGCCATGCGCGGGTTCGAGCTGACGGCGTCGACGCCACTGGGGAGCCGGCTGTTCCTGGCGGCCAACGCGGCGTGGGTCCGGGGGACACAGTCGGCGCGGCCCCTGGCCGGCATTCGCTCCCGGGACCTGGCCGAGATCCCGCCCCTTTCCTCGCGGGTCGCGCTGCGCTGGGACAGTGGCCGTGTCTTCCTGGAAGGCGAAGGCGTCTTCGCTGCCTCCCAGGACAAGGTCAACACGGATGTCCAGGAGGCGCGGACGCCGGGATACGGCGTTGCCAACCTGAGGGCCGGCGGACACTTCAAGGGTCTCTCCCTGGCGGTGGCTCTCAACAACGTGGCCAACCGGCAGTACTTTGACCATCTTTCGTACCAGCGCGACCCTTACCGTTCGGGCGTTCGCGTGCCGGAGCCTGGCCGCTCCCTGACGATCAACCTCGGTGCCAAGTACTGAAGCTCTATCCCCGCCGAGTGGCGAGACCGGAGACGAGACGGTGGCAGCGTAACCGCGAGCCCGCATCACGGCGACACGGGCCCGCCCCGGGGCTCGAGGACGACAGGCTGGGGGGTGCCTCTGGCAACCTGTTTGGCTAACATGGATGAGCTGGCAACCGACGAGAGCCGAATCCCGGAAGGAGTGCCCCTTGAACCCAAGACCTGATCGCGTGCGAAAACTGGCCTGGTGCCTCGTCCCGATGATCCTGTTGCTCGCTCTCGTCGCGTGCGGCCCAGGCGATGCACAGGCCGAGTACCGCTGTCCGATGCACCCCAACGTCGTCTCCCACCGACCCGGTGATTGCACAATCTGCGGCATGAAGCTGGTCAAGGTGGCCCAGGCGGCGGAGCCCGCGGCCACCATGAAGGAGCCTGCCCCGCTCTACGTCTGTCCCATGCACCCAGAGGTCACCTCGAGCAAGCCGTCGAATTGCCCGATCTGCGGCATGGCCCTGGTCGAGCGGCAGGGAGCCCCGAACGCGCCTGCCGGGCAGCAAGGCATCGAAGGCCTGGCGAATGTGACGGTGCCGGCCGCCAAGCGTCAGATGCTCGGCATGACCACCGGAGAGGTGGTGACTCGGGACTTCACCCGCCGCATCCGGGCCGCGGCCCGGATCGCCGTCGACGAGAGCCGGCTCTTCCGTCTCACCATCCCTGCCGAGGGCTGGGCCGACAAGGTGTTCGTCCAGGGGGTCGGGGACGCCGTCCGCAAGGGCCAGCCCCTGCTCGAGCTCTACAGCATCGAGGCCCTCAGCGCCCTGCGCCGCGATCTCGCGACGCTCGGTCGTGCCTCGAGCCTTGGGACAGTCCCGGACGCCAATACCGCCCTGCGCGGGTCTGCCGACGCGGCAGGCCAGACCTTCGAGTTCATCCGGGATCGCGTGCGTCGCTGGGGCCTGCGCTTTGTATGCTTTGGGCGAAGTCGACTGCG
>DAONEV010000468.1:0-2433 GCA_035403265.1 Thermoanaerobaculaceae bacterium | reverse complement strand
CCGCCACGGATCAGAGCAGCTTCCACCGAGACGGCACCCTCGGCGTCGGCTTTGGTGGGGCCACCTCGCCGTTGCTCCTCTCCGGACCGCTGCAGAGGAGCGACGTGAATGGCGACGGAACCGTGAGTGTGGGCGACGTGTTCTATCTCATCAACGACCTCTTCGCGGGGGGACCACCGCCCCTTGGTGCCGGCGACATGAACAGTGATGGCCTGGTCAACGTGAGCGACGTCTTCTTCCTCATCAACTACCTCTTCGCAGGCGGGCCTCCACCGGCCGGTTAGCGGCACCCTATTCCAGGGGTTGCGCCGTGTGACCCGTCCCCGCCCCGGAGGGCCGCGGGGGATCCCCAGCTCCCTCCACGGCTCTCGTCCGAGGCGGACGTACGAGGTCGCTCCGCGCTGACAGAGAAGCGGGCCGGATGTCTCATCTCACCTGTCTCACGCGCCCAGCAGTCTGACGACGAGGCCGCCCCGTTCCGAGCGTCTCGCTGGCATGTCACTTGCGGACGTCACTCCATGTTCGGAGGGCCCTGAGATGAGCACTGGTTTGCCATCGACCTGCTGCGCCAGCTCGAGAGTCACCTGGCCGACCTCACAGCCTGACCGGACACGGAATGTGAGGGAGGCAAAATGACCGGACGAAACGTCACCGCACGCTGGTCAAGCTGGGGGCCCTACCTTGGGAGTGTGCTTCGCATCGTGTCCGCGTCGATGTTCATCCAGGCTGGGTCCATGAAGCTCTTCGCCGTCCCGATTGGCGTCCCCCCGAACGGCGGGACCGTTCCCCTGGCGTCGCAGATGGGAGTTGGCGCCGTCCTCGAGGTGGCCGGCGGCATCCTGCTCCTCCTCGGCCTGTTCACCCGCCCCGTCGCCTTTGTCCTGGCCGGCGAGATGGCCGTGGCGTACTTCCAGTTCCACTTTCCAAGGGGCTTCTGGCCGATCGCCAACGGCGGAGTCGACGCCGTGCTCTACTGCTTCCTCTGGCTCTACTTCTCGGCCGCCGGCGCGGGCCCGCTGAGCCTCGATGCGGCGAGGGCCGAACGGTCGAGCGAGCAGGCCCGAGGCGCAATGTAGTGGGACCGAACCTGCCGCGGCGATCAAAGGCTCGCCCTCGCAGGGAAGCTCCGGCCGCAACGAGATGACTCGGCTCCCCCAAACAGAGGAGCGGTGACTCGCGTAGACTTGCGCGTCGTGGGGATCCTCACCGGGCTCGTGTCCACCTTCCTGCTGCTGTTGCTCGGCTTCCTGGCCCGCCGGTGGGGCCTGCTGGACGCCGCCGCGGCCAACGGCCTCAACCGCCTGGTCGCCAACCTGGCGCTGCCCGCCCTGTTCCTGACCACGATCGGCACCTCCAAGCTCGAAAAGAACCTCTCGCCGGTGCTGGTCGGCGTCGTGGTGGGCACCACGGTGCTCCTCTCCGCCGTCGGCTGGCTCGTCGGCCGCGCCGTGCGGCTGCCGGGACCGCGCCTGGGAGTGATGGCCCAGGCGGCGATGCGCGGCAACATCGTCTACCTGTCGTTTCCCCTCATCCTGGCGAGCTATGGCGACCCGGGCCTGCGCATGGCCGCTCTCACCGCCTCGTTCCTCATCCCGGCCATGAACGTGCTTGGCGTGCTGCTGCTGGAGCTGGCCCGCCCGGAGCGCTCCGGGATGCTGGGCGCCATCGTCAAGGTCCTGGTCAACCCGATGGTGGTTTCCGCCTTCCTGGGGCTCGCGCTCGCCTCGATCGGCTGGCATCCGTGGCCGTGGCTGGCGACGACGCTGGGGACCCTGGGAGATTTCGCCCTGCCCGGCGCCCTCCTCGCCCTGGGCGCGCAGCTTCAGGCGCGGCGGCTCCGCGATGTCTGGCGTCCGACGCTCGCGGCCACCGTGCTGAAGCTCGCGGTGCTGCCGGCCCTGGGGTGGTGGATGCTGGTGGCCCTCCACCGACCGCCGCTGGAGATCGCCGTCGGGGTCCTGCTCCTCGCCGCGCCGGTCGCCGTGGCGTCCTACTCCGTCGCGGCCGACCTCGGAGGCGACACCGACCTCGCCGGCGCCTGCGTGCTCGTCACGACCCTGGCCTCCCTCTTCTCGTACCTCGCCTGGAGACTGGTCCTGTCGGGGGTGTGAGGTGTGCCCGGCGGATGCGGCCACCCGGCAGGGAGGGCTCCGGCCCGCCTCGGATCGGAGCTACAACCCGAGCGTCTGGCGGACCTGGGACGCGGTGATGGCCAGCCTCTGGCGGCCATCCGGCAGGGGCGCGAGCTCACCGTAAGAGGTGGGATCGTACTCGAGCGGGTTCACGATGCGGCCATAGATGGTCCGCAATGCCCGGGCACCGGTGCGGGAGTGCTTCTCGGCCTGCTCGGCGATGAGGCTGGCGGCCAGGTCCTCGATCTCGAGCTCGATGCCCATGACCCGGAAGTACTGGCGGGAACGGACGAATGGCGAG
>DAONEV010000467.1:0-2452 GCA_035403265.1 Thermoanaerobaculaceae bacterium | reverse complement strand
GGCGTTGAGACCCTCGACGGTCTTGCCGACCTCGGCTGCCAGCCCGGTCCGCAGGTGGATGAGCGCCGTCACCGTGTAGCCCAGCATCTGCGGGTTCAGCCGCACGAGGAACCCCTGCACGATTCCGCTCTTCCGCAGCTTCGCCAGCCGCTCGTGGACGGTCGCAGGAGCCACACCGGCGCGCCGCGCGATCTCGGAGAGCGGCATGCGGCCATTCTCCTGGAGCGACGAGATGATGCACGTATCAACGGTATCGAGGCTCATGCCTCAATTGTAGACCGAGTGGCGGTCATTGCCGGGGCATGAACCAGATCCGGCTCACGGCGACTCCGAGCTGGCGTTGGTCACCGCTACCCGGGACAAACACACTTGACCGGATCTCCAGCTCGACCATCAAGCTGCTCGCCCGCTCACCGGGCACCGGCAAGGCGACCAGGGTCGCCTCTGGACCCACCAGGACCTGGGCTTGCGCCTGGCCCAGGTGCACCTCGACCAGTGCAGGCTCTGGACGCGGCGCCAGCATCTCCACGCCCACCAGTCCGGCACTTGCAGGGAACCGCACCCTGGCCACCGGCCCGGCCCAGACAGCAGGGCGGGCCGGAGTCCCCATGAGCTCGGGGCCAAAGAACCCCTCAGCCGTGGCGAGGGAGGAGAAGAGGGAGCTCTCCTCCGGAAAGAACTCCGTGGGAGCAGCCCGATGCGGTGGCGCTTCCACCGAGGCGCGGAACAGCCGATAGCAGAGCCCGCGGTAGTCACCCGCGACCCGCGCCTCGCGGGAGGCGAAGATCTCAACCGGCATCACCTGGGCCAGTCGGTTGCGGGTCGGATTGGCCGGGAGCGGGATCCGCAGGATCTGGCGTCCGGGTCCGAGGACGGTCTCCATGACCGGCGACCTGGCAACGGAGATTCGCACCGGCAGGCCGGAAAACGCACCATGGACCTCGAGCGCCAGGGCAAGACTGCCTGCTCCCGTCACCGGCGGAACCAGGAGAAGGACCTCCCTCCCACACCAGATGAATCGGTCGGCACCCTCCTGCTCGGGGTCGTGTGCGCCTCTCCAGGCCAGGACAGGATTGCGCACGAGCCGCGCGTGGAGGAAGCGCTCCTGCGACAACCGGACAACCCGCGGATCGGTGGCGGCGAACTCGACCGACTGCGACACCGTGCTCGGCACATCCTTGCCCACCGACTCGGTCAGGAACCACACCGGTACGCCCCCCAGGCTGAGGCGACGCCGCGGAATCTCGCTCTCCCGCAGCGAGTGGACCCGCAGCTCCCTGGTGCGATAGGTGAGGTCACGGAACGAGAACAGGCGGTCCTCGAAGACGAGGACCCCTTCGCCTTCCGCAGCCACCTGCCGAAGCGCGGCCATCACCGGTAGCGGTTCGGTGTGCATGACCCAGAGCGCCGGGACCGTCCACCATGCCCCCACCGCAGCTCCCGCCAGGGCAAGCGCACCGGTCAGAGACGGTGATCGGCACACCAGGCGCAACCCACGTACCGCCGGTGTCGCCAGCAGCAGCCATGCCAACACGTAGTAGCGCGCATAGGTCGGGTTGTGCACGAAGAGCAGGAGATATGCGAGCCAGCCGCCGCCGAGGAGCCCGACGAGGCTCTTACGACCCAGTTGCCCCCACCACGACACCCATCCGGCCAGGGCGAGACCGAGAAAGCCCAGGGCCACCCAGACGGTACCGAGGCCTCGCACGAACCCCAGCCCGTCGACCGCCCTTGTCATGTCGGCCAGGCCGACGAAGTGCTCGCTGGCGTGAACGCGTCCGGCCTCCCAGTAAACACGCCACCCACCGGCCTCGGCGACAAGAGGGAGCAGAACGACCAGGACCAGGACCGTTGCCGCCAGGCCGGTTCGCGCCAGCAGCCGCAGGTCGGTTCTGACCCACCAGGCGGCGAGGGCCGCAATCACGACGAAAAACGGCGCCAGCGGCGGACGGATCAGCGCGGCTGCGGTCAGCATCAGCATGCCGCCCGAGAAGCCCAGCCGACCTCCACGAAGCCAGAGAGCCAGCGCGATCAGCGTGCAGGTGGCCGAGGCCGTCTCCGAGAACGCGCGGCCGGCATGAATCCACACGCCAGGCAGAAACGCCGCCACGGCGGCCCCGGCGAGGGCCAGGCTGCGCCCGGCCAGCCGGTCCCAGAGCCCGACGAGCGCCCACAGCCCGGCCACCGAAAGGACGCTGCTGGCGACTTGCAGGGCAAGCACCGGGTCGACGACACCCAACAGTCTCACCACCCGGCCGAGAAGGATCCACAGCGGGAAGCCAGGCGGTAGCGGCATGTGATGGGCGGGGTCGAAGTCGATGACCCCGGCCGCCAGGAGCGCCTCGTCCTGCTCCCATGGCCCGTCGGCCAGCAACAGGAGGCGCGAGAGCAGCACGCTGACGAGGATGGCCACGCTGGAAGCCATGGCAACTGCGGGTCGCCCGGCCGGAAC
>DAONEV010000466.1:0-2464 GCA_035403265.1 Thermoanaerobaculaceae bacterium | reverse complement strand
CAACGATCCGGAGGCGATCGGGGCCGAGGCGGACTTGGCGCTCTACGTCGGCCAGGGCGGCCGGGCCGACGAACTGCTCGACCTGCTCGTGGCCGGCGACCCGGACGATCCCACCCGGGTCATGCGGGCCGCCGGGATCCTCGCGGCGCACGGGCAGTCACGCAAGGCGGTGACCCGCACCGAAGCCTGGGCGAGGGCTCACCCCGAGGACTACCGGGGGCCGCTGCTGGTGGCGAGGAGCCGGTCGGACGCCGGGGACACGACCGGGGCCGTGGCCTTCGCCCGCCGGGCCGTGGCGATGGCGCCCGATTCGCTGGCGCCGCGCTACGTGCTGGGTGGGCTGCTTCAGGCATCCCGGCGGTTCGCGGTGGCCGAGTCCGTCTGGGTCGAGGTGACCCGGCGCATGCCCGAGGCGACGGGGGCGGGCATGGAGCTGGCCTACTGCCGCCAGTCGCAGGGCGACATCGAGGGCGCGGTCAGCGCCCTGCGGACGGTCATCGCCCGCGATCCCGAGAATGCCTCGGCGCTCAACTTCCTCGGCTACCTGTTCGCCGAGCACGACCGGGACCTCGAGGAGGCCGAGGGACTGATCCGCCGAGCCCTGGAGCAGGACCCGGACAACGGTGCCTACCTGGACTCCATGGGGTGGGTCTACTATCGGCTGGGCCGCTTCCAGGAGGCCCGCGAGGATCTGGAGCGGGCCGTGAAGCTGACGCGCGGCGATCCCGTGGTGCTCGAGCACCTGGGCGACGTCTACAAGAGCTTGAAGCTCTTCGAGTTAGCCCGGGAGCAGTACCGCCTGAGCTTGGGGCGGAGCCGGGGCAACGAGAGGGTCAGGGCCAAGCTGTCGGAACTGCACTGAACACCGGGAACCCCTTGTCCGTGGCGGGGTAGGAAGCGTGGGTGAGGAGCCTCTTGCCGATCGATCGTGACGTGTCGGTGCCGCCGGTCCTGAGTCTGTCGGACGAAGACCTGATGGATCGGGTGGCGCGGGACGACGAGAGGGCTTTCACCGAGTTGGTGCGCCGCTTCCAGGGGCGGGTCATCAACCTGGTGAGCCGCGTCCTGAACGATCGGGAGTGCGCCGACGACCTGACGCAGGAAGTCTTCGTACGGGTGTACGTGCACCGGCGGAACTACCGGCACGGGTCCAAGTTCTCGACCTGGCTCTTCACCATCGCCGCGAACCTCGCCAAGAACGAGATCCGCCGGCGGGTGCGGAAGCGGAACTGGTTCAGCCTCGACGCGCTGCAGGAGGTGGTGAAGGACGGCGCGATGCAGTTCGCCGATCCGACCGAGGGGCGGGAAAGCTCGCTCGAGCGCGAGCAGCTCCAGACCGCGGTGGGACGGGCGATCGCGACGGTGCCGGAGAAGTACCGGCTGGCCCTGGTCCTGCGGGACATCGAGGGGTTGCCGTACGAGGACATCGCCCAGGTGCTCGGCATCCCGGGCGGCACGGTGCGCTCGCGCATCAACCGGGCGCGCGGGATGCTGAAGCGGAAACTCCAACCGCTGTTGGAGAAGACGGAGACGTCATGAGTTGCGACCGGGCCCGCCGGCTCTTCGGAGCCTGCTGGGATGACGAGCTGACACACGCGGAACGGGAGTGGCTCGAGGCCCACCTGGCCGCCTGCGCGCGCTGCCGGAGCGAGTACGATGCGTATTCCCGGGCGCTCGAGGTCGTCGGCGCGCTGCCGCGGGTCGAGTCGCCGCCCGACCTGGCCGAGCGCGTGGTCGCACGCGCCCGCCACGCCGCGATGGTGCCGGACGCTCTGGGCGGGCGGTCGCTCCGCTGGGTGCCGGCGGCGGCGGCGGCCGTGGCCATCGTCCTGACGGTGGCCGTGATGCTGGCCGTGCCCCACGCGCCGTGGCGCGGGAATGCCCCGGGCGCGACCTCGCCGCTGGTGGCATCCCGCGGCGAGCCGGCGGTGCCGGTGCTGGTCTCCAATGCCGCTCCGACCCGGGGTGGTGCGCGGCAGGGGAATCGCGCGGGGAAGGATGGCATCGTCGCCGACGATCCGTTCGACCACAGCGCGGACGTGGAGTTCATCCTCGACCCGGTCAACGTGACGCGCGGTCGCGCGACGGTGTCGCATGCCGGCACGCGGCAGGCGGACGCGGAGGGCGAGCGGGCGATCATCAGCTTCTGAGGCGGAAGGTCACGGCGGTGATGCGACCTCGGGTCCCTCTGGGGGCGGGCCGGGCAGTCCCGGCCTGCCTGTTCGCGTTGTGGCTGGCGGCTCCGGTGGTACCGGCGCGGGCGGCCGACGTGGACGCCGTGGCCGAGCGGGCCAGCCAGAGCGTGGTGACGGTCTTCGCCCAGCGCACGCTGGAACGCCCCGTGCGCCAGACCGGACAGACCGAGCGTCGTACGCGCACCCGTGTGGGCTCCGGCGTCGCGGTGGAGGCGGACGTCGTCCTCACCACGGCCAGCGTGGTGAAGGGCGCCGAGCGGGTCCTCGTC
>DAONEV010000465.1:0-2485 GCA_035403265.1 Thermoanaerobaculaceae bacterium | reverse complement strand
ACGAAGGGGTGGCCTGCACGCGTGCCGGAGTAGTGGATGTACCTGGCCAGCAAGGTCTTCCCGGTTCCGGTCCGACCCGAGATGAGGACCGGAGCCTGGGCCGCTGCTGCCCGTTTGGCCAGTTGCAGCAGCTCCCGCATCACTGGCGAGCTCCCGACCAGGACTGCTCCGGCAGCCTCCTGATGTTGTTCCCGACGATGCAACCCCTCGATGACCTCGAGCTCGCGCAGGCGGAGTGCATTGGCCACAGTGAGGTGGAGCGCTTCGAGCTCGAACGGCTTTGCCAGATAGTCGAAGGCGCCAAGACGTACGGCGACCACGGCGCTCTCGAACGTCGGATAGGCGGTCATGAAGATGATCTTTGTCTGCTCGTCGAGCTTCAGGATCGCCGGAACCAGGGATGCGCCCTCACCGTCCGGCAGGTGTTGGTCGAGCAGCACCACATCGGCCGGATGCTCCCGGCACGCCACAAGGCCCGTGGCCACACTGTCCGCCAGGACGACCTCGACCTCGGGGCCTTCCAGGGCGTCCTTCAGCGTGGCACCCAGACGCGAGTCGTCATCGATGATGAGGAGTGTCCTGACCATTTGCTCCCGATCTCACGTGATTCGGTGCATCTCCAGCCAGCGCGGTGACGGGTTGGGAGATCATCATGTCCGACGGCCTTCCTTGCCCGGCCGCGGTGGCCAGCTCTTCAAGCAGGGACCTGCACTCGCGGCGCCGCCCGAAATGGTCGACCAAGAGGCTCGCGGCCTCGTGGAGCGAGGTCACGATTGCGGCTCGCTCGTCATACAGGTCGTTGACCTGGATGACGCGGCGATCCACCTCGGCGGCGAGGCGCTCGCCGTCGGCGAGGAGCTGCCTCCGCAGCTTCTCGGAGTGTCCTGCCGCTCGCTCGGCATCCTGGAGCCACCTCTCATTCTGCCCCTGCAGCCGGGTGATCGCCTCGCTGAGCATTTGCTGTCTGGCGGCTGCCGCCCCGGCCTCCGAGATGAGCGTCTCGACGGCCGACGGGTCCTGTCGGGCCTCAGCCTCCCCGATGCGGTTTCGCAGCTCGTGGAGCTGCCGGGCGACCCGATCGGCGCCGTCCTCGATCTGCACCAACTCCTCCCGGCCATGCTCAAGCCGCCGGTGCAGGCGCGACGACTGCATGGACAGGTCGCCGATCTTCTTCGCCACCTCCTCGGCCGCTTCCCTCGCTCTGGCGCGCTCGTTGTCGTTGAACCGCTCGGTGACCTCGAGCTCGCCGTCGAGCTGGCAGAGCCGAGCGAGCGCCCGCCACATTCCCTCCACGGCCCGCTCGATGTGGGTCGGGCCGCGCCGCCCCGGGTAGGCAGTAGCTTCCATTCGCCCCAGCAGTGCGGTCTTTTGCGCCCAGACGGTTACCGTTTCAGGGACGCCACCTGGCAGCTTTGAGAGGGGTTCCGCCGCCCGAGTCTGAAACGCCGGCGAAGGCCCGACCCGATCCTGCAGCGAATGGCAATCATCGAGCAGGCGATAGGCCTCCGAATAGCGGTGGGCCGGGTCCTTGTCGAGCAGACGCAGGATGATCCGCGAGAGGTCGGAGGGCAGGCCCGGCCGGTCCAATGCCGGGTCGGGAGGAGTCAGGGTGCGGTGCTGCTCGAGCAGCGACGAGGTGTCACCGCCGCCAAAGGGCGGACGTCCGGTCACCATCTCGTACAGCATCACGCCGAGGGCGTAGAGATCGGCTGACGGTCCGGCCGCCTCTCCGCGCAGGAGCTCAGGGGCGATGTAGCCCGGGGTGCCGAGCAGCGATCCCCTGGCTCCAAGCCCCCCTTCTCGCGCCAGATGGGCCAGACCGAAATCAATCAGCTTGACGAAGTTCTGCTGATCACCGCGCGTCACGAGAAAGACGTGCTCGGGCTTGAGGTCGCGATGCACCACACCCAGGTCGTGGGCACGTGCAAGGGCAGAGGTGGCCTGCTCCAGGATTCCGAGCGCCGTCGAGAGATCGAGGGGCCCGCGCGCGATGCGGTCGGACAGACGGTCCCCGTCGAGCAGCTCCATGACGAGGAAGACCCGCCCATCTTCACTTTCACCGAAATCGTAGATTTCCGCGATGTTGGGATGATTGACCCAGTTCACCGCCCGGGCCTCGCGCAGGAAGCACGAGCGCAGGTGGGGGCGGTCGAGCAGCTCGGCGTGCAGCACCTTCAGGGCTGCCTTGCGTCCGATCAGGACGTGACGCGCCTCGAAGACTGACCCCATGGCACCGTCCCCGAGGAGTCGCTGCAGCTCCCAGCGGCCTCCGAACACGCGTCCGAGAAGTGGACTGGCGACGGTCGGTATCCGGGGCAGCGGTGGCCGGACCTCATCTCGACGATCTGACGTGGTCGCAGGTGGCAGGGTTGCGGCCAGCCGGGGAAGGCGGAGCTCCACCCGGGTGCCCTCTCCCAGAATGCTGCTCAACTAGACATCATGACTTCCGGATGGGGGAGAGGCTGACCTCCGGCGTGGTCGCGGG
>DAONEV010000464.1:0-2525 GCA_035403265.1 Thermoanaerobaculaceae bacterium | reverse complement strand
GGGCCGGCTGACCTACACCGCCGCTCACGGCATTCCGGAGTTGCGCCGCGCCGTCGCCGACAAGGTGAGGCTGCGCACCGGCGTCGCCTACGACCCCGATCGCGAGGTCATCATCACGGTGGGCGGCAAGCACGGCCTTTCCGGCGCCCTCCTCGCCCTCGCCGACCCCGGCGACCGGGTGCTCATCCCCTCGCCGTACTGGCTCTCCTATCCCCCCATGGCCATCATCGCCGGCGCCGAGCCGGTGGAGATCGACTGCCTCGACAACGGCTTCAAGCTCACGGTCGAGAAGCTGCGCGCCCACGCCCATCCCCGGAACGTCGCCATCATCCTCAACTCCCCTTCGAACCCCACCGGCGCGGTGTACACCCGGGACGAGATCCTCGCCCTGTGCGAGGAGGCAGCGCGCCAGGACATGTGGATCATCTCGGACGAAATCTACGACCGCCTCCTCTACGACGGCGCCGAGTTCACCAGCATCCCCTCGCTACCCGGCATGCGCGAGCGCACCCTGCTCGTCAACGGCGTCTCCAAGACCTACGCCATGACCGGCTGGCGCATCGGCTACGTCTGCGGCCCCGCGCCCATCATCAAGGCCATGAAGACCCTGCAGAGCCACATGACCTCCAACCCCTGCGCCGCCGCCCAGCAGGCCGCTCTCGCCGCCCTCACCCTCCCCGAGGACGAGCTGGCCGCCTACCTCGCCGGACCGATGGAGAACCTGCGCCGGCGTCGGCAGATGGCCGCCGACCGCCTGCAGCGCCTGCCCGGCCTGGGCGTCCACCCGCCGGCCGGCGCGTTCTACATCATGGTGGACGTGCGGGCGTTCCTGGGGAAGCCGGTGGGCAGCACCGGCCAGCCCGTGGCGAGTGACGAGGAGATGGCCTGGCGCCTCCTCGACGAGGAGCACATCGCCGTGGCGGCCGCCAGCCCCTTCGGCGCCCCCGGCTTCCTCCGCCTCTCCTTCGCCGTCCCCGACGAGGACCTGCTCGAGGGCATCAACCGCCTCGCGCACTTCCTGCACCTGGCGTAGCCGAGACCACCTCGCGCCCAAAGGGAGAGTTGGCGACTCCTGCCGCCATGTGGTAAATTTCGCGGTCCGGAGAGCCAACGTAGCTCAGCCGGCAGAGCAGCTGATTCGTAATCAGCAGGTCCGCGGTTCGATTCCGCGCGTTGGCTCCAGAAAACAAAGAAGTTAGCGCCCTGGTGATCCAGGGCGTTCGTGTTCTGGAGGCACCCAGGTGCCGCGACAGCAGGATTCTGCACCCGAGGGGCGCCGCTTCGACCACCACTGCCTGGCCGGCATCAACAAGCCGAGCGCTTCGTTCACTGGCACCGAAAAGAAGTGTTCCGAGCGCCGGCGAGAGCGGTGTGGGAGGCAAAGGTCCGCCGCACCAGCGACGTGCCCTCATGAGGCCACCTCGGCAAACTCTTCCACTCAGTATCCGCGAACGATGCCGATGACTCTGGTTGTGGTACCCATTCGGGGGCGCCGGCGAAGACGCACCACGGCCCGGAGGGCAAAGGGCTCTCCATTCGCCCAACAAGATCGACGGGCGACGGGACGGCCTACCCACGGGGCGGATCTCAACTACCGATCGCTGTACACTTGGCGACAGCCATGAACGAGGCCGATACCTGTCGCAAGCTGGTGCTGCCGAAGCTGCAAGCGGCCGGTTGGGACGACGAGCCGCACTCGATCGCCGAGCAGCGCACGATCACCGATGGCCGCATCGTGCCGGTCGGCAAGGGGTTCGTCCGCAAGCCACCGAAGCGCGTCGACTACTTGCTACGCTACACGCGCGACTTCCCACTCGCGGTCATCGAGGCCAAGGCGGACTACAAGACGGCTGCCGACGGGCTCCAGCAGGCCAAGCAGTACGCCGAGATGCTGGGGCTGGGGTTCGCGTACGCAACCAATGGGGTCGAGATCATCGAGTTCGACTGTTTCACAGGGCTTGAGAGGACCGTTTGTGGCTACCCGACGCCCGACGAGCTGTGGCAACGCTACCGCGCGGGCCGGGACATCTCGGATCCTCAGACCGCTGAGAGATTGCTCACCCCCTGCAACCACACGGTCGGCAAGGGCGAGCGGTACTACCAGCAGATCGCCGTTAACCGCGCGCTGGAAGCGATCCTCAGGGGCCAGCCCCGGCTCCTGCTCACCATGGCCACCGGCACCGGCAAGACCGCCGTGGCGTTTCAGCTCTGCTGGAAGCTGTGGACCGCCCGCTGGAACCGCACCGGTGACTACCGGCGCCCGCGCATCCTCTACCTCGCCGACCGCAACATCCTCGTCGACCAGCCCAAGGACGGGATCTTCGCCGCGTTCGGCGACGCCCGCTGCAAGGTCGAGTCCGGCGAGGTCGTCCACAGCCGGGAGATGTACTTCGGCATCTACCAGGCGCTGGCGGAGGACGAGCGCCGCGAGGGCCTGTTCAGGTCGTTCCCGAAGGACTTCTTCGACCTCGTGATCGTCGACGAGTGCCACCGTGGCAGCGCCCGCGACGACAGCTCGTGGCGCG
>DAONEV010000463.1:0-2535 GCA_035403265.1 Thermoanaerobaculaceae bacterium | reverse complement strand
CGCGACGCCGGGCCGCCAGCTCCTCGCTGTCGCCGACGCCCTGGGAGAGGAGCTGGGCGTCCAGGGCGTGCTTGAGGGCTTCCTGGAAGTCCTCGAGCTCGAGCGCGATACGGGCCGCCTCGATGGCAAGCTTGCGGTCGAGCGGGTTGAGGCGGCGGGCCTGCACGAACTCCTCGACGGCGGCACGCAGGTCGCGGCGGCGGAGGTGGAGGTATCCGGCGCCCGCGTAGGCCAGGTAGTGGAAGGGCGCACGGAGCTTCGCGAGGTCGAACATCTCGAGTGCCCGCTGCAGCTCCCCCCGCGCCTCCAGCAGGCGGGCCATGCCGACGGCGTGGGAGGCCTCGAGGTTGTGGCGCTTGTGCTCGCGCTCCGAGTCGGCGCCCTGGTCGCCGCGCCGGCGGAGCGCCTCCGCGCGCTTGCGGAGCTCCTCGCCGCGCGGCGTGATGCTGGCCGCCACCTCCAGCAGCTCGGCCGCCAGTGTCGATGCGCCGGACTGCTCCACACGCTCGGCGATGGCCGCGAGACGCTGGGCCCATACGGGATGCGGAGTGATCTGGTTGTCGCCCATCCTCACACCACGGTCAATCTGGCATCGTAGGCCCTCAAAAGGTGGGTGTCAAACGCGTTTCCGGTGTGCGGGAGAGCAGCCCGGAAGGGGGACGGGAGAGGGGAGACTGGCGGATCCCCGCCGCGCCCGCGACGGATGGCGTGCCTTTCCGGCGGCGCCGGCGCTGGCCATTCGAGTCGGTTCTGCTAGGCTCCCCGTGGAGGTGCGCGATGGTCCAGGCGGAAGGGCACACATTCCATTTCGACGGGATCGAGAAGCTCACCCCGGGTGTGCTGGAGACCTTCCCCTACGAGTACCCCGACCGCGAGGCCGAGATCGTCATCTCGACCGACGAGTGGAGCTGTGTATGCCCGTTTTCGGGCCTTCCCGACTTCGGCACGCTCGACATCCGGTACGTACCCGGCCTGGTGTGCATCGAGCTGAAATCGCTCAAGTACTACCTGACCTCCTTCCGCACCGTCGGCATCTACCAGGAGCACGCCGTTAACCGGCTCCTCGAGGACCTGGTGGCGGCGTGCCAGCCGCGTCGCATGGAGGTCGAGCTGGACTACCGCCTGCGCGGCGGCCTGCACACCCTGGTCTCGGTGCGGTTTCCCTGAGCCCCCGCTCGGCTTCAGCGAGTGATGCGTGTCGGCCGGTCCGAGGCGCGGTGGCGCATGACCAGGATCCACGCCCCGTCGTCGCGCCGCTCGAACACGTCGGTGCACCAGCCCTCGTCCCGGTGGCGGACGCCCTGGTCGACCGAGGCCCTGGCGTAGCGGTAGGTGGCAATCCCGGAGCCGCCGTAGACCTTGACAAAGGGTTGGCTGAACTCCAGCTCCTTGACCAGCCCACCACGCTCGCGCATGCGCCGCATCGGCTCGAGATAGGCGAACGATCCCGCCACCCGCATGCCGTCCTCGATGACCGTGAGGGACGCGGCGACCATCTCGTCCATGCCGGTCGCGTCGAGCATGAGCTCGGACTTGCGCAGCTCCTCGAGCATACGGATGAGCCCGACGTCGGGGTAGGCGACGGCGTCGGGCTGCGAGCTCGACGCGTCTGACTTGGTTTCGGTTGGAGCCGGCTCGACCGTTGGGGTCGGATGGGGCGAGCCGTGTGCGAGGAGCACGATGGAAAGCAGGGGAGCGGCGATCATGGCCGCATTGTAGCGGCTGGCGCGGCGCGGCTACACTCTCGCGGTGAGCCCGAAGGCCGATCGCGCCGTCCGCGCCTGGTGCATGTACGACTGGGCAAATTCCGCGTTCCCGACCATCTGCATGACCGCCGTGCTGCCGCCGTACCTGGCTGCCCTCGCCAACCGTGAGCTGGGCGCGCCGGCCGGTACCGTGGCCTGGGCCTGGACGGCCGTGGCCGGCCTGCTCCTGGGCGTGCTCGCCGGTCCGCCTCTCGGGGCGCTGGCCGACGCCCGGGGCTGGCGCGTCAGGCTGCTCGGCGTCTTCGCCCTGGCCGGGGCCGCCGCGACCGCGTTACTGGCGGTCGGCCTGCCGGGAAGCTGGCGGTGGGGTGTCGTCCTGTACGTCCTTGCTGCATCAGGTTTTGCCGGCGCCAACATCTTCTACGACGCGCTCCTGCCCGCCGTGGCCCCACGGGAGGAGTGGGACGAGGTCTCGGCGCGCGGCTATGCCTATGGCTACCTGGGTGGTGGGATCGCCCTGGCCGTGGCAGTCGGGCTCATCCTGCACTACGGCGAGAAGGCGGTACCCTGGGCGTTCGTCGTCGCCGGCGTGTGGTGGGCCGTCTTCACGGTGCCGGTGGTGCGCGCAGTGAAGGAGCCGTCCCCGGAGCGCCGCGGTCCCGTGTGGGCCCAGCTCGCCGCGACCCTGCGAGACGCCCGACGGCAGCCCGTGCTGTGGCGGTTCCTGCTCGCCTACTGGCTGTACAACGACGGCATCGGCACGATCATCAAGATGGCCGGCGCCTACGGGGCAGAGATGGGCGTGCCGATGGGCCATCTGCTCGGGGCG
>DAONEV010000462.1:0-2568 GCA_035403265.1 Thermoanaerobaculaceae bacterium | reverse complement strand
CGTCCCAACCGAAGGCCCTGGCGCCGTCCTCCAGGCACTGCTTCAGTCCCGTGGTCGAGTACGGCAGGTTGTCGCGACCCTGCGAGAAAGCCGGCACGTTCTTCACTCGCAGCGCAACCGGGTCCATGCCGATCGCGGCCGCCGCCTCGTCGATGAGCTGCTCGAGCGCCCACGCCCCCTGGGGGTGGCCCGGAGCCCGGAAGGCCCGGGCCGGACCGGTGGTGGTGAGGACATCGGTGGAGGTGCACCTCACGTTGGGACAGAGGTACAGGTCGCGCACCAGCCAGTCGACGAGCGAGGCACCGCCGGCCGGGTAGCCGCCGCTGGCACCCACCACGTCCATTTCCATGGCGGTGAGGGTGCCGTCGTTCCTCACTCCGGCCTTCACCCGCATCGTGGCCGGTGGGCGGTTGCCGACGCACAGGAACGCCTCCTCGCGGGTCAGGAACAGCTTCACCGGTCGTGCCGTCAGGCGCGCCAACACCGCCGCCACGAGGTGGTACTTGTCGGCGCTCAGCTTGGAGCCGAACCCGCCCCCCATGTAATGCCCGATCACCCGCACGCGAGAGAGCGGGATGTCGAGCAGCGGGGCCACCCGCTGCTGCACCGCGAACACCCCCTGGGTGGTCTCCCAGATCGTCAGCCTGGGGCCGTCCCACTTCGCCACGCACCCGAACAGCTCCATCGGCGAGTGGATCTCGGCGGCGGTGTGGTAGGTGCGCTCGACGACCCGGTCTGCCTCGGCAAACCCCTTCGTGACGTCGCCGCGGGTGTAGACCTCGGGCTCCCCAACCCGGTTGCCGCCCTCGGCGATCTTCGACGCCTCGGGCGCGAGTGCCTGGCTCGCCTCGACCACGAACGGCAGCACGTCGTACTCGACGCGGATCGCCCGGAGAGCGTCCTGGGCCTGCTGGGGCGTCTCGGCGGCCACGGCCGCTACGGCCTCGCCCTCGAAACGGCAGGTGGGATCGAAGAGCTTGGTGAAGACCTGGCGTGAGTAGTACCAGCGCAGGTCGGCCTCCGGGGAGTCGCCGGCGAGCACCGCACGCACGCCGGAGACCGCCCTGGCGGCGGTGAGATCCACCTTCTTGACCTTCGCATGAGGGTGAGGACAGCGCAGGATCGCGCCGTAGAGCATGTCAGGGAGGACGACATCCGAGGGGTAGACCGCGGTGCCGCTCACGCGCTCGTAGGCGTCGATGCGGGTCTGGCGGGTTCCCACGACCTTCGTCGCCTGCCAGGGCTCTCCCGGCGGGGCGGCCGGCGGGGTCTCGGGGAGGGCGCCTTCGACAAAGTAAAGACCCTGGCCGCTCATCGCCCACCTCCCCGGCGCAGCTCGGCCGCCATCTCCACGGCCTTCACGATGTGGGCGTAGGCGCCACAGCGGCAGATGTTGCCCGACATCCCGAGGCGGACCTCATCCCGGCTCGGCGCCGGTTTGGCCCGCAGCAGCCCCTCTGCGGCCACGACCTGCCCGGATGTGCAGTATCCACACTGGAAGGCATCGTGCTCGGCGAACGCCTTCTGGACCGGCCCGAGCTGCTCCCCGTCCATGAGCCCTTCGACGGTGGTGATCTCGTGGCCCTGGGCCTCGGCCGCCAGCGTCATGCACGCGTAGCGGGGCACACCATCCACCAGCACCGTGCAGGCGCCGCACTCGCCGCGCTCGCAGCCGACCTTGGTGCCCGTCAGCCCGAGGCGCTCCCGCAGCACGAACAGCAGTGTCCACCGCGGCTCGACGAGCAGCCGGTGCTCCCGTCCGTTGACCTTGAGGACGACCCGGAGCAACTCCGAGGCCGCCGTCTCGGCCGCCGGCGCCACTCCGGCCGACGCGTGACCGAGCGTCGCCACGCCGACGGCCCCAACGCTCACGGTGCTCAGGAACCCCCGTCGGGTCAGTTGGCTTGCAGGGATCTCGTCGCTCATGACGCCTCCACCAGGGCTCAAGGATGGCCTGCTTGTCTTACGCCTGCACCGGACCCCCGGTTGCGGTCACTCCCCCAATCGCGCCAGCAGCTCCGCGAGCTTGCTGTTGAGGCCTGAGATCTGCTCTTCCAGTCGCGCCACCCGCTCGGACAGCTCCCGGGTGCTCGTCGACGGCACCGCCGGCACCTGGACCACCGGCTGCAGGACAGGCGGGCCGCCGAGGAGGTGCGCCCACCGCGTCTCCTTCTGCCCCACCCCGCGCGGCAGCTCCATGACCAGCGGCTCCGGGCCCGAGGCAAGCCGCCTCAGCGTCTCCTCCACCTCCCCGAGCCCGGCGAAGGGATGCATGCGCTCACCCCGGCCGCGCAGCTCTCCGGGGGTCTGGGGACCACGCAGCAGCAGCTCGGTGATCACGGCCCGGGCCGGGGCATCGAGCTCCCAAGCGCGGTCGGCGTTGTGCTCCCAGCGCTCGACCCGCGAGCCCCCCACTGGCCAGACCAGAACCTCGGCGCGCAGCCGTTCGAGCGCCTCGCGCACGTCTCCCGCCGCGAGATCCATGACCGGGTCGCGGTTGGACTTCTGGTTGGAGGCCGCCACCAGTGCGTTGAGGGTGAGAGGGTAGTACTCCGGGGTGGTCTGCTG
>DAONEV010000461.1:0-2580 GCA_035403265.1 Thermoanaerobaculaceae bacterium | reverse complement strand
GCTGCGGGCCGGCCGTTTCCCCCGTCGAGCTCTCTCGCCAGGTCGGGTACTCGAGCACCGAGATCGCGGCCGTACCCGACGGTGCCAACCTCGGGCTGGGGTGCGGCAACCCCCTCGCCTTTGCCGAGCTGAGGCCGGGCGACGTGGTCGTGGACCTCGGCTCGGGAGCGGGGTTTGATGCCTTCATTGCCTCGCCGCGAGTTGGCCCGGCCGGTCGGGTCATCGGCGTCGACATGACCCCGGAGATGATCGAGCGATCCCGCGCCCTGGCTGCCCGCGACCACATCACCAACGTCGAGTTCCGGCTCGGCGAGATCGAGGCCCTGCCCGTCGCCGACGCCGTCGCCGACATGGTGATCTCCAACTGTGTTATCAACCTGTCACCGGAGAAGCCGCGAGTCTTCGCCGAGGCCTTTCGGGTTCTCAAGCCCGGCGGCGTGCTCATGCTCTCCGACCTCGTACTGCTGCGGCCTTTACTGGAGCGGGTCCGCGCCTCGGTGGAAGCCTACGTCGGCTGCATTTCCGGTGCATCGCTCCGTGACGAGTACCTCGCCATGATCTCCCGGGCGGGCTTCTCCAACGTCGAAGTCCTGTCCGAGGGCACCTACCCGATCGGCTCGTCCAACCCCGACGAGACCGAGCGCGTGCTCATGGAGGCCAGTGACATGTCCATCCAGGACCTTCGCGCCACCGCCGAATCCGTCGTCTCCGTCAGGGTCCGCGCCACGAAGCCAACAGCCGGGATCGTGGATCCCAGCCTTCCAGCAGCGAGCGCGTGACGGCCTTCTTCCCCACCCGCCACCAGGTCCGGCGAGAGATGCGGGCGAAGCGCCTACAGCCGGTCGGCCAGCGCCCTGGCGATCGCGGGTCCGCTGTGGCCGTCGCCGAAGGGGTTGGGGCCTGCCTTCATGGCGGCGAGCGCCGCGTCGTCGTGAAGGAGCCGGCGGGCCTCTGCGAGGATCAGGCCACCGTCGGTCCCGACCAGCTTTCCCCAGCCTGACTCCAACACCTCTGGACGCTCGGTCGTGTCCCGCAGGATCAGCACCGGCACGCCGAGCGTCGGCCCTTCCTCCTGGACGCCACCAGAGTCCGACAGCACGAACCGGGCCTCAGCAAAGAGGTCCAGGAAGTCCGGGTAGTCCAGGGGCGGAAGCAGCTCGACGCCCGGTACCCCCGCGAGGGCTTGGCGCGCCGGCTGGTCGACGTTCGGGTTGGGGTGGACCGGGTAGACGAGCCGCAGGCGGCCGGCGTTCTCCATGGCGAGCTGACGCAATGCGTCCAGCACCCGCGCGATGGGCTCCCCGAAGCTCTCCCGGCGATGGAGAGTGACGAGCACCAGCGGTGGCTCGGCCTGGACCCGGGCCGGCCTGCCGCGACGGATGCGCAGCACGGCGTCGACTGCAGTATTGCCGACCACGACAATGGCATCGTCCTTGATGCCCTCGGCGCGCAGGTTCGCCGCCGCCCCGGGGGTCGGCGCGAGATGCAGGGCCGTGGCCACCGAGGCCGCGCGCCGGTTGAACTCCTCGGGAAACGGCGAATCGAGCCGCCCGGTGCGAAGGCCGGCCTCGACGTGCGCCACCGGGATCTCGGCGTAGAACGCCGCCACCGCCGCAGCGAAGGTCGTCGTCGTGTCGCCCTGCACGACCACCCAGGCGGGCCGTCGATCGGCCAGCAGCGGCTCGAAGCGCCGCAGCACCTCGGTCGCCACCCGCGTCGGAGTCTGGCCAGCCGACATGATGTCGAGGTCGACATCGGGCAGGAGATCGAACGGCCGCAAAGCCTGGCGCAGCATCTCCCGGTGCTGGGAGGTCGCGACGAGGACCGGGCGGATCCGCCCTTCCGACAGGAGCGCCTCCACGACCGGAGCCAGCTTGATCGCCTCCGGCCGCGTTCCCACGACCACGAATGCACTCGGCTTCTCGCCGCTCATATCTCTCCCCACGACATGCCACGCTCCCGAGCACCTCGTGCGAGAGCAACCAACCGTTGGCCTGCCGACAGGCGGGAATACCACGACTCCGCCTCGTGGCGCAACTCCCGCCCCTGGCTCAGGGCCACGTCCGGGTGCTCCAGGAGGTCCACGATCCCTGCCGCGAGCTCCTCCGCCGATTGTCCGCTGGACACCTTCGCCGCCAGCTCGGGAAGGCCCCGCACGCCCTGTGGCGTGGAGACGACGGCGCACGCGGCGTCGGCCGCTTCGAGAACCTTGTTGGACATCCCGGTCCCGAAGCGCAGCGGCACCACGGCGACCCTTACCCTCCGGAGCACGGCTTCACGATCTTCAAGCGGAGATTGCACGGTGACGCCATCCCATCCCCCGGCCTTGAGCAGCCAGGCCGGCGCGTCGGCGCCGCCGACGAGAAGGGTGGCGCCTGGCCGCCTGGCGCGGACCAGCGGCCAGATGGCATCGAGCAGGAAGCGAGCCGCGTCGCTGTTCGCGAAGTAGGCAAGCCGGCCCCAGAACGCCACGTCGATGTCCCGGGGCCGTTCGGACAGAGGGCCAAGCCCGACGCCGTGCGGGATGGCCACGGCTCGCGCCCCGAACGCCGTGCACTCTCCGGCCGCCACCACCGAGAC
>DAONEV010000460.1:0-2595 GCA_035403265.1 Thermoanaerobaculaceae bacterium | reverse complement strand
GCCGGGCTCCCCGATCAGCACCGGGTTGTTCTTGGTGCGGCGTGTGAGCACCTGCATGACGCGGCGGATCTCGTCGTCGCGACCGATCACCGGGTCGAGCTTGGAGGCACGCGCCAGCTCCGTGAGGTCGCGGCCGTACTTCTTGAGCGCCTCGAGCTTGCCTTCTGGATTCTCGTCGGTGACGCGATGGGAGCCGCGCAGCTCCTGGATAGCGCGCAGCAGCGTGTCCTTGCCGACGCCGAAGCGGGCCAGGATCTGGGCGGCACTGCACCCCGCCACCTGGGTGACGGCGAGCAGGAGGTGCTCGACCGAGATGTAGTCGTCCTGGAACTGCGGTGCGAGCTTGGTGGCCGCCTCCAGCACCTTGCGGAGGTCGCGTCCGGGCACCGGCTCGGCGGCCCCCTGGGCCCGCGGCAACCGGTCCAGGTCGCTCCGCAGCTCCTCGCCAACCCGGCCGGCCGGCGCCCCGACCTTGGCCAGAAGCTTGGGAGCAAGTCCCTCCTCCTGCTCGAGCAACGCCAGCAACAGATGTGAGGGAGAGATCTCGGGATTGCCACGAGCGGTGGCGCCCTGCACGGCGGCCTGCAGCGCCTCGCTGGCCTTGACGGTGTAGTTGGTATTGGCGGCCATGAGTGTCTCCCTGTCAGCAGCGCGCTGCCGACGAGCTCAATCTAGAATCTGCGCATCATAATGTCAAGTCTGCATCGCTGGCATCGTCACAACATATTAGCATTCTATACGCAGATTATCGACCAGGATTCACGTCTCCGCCCCCAGTTCGTTTCAGGCCAGGAGCGTCTTGTGGGAGCGGCATTCCGGCCGTGACCCCGCTACTCCCCTTGACCCTGCGATGGCTGGGCCGCACAATGCCGGCCACGACCCACCGTCGCAGTAGCTTGCGGCGACGGCAAGAAAAGGCAGGAGGTGGCGTTCATGAGTGAGAAGAAGTTCACCCCCTTTGTGCCCGCCAACGTGACCCAGTCGGAGTTCACGCTGCGGGCACTTCTCATTGGCCTCGGCATGTGCGTGGTCCTTGGGGCGGCCAACGCCTACCTGGGTCTGCGCGCCGGCATGACGATCGCCGCGACCTACCCGGCGGCGGTTATCGGCATGGCGCTGCTGCGCATCGGCAAGGGCTCGCTGCTCGAGGAGAACTTCGCCCGGACCGTCGGCTCGATCGGCGAGTCGGTGGCGGCCGGAGCGATCTTCACGATCCCGGCGTTCGTCATCCTCCAGATCTGGCACTTCGACCGCGAGCACATGTTCAGGGAGTACCTCTTCGCCTCGGCGCTGATGATCCTGGGCGGCATCCTGGGCATCATGTTCGTGACCATCCTGCGCCGCGTCATGGTCGAGGACCCGACCCTGCCGTTCCCCGAGTCCGTCGCCGCCTCGGAAATCCACAAGGCTGGCCAGAAGGGCGCCGACGCGGCCATGCAGCTCTTCCGGGCGATGGGTGTTGGCGCTGTCGTGCGGTGCATGGATGCCCTGGGGATCTTCCGCTCCTCGAATGACTTCCAGATCGCCGTCGGGAAGCTGAAGGACGGCTTCGTGCGGCTTGGACTGACCGGCGATGCCAAGAAGATCACGGTGGGCGGCGTTTCGACGTTCTCGGCGCCGGCCGTCACGCCTGCCTACCTGGGCGTCGGTTTCATCATCGGCCCCGAGCTGGGCGCGCTGAACTTCGCCGGCGGGTTGCTGGCGTGGGGCCTGTTCGTCCCGCTGCTGGTCTTCTTCCTCGGCCCGACCATGATCGACCAGTACACGCTGGACGGCGTACAGAACTGGCCCGGCCTGGTAGCCCACCTCTACCGGTTCATCGTCCGGCCGATTGCCGTCGGCGGCATGCTGGTGGGCGCCTGCTACACCCTCTACAAGATGCGTGCGCGGCTCGCCGAAGGGCTCAAGCGCTCGATCGCCGACGTCAGGAAGGCGGCGACCGCCTCGGCCGCCACCGAGCGCACCGAGCAGGACCTGTCCTTCAAGGTCGTGCTGCTCGGCATCATGGCCATCGTCTGCGCCATGGTGGCGCTCTACTTCTTGTTTACCAACGCGATCGTGCCAGCGATCTTTGCCGCTGTCGTCATGCTCATCACCGGCTTTTTCTTCGCGGCGGTGTCCGGCAACCTGGTGGGCACCATCGGCTCCTCCAACAACCCGCTGTCGGGTCTGACCCTGGCCACCACGATCGTGGCCGCTTTGACCATGGTCATCGTCGGTGCGAAGGGCCAGCAGGGAGTTGCGGCGGTGCTGGCGGTCGCGGCGATCGGGTGCGTCTCGGCGGCAGTGGCCGGCGAGATGCTGCAGGACCTCAAGGTCGGGCACATCCTCGGCGGTACCCCCTGGAAGATGCAGGTCGGCGACATCATCGGCGTGGTCGCGGCCGGCCTGTTGATGTTCTTCCCGCTCTACATGATGTACTCCGCCGACGTGGCCCAGTTCGGCGCCGCCGGCGGCTTCGGAGGCCGTACCTACCCGGCGCCCCAGGCCGGCCTCATGGCCGCCCTCTCCCAGGGCATCGTCGGCGGCGAGATGGCGTGGCCGCTCGTCCTGGTCGGCATCGCCATGGGGATTTCCCTCATCCTCATCAAGGTT
>DAONEV010000459.1:0-2600 GCA_035403265.1 Thermoanaerobaculaceae bacterium | reverse complement strand
CCTCGTTCGGCGGGCTCGTCGGCATCGCGCTGGCGGCCCTCCATCCCGGCCGGGTGCGGTCGCTGGTGGGTGTCACGGTGGGCGACCACGCAACGCCGGAGCTGGCGCGCGGAGTGCGTCAGCTCTCGGCAGCTTGCCGCCTGGTCCTGGACGGCGGCAGCCCAGCCCGTCTGGCCGAGCTGATGGCGGCGATGTTCTACACACCGTCCCACGTGGCCGCCAACCATGACGCACTGACCGTGCGGGCCACGCAGCTCTCCCAGCTCCCTCGCGGCTGGTGGGAGGGGCTGGCGGGCCTGCTTGAGACCCTGGAGGGCTTTGACCTGCGGCCGATCCTGCCCCAGGTGGCCTGCCCGACCCTGGTGCTCGCCGCCGGCGAGGACCTGGTGTTTCCGCTCGACCGTGCCCGCGCGGTGGCCGACGCCATCCCGGGAGCCCGGTTCGCCTTGGTCGCGGACTCGGGCCACGTCCTCGTCCACGAACGGCCGTTGCGTTTCGTCGAGCTGACGCTGGAGTTCCTCGCCACCCTGGAGGGCAGCGGCCGTGGGTCCCTGGCGGGTCCCGGTTCCCGGAACGTGTGCCCCGACCCTCGACAAGGCCGCCATGCGCCGCCTTCTGATACCGATTTCGATCAAACTGGAGGATCCTCGTGAACGACAAGCCCATCTACATCGCCGCCTACCACCAGTCCAGGTTCGGCAAGCTCGGGCCCATGACGATTCCCGACATCGTGAGGGCCGCGGTCACCGAGACCTGCGCTGCTGGCAAGGCCGACCCCTCGGTCGTCGACGTCGCGTCGGTCGGCGCCATCTGCGCCAGCGCCCTCAACGAGCAGGGCCTGCTGGCCGGGCTCGTGGCCCAGGTGCCCGGCCTGGAGTCCAAGCCAATAGAGGCGGTGGAGAACGCCTGCGCCACCGGCGGTCAGGCCATCATCTCCGTGATCCACAAGCTCCTGCTGGGGTACGGCGACATCGGCCTGGCGGTCGGGTTCGAGAAGATGCGCGACGCCGAAGGGAAGATGGACGGCAAGCTCATCGGCAAGGTGCTGGGGTTCTTCTCCCACCCCGACGAGCGGGTCGGCAAGACCTACGTCTTCCCGCACCTCTTCGCCGAGGTGATGGCGGACTACCTGCGCGTCCACGGCGTCAAGGAGGAGCACCTCGCGCAGATCGCCGTGAGCGAGTACGGCAACGCCAGGTACAACCCCTTCGCCCAGATGCAGAAGGTGCAGATCACCCTCGCCCAGGCCATGACCATCGACGACCGCAACCGGTACCTGGTCGAGGGCCTGCCACTGAAGACCTACGACTGCTCCCAGATCTCCGACGGCTACGCCGGGCTCCTGTTGGCGACCGAGGAGGGACTGCGCAAGCTCGGCATCCCCAGGCGCGACACCGTGGAGATCGCCGGCTGGGGCCAGGCCACCGACCCGCTGACCAAGGGGAACCGGGACCCGCTGCGTCCGGTCGGGGCCTACCGCGCCATGCACGAGGCCTATCAGCGGGCCGGCGTCAAGCCGGCCGAGGTCAACGTCGCCGAGGTGCACGACTGCTTCACGGTGATGGGAGCCATCGCCACCGAGGTGATCGGCAAGGCCGAGCACGGGAAGGGCGCGCAATACTGGGTGGACGGCAAGGCCGACCCGAGAGGCGAGTGCGGCATCAATACCTCCGGTGGGCTGATCGCCAAGGGTCATCCGGTCGGCGCCACCGGCGTGGCGATGGTCGGCTGGGCCGCCTGGCAGCTTCTCGGGAAAGTCCCCGCCGAGCTGCAGGTGCCGAGCCCGCGGGCGGCGGCGACGTTCAACATCGGCGGCCCGATCTGCGCGTCGGTCTGCACCGTTCTCAAGCCCGCGTCCTGAGGGACGAGGATGGGCAAAGCGGTGGGCGTTGAGCCCGGGCGCTCATCGCGCAGACGCAAGTTGATGTCCCTGATGGAACAGCACTCCTTGAGTGGAGGTGAGGAGGGATCATGGGAGCTCAGCAACTCGAGCCGACACAGCAGGGCTCCGTCATTCTGGATGGGCACGACATCCACTGGGAGCGCTTCGGGACCGGCGGGCGGGAAGCGGTGTGCCTGCTCAACGGCCTTGCCATGCACACGAGGGCCTGGTACGGGTTCGTGCCCATGCTGCATCCCGAGTTCGACGTCGTCCTGTACGACTACCTTGGGCAGGGCGGGTCCGCGAAACCTGACGAGCCAGTCTCCATCGACCGGCTTGCCGACGCACTCGATCTCATCCGGGGGGAGCTGGGTATCGACCGGCTGCATCTCATGGGGATCTCGTACGGGGGGTTCGTGGCCCTGGAGTACGCACGGCAGTACCGCCATCGCCTCCACACTCTGACGCTCTCGGGCATCCTCCTTTTCCCGGAGGAGCTGTTCGAGATGTACGAAGCGCTGTCACTGCGCTTCTACAGGCGCGGTCCCGAAGCCTTCGGCCTCTATACCCACTACCTCTACGAGAAGATCTTCGGCGAGGCATTCGTGCGCCGGGTGACCCGCGACGGGCTGGAGCCGATGCGCTTGCGATTCGAGGAGCGGTTTGGAAGCCAGATCCACTCCCTCATCCGGCTCACCGAGGCGCAGGATCCGCACTT
>DAONEV010000458.1:0-2609 GCA_035403265.1 Thermoanaerobaculaceae bacterium | reverse complement strand
GGACGGCCAGCCCCAGGAAGAGCCCCGCGGCGACGAATCGTGGCCGTGGCGCCAGGACGCTGGCAAGCGCGAAGACGGCGAACGCGAGCGCCGTGGCATGGCCCCACAACATCGTCGCGAAAGGCAGTGCCGGCGTTCCCAGGTAGAGGAGCACCGTCAGTGCCGCCGTCCGTCGCCTGTTGCCGGCTGTCAGCCGATATACCAGGGTCGCAAAGGCTCCTGCCGAGAGCACGAATGGAACGATTGTCACCACGAAGTGGATCAGCCAGGCGTTGAGGATCACGGGCAGCAGCGCGATCGGATCGACGCCGAGCGCACGCTCCGCTCCCCAGAGGGCGGCGTAAACGGGAACTCCGAGGAGGATGGTGCCAGGCGCCTTGTTGGAGTAGAAATGTCCATCCGCCGGGCTCCGCGCCCAGTCGACGGTGTTGATTCCACGCGCCGGATCGAGTAGAAACGGGTCGATCCGGAACGTGAAGCGGTGTGGGCCCGGCTCGACGAAGGTGTAGATCGCGTCGAGTCGGGCGTTCTGGTTGATACAGGTTCCGTTGTAGAACGCCACCGCCCCCAGCGCCACGAGCAGCATCAGGCTCCACAGTAGCCGTCGCGGCGGCGTGTCTGACGGCATGACGGCCGGCGCCGCATCGGCGCCGGCGAGGTCTGGCCGCGACGGCATCACCGGCCCCCGCTCACGGCTCGTCCCCGATCTCCCGGCCAGGTGGAGGCACTGCCACCCGACCTGTCGCAGGCACGAGGCACGTTGGTGCCAGGTTCAATCGGCACGGCCGCTCGTTCTCATCGTGCGCGAGGATACCCGCGCCGAGGGGGGAGTCAAGCCAAGGCGTGACAGTGGAGTGGAAAGGAAAGGGCGGGCTTTTCGGCCCGCCCGTTGTTGGTTGTGGCTCTCGGCCTGCTACGGCCGCCAGCCCGCGAGGATGCGCTGGTAGTTGGCGCGTTCGAAGGCCTGGGGGTTTGGGGAGCGCTGCAGGCTCATCGAGCCGATGGCCTGCTCGACGGAGGCGTACTCGTGCTCCTCCAGCCAGGTCTGCATGACGTCCCGGATCACCCGGACATGCTCCGGCCCCTTGGCCAGCAGCACCGAGACGAGCTGCACCGCCGACGCTCCGGCCATGAGGGCCTTGAGGGCGTCATTTGCGGTGTGGACGCCGCCCGTGACGGAGAGGGAGCCCTTGAACTGTCCGAAGAGAATGGCCAGCCACCGCAGGCGGAGCAGGAGCTCGGCGGAGGTGGAAAGCTCGAGGTTGGGCCGCGGCTCCAGGGCCTCGATGTCGATGTCCGGCTGGTAGAAACGGTTGAAGATGACGAGGCCGCTCGCGCCGGCGACCTCGATCTGCTTGGCGAGGTTGGGGAGCGACGAGTAGAACGGCGAGAGCTTGACGGCCACCGGGATCTTCACCTCGGCCTTGACAGCCTTGACGATGTCGAGGGTGCGCTTCTCGACGACGTCCCCGGTCTCCCACGCCTGGGTGGCGAGGTAGTAGACGTTGAGCTCCAGCGCATCGGCCCCGGCCTGCTCGATCTGCCTGGCATAGGTGAGCCAACCGGCCGGCGTGACGCCGTTGAGCGAGCCGATGACCGGCACGGCCCCCAGGTCCTTGATGCGGCGAATCTGCTCGAGGTACTTCTCCGGCCCCAGGCGGTAGTCGGCCGGGGCGGGGAAGTAGGAGAGCGCCTCGGCGAACGCCTCGGCGTGCAGCTCCATGTCCATGATCGTGCCGAGCTGCTCGCGGGTGATCTGCTCCTCGAAGATCGAGTGCATGACGATGGCGCCGACGCCGGCGTCGATCAGGCGCTTGACGGCGTCCATGTCGTCGACGAGGGGCGACGACCCGGCAACCAGGGGGTTGGCGAGCTTCAGTCCAAGGTAGGTGGTCGAAAGGTCCATGTCGTCCCTCTCAGTTCTCGGAGCTGCCGGTGGAGGGCTCGCCATCGGCCCTTACCGGCACCGTCAGCTTGGCGAGCTGCTCGTAGATGGAGAAGCGGTTGGTGACCTCGCGCTGCGCAGCCTCCATGAGGTGCTTGAAGTGTTCGGGGTTCGCCTGCTCGACCATGCGGTAGCGGGTCTCGTTGCGGACGTACTGGGCGATCGGGAACTTCGGCGTCCCGGAGTCGAGCTTGAGCGGGCTCTCGCCGATCGCCAGCCGGCGCGGGTCAAAGCGGTAGAGCGGCCAGTAGCCGGACTCGACGGCCAGGCGCTGCTGCTCGCAGCCCTGGGCCAGGTCGAAGCCGTGGGCGATGCAGTGGCTGTAGGCAATGACCAGCGACGGGCCCGGGTAGGAGTCGGCTTCCTGGAGCGCCCGGACTGTCTGGGCATCCCTGGCGCCGATCGCGACGCGCGCCACGAAGACGTTGCCGTAGGCCATGGCGATCATGCCCAGATCCTTCTTGGGTAAGGACTTGCCGGCCATGGCGAACTTGGCGGCGGCGCCCAACGGCGTGGCCTTGGAGGCCTGGCCGCCGGTGTTGGAGTAGACCTCGGTGTCGAGCACCAGGAGGTTGACGTCGCGGCCCATGGCGATGACATGGTCCAGACCGCCGTAGCCGATGTCATAGGCCCAGCCGTCGCCGCCAACGATCCACACCGACTT
>DAONEV010000457.1:0-2611 GCA_035403265.1 Thermoanaerobaculaceae bacterium | reverse complement strand
CTTCACCGGCGAGGTGATCGTCGGCAAGCTCGAGACCCGGCCCTCCGAGGTGCTTCAGGTGCTGATCGAGAAGTCCATGGAGCCAACGGCTTCCCCGGCCTATAAGTACTACGCCCACCTGATGGACTGGGCCGACAAGGTGCGCACCATGAAGGTCCGTGCCAACGCCGACCAGCCCGACCAGGCGGCCAACGCCGTGCTGTTCGGCGCCGAGGGCATCGGGCTGTGCCGCACCGAGCACATGTTCTTCGGCGGCGAGCGCATCGTCGCGGTGCGCGAGATGATCCTGGCCGACACCGAGGCCGAGCGGCAGCGGGCGCTCGACAAGCTGCTGCCCATGCAGCGTGACGACTTCGCCGGCATCTTCCGGGCCATGGGCGAGCGCCCGGTCACCGTGCGCACCCTGGACCCACCGCTGCACGAGTTCCTGCCGCACACCGCCAGGGAGCAGGCCGAGGTTGCCGCGCAGCTCGGGATCACCGCCGAGGCCGTGAAGGCCAAGGTGGACGACCTCCACGAGGCCAACCCCATGCTCGGCCATCGCGGCTGCCGGCTGGGGATCGCCTACCCGGAGATCACCCGCATGCAGGCGCGCGCCATCCTCGAGGCGGCGTGCATCGTCAAGAAGGAAGGCGTCGACGTCAAGCCCGAGATCATGATCCCGCTCGTCGGCATCAAGAAGGAGCTCGTGGACCAGGAGCAGCAGGTCCGCGCCGTGGCCGAGGAGGTCTTCAAGCGGCACGGCATCAAGGTCGACTACCTGGTCGGCACCATGATCGAGCTGCCGCGCGCCGCCCTGACCGCGGACAAGATCGCCGAGACCGCGGAGTTCTTCTCCTTCGGCACCAACGACCTGACACAGACCACCTTCGGCGTGTCGCGCGACGACGCCGGGAAGTTCCTGCCGCTGTACCTGGCGCGGGACATCTGGCCGGCCGACCCGTTTGCGTCGCTCGACCAGGACGGCGTGGGCCAGCTCGTCGAGATGGGCACCCGCAAGGGCCGCCCCAGTGCCTTGGACCCGGATCGGCGGGGGACACGGCAGCAAGGCGAGCTCTCGTGTGAGGTCCGCGGGCTGTGCCCGTCGTGCGCCAGCAAGCGCGCTGCCGCGGTGGTCGCGTGCCTGCGTGAGGAGGTGCTGGCCGAGGTCGGCCACGTCCAGTGGGTGTGTCCGATCCCCAGCATGCTGCGCCCGTACTTCCTCTTCCACCGGCGCCGGTCGCCGCTGGGCGCAGCTCGTCCGCCGAATCGTCGAGGTCGATAGGTTCTCCCCGCGGCGGCGAGCCGCCTCCCGTGGGTGTAGACTCGCACGGGTGCAAAATGGAGATTCCATCATCGAGATCTTCCTCGATCCCGCCTGTGGCACGGGCGGGTTTCTGGTCATCGCCGTGGCGCGGATGATCGGATCGAAAGCCTCAAACAAGCGGCCGAGGCGGCCGGGCTTTCGGGTTGACGCCGCAGATCAAGATCGACAGCGGGTCACCGAGCTCGCGGTGGCCCGGTAACGGGAGGGGGCGACCATGAGGCGGACTGCAGGCGGTCTGACATGTCGCGACGTCGACTGTCTCGAAGGCGCGCGTGCGAGGCGTGACGGGCCGATCTCCCGCCGGGCGAGCGGGAGTTGGTGGCAGCGCCGCGCGGCGGCTCCCTGGGGACCCTCATTCGCGCTCGCTACCGCGCTGCTGACCGCATCTGCCGGCGCCGCGTCGGTGTTGCGGAACCCGATGCCAATCCCGATACCGCTGCCTGGCGTGAGCTTCATGCTCGGAGCCGACTTCAATGCAGACGGGCACGAGGACCTCTTGCTCGTGGATCCGGGCAGGAGCGTGGCCGTCCTCCTCGACAACGGGACCGGCCCGTTTGCTGCGCCCGTGGTCTCGGCGCTCCCCTACGGGACGGCTCGCCCGGGCGTCGGTGATGTCGACGGTGATGGCATCCCCGACCTCGTGGTCTCCGACTACACGACGGCGACAGGTATCGTGATGCTCGGCCACGGTGACGGGAGCTTCACGACCGGGTCATCGTTCGGCACGGTGACTGCCCCTGGCCCGATCGCGCTTGCGGATTTCAACGGCGACGGCTGGCTCGACGTCGCGGTCGCCTCGGCCAACACGGAAACGACGAAGAACATTGTTTCTGTCCACCTCGGTGATGGGACCGGCCATTTCACCAGCGGGCCGACCACCACGATCAAGTGGCTCCTCCCCAGGGTGATCGCCCCGGTTGACATGAACCTGGACGGCACGATGGACCTCGTCGCCTCGGACCCGCTTGGACCGACCCTGATCCTGCTCGGCGACGGGCTCGGTGGGTTCACGTCCGCCGGGACGATGGCGGGCGGCGAAGAGATCGTGACCGGCGACTTCAACCACGACGGCGTGGTGGTCGGAGTGATCCAGACTCTCAACAAGCGTGTCGCTCCGGCCTTCACCACGCGCGATGAGCAGGTTCTGGCGGCCCTGGCGGCCCAGGCCGGTGTTGCCCTGGAGAACGCCAAGCTGCTGCAGCGCGATCGCGAGCACCAGCGCCTGCTGCACGACCTGGAACTGGCCCGCGCCATCCAGCTTGGACTCCTGCCCACCAGTGTGCCCACGGTTGCTGGCTGGCGCTT
>DAONEV010000456.1:0-2620 GCA_035403265.1 Thermoanaerobaculaceae bacterium | reverse complement strand
AGACGAGCGGGAACCGCGCCAGCTCCTCGAGGATCTCGGTTGACGGGGTGCCAGGGTAGGCCGCGGCAACGTGCACGCCAGCTTCCCAGGCTCCACGGGCGATAGCCTCGTTGCCTGACAGGATACGCTTCATCTCAAGAACCTCCCTGGACGGATGTGCGGCCAGAAAAGAAGACCCCCCGGCGGGGCGTTGGGAACCGAAGGTCGGATAGCTTGGGGGGGAGATCCAACGGCGGTACCCTGCGGGGCGCCCCACCGGGGAGGTTCTGGATTCAACGATCTAACCCAACCCCAGTCGTGAAGGCCTTCACAACCGCAAAGCTAGCACCTTCCGGGGAGCCTGACAAGGGGGCAGAGCTGTGATCCGCGTCACATTCCAGGAGTTTCGGTAGGTGGCCGGATCCGTGCGGCGCGACTGGTCACGATTCGATCGGCCACAGCGGCCGCTTCCCATAGTCCTACCTGCACCTGGGCGGCCCTCTCCGCTCCGGCGCTCCCCTTGCTCAGGTGGGCTCCTGGCGGGATCGTTTGGCCCGCTGGCCCGGATCGGCGACAATGCCAGGTCGAAGGGAGTCACGTGGAGCTGCGACTACATGGCACCTACCTCATCACCGGCGCGTCCGGGGAGCTGGGAAGGGTAATCGCGCCAGTCTTCCGGGAGGCCGGGGCCGAGCTCGTCCTGGTGGACTGGCGGCGCGAGGAGGTCGAAGCCCAGGCACGCGACCTCGGTGCCCGGGCCGTGGTGGCCGACCTGGGACGCGCCTCGGAGGCGGAACGCGCCGCGCGCTTGGCCGAGTCGGCAGGGCCGATAGCCGGGCTGCTGCACCTCGTGGGGGGCTTCGCCAAGCATGCCGCCTGGGAGGCTGGTGACGCGCTCTATGACCGCCTCATGGACTCGAACCTGCGTACCCTTTTCCACACCGTGCGGGCGGTCCTGCCTGGCATGGTGCGGGCAGGCGACGGCTTCATCGCCAGCGTCGCCACCAACCTCGTCTGGGGCCAGGCCGGTGGCGCCGGGATGACGCTGTACGCTGCCGCCAAAGGGGCCGTGGCGCACTACCTCGCGGCGCTGGAGCGGGAGGTCCGGAACCAGGGTGTCCGGGTCACGGTCGTCTTCCCTCTCAGCTCGATCGACACCCCACTCAACCGCCAGACCACGCCTCAAATAGACCCCGAAACCTGGGTCGATCCCATGGAGGTCGCGGCATCGCTGCTGTTCGCGGCCACCCGCGGGCCTCGCGGGGCGCTCCTGGAGATGCCGCTGGTTTCGACCCGCTCCAGCAAATCGTAGCTATCATCTCGGCGATGGCCGGGGAGGCGGGATGCGCATCGTCGTGCAACGGGTGAGCCGGGCCGCGGTTCGGGTGGCGGGTGAGACGGTGAGCGAGATCGGGCCGGGCCTACTGCTGCTGGTGGGGATCGAGTGCGGCGACGGTCTCGCACAGGTCGACCGCGCCGCGCACCGGCTCTCCGGTCTGAGGATCTTCGAGGATGACGAAGGCCACATGAACCTTGGCCTCGACGAGGTCTCCGGTGCGGTGCTCCTCGTGTCACAGTTCACCCTGGCCGGATCGATACGCCGCGGCCGGAGGCCAGACTTCGTGAACGCGGCGCGCCCGGAGGAAGCGGCGCCCCTGATCGAGGCACTGGCAGAGGCTCTTCGCGCCCGCGGGACCCATGTGAACACCGGGGTGTTTCGGGCTCACATGGAGGTGGAGCTGGTCAACGACGGGCCGGTCACCTTCGTGTGGGACGATCCGGCCTCTGGCTCGGCGCCCAGGCTCTGAGAGTCGCCGAGGGCCGCACCCCGCCCCCGGCGTTTCCGCCCGTTGGCCGTGACGTCGCCGGTCGAGGGTTGGCCGAATTCCACCCTTTGGGCTGGGTCGACAGATAGGGTGAGTCCATTCATCTTGCGTTCATGGTCGGGCTCCTAGGATGCGCTCGTCTGAAGGGAGACGCCGATCATGAACAACAACCTGTCCAAGCTCGTCGCAGTGGCCATCCTGGTCGCCCTCGTCGGTTTCACCACCGTGGCTGGTGCGCAACCCGCTGTGGCCAAGCAAACCCATTCCCACGGCCACGAGATGAAAGGTCAGATCTCGACTCTCGACGATGCCACCAAGGACTTCAAGCTCAAGGACGCGGCTGGCAAGGAGACCGAGTTCACCTGGACCACCGCCACCCAGGTCCATGGCACCCTCAAGGTCGGTGAGATGGTCACCGTCCGTTACATGATCAAGGACGCCAAGAACGTCGCCACGTCGATTGGCGTGGCCGTGCCGCCGGCCCCGCCAGCGCCGGCGAAGGCGGTAGCCAAACCCGCCGCCTCGAAGTAGTCCATTCCTTCCCTGCGCCGACGCCCCGCTCACCGGAGCGGGGCGTCGGTGTCTTCAGGTCTCGCGCGCCGGCAGCTCGACCCGGAAGATGGCGCCACCACCCTCCCGATCGCGGACCTGGACCCGTCCACCGTGACTGCGCACGACCTCGGCCACGATGGCGAGACCCAGTCCCGAGCCGCCCGGGTTGCTGGCCCGTCCTCCGGCCAGCCGCACGAAGCGCTCAAAGACCCGTTCCCGATCCGCCTCCGGCACACCGGGCCCGCGGTCCCTCACCTCGAGCC
>DAONEV010000455.1:0-2692 GCA_035403265.1 Thermoanaerobaculaceae bacterium | reverse complement strand
CTCGCCGCCATCAACGGCTCCAACCTCATCACCGGCATCGCCTGCCTGATCCTCTACGACGCCGAGCGCTGGATCAAGCAGGCCGAGATCGGCGCCGCGATGTCGCTCGAGGCGCTGCTCGCCAACATGAAGCCGTACCAGGACAAGCTCCATGTGCTGCGTGGCTTCAAGGGCGCCATCACCTGCGCCGGCAACCTCCGCAAGGTGATCGCCGGCTCCGACCTCGTGACCGGCAAGCTCAAGACCAAGGTGCAGGACGCCTACTCGATGCGCTCGACGCCCCAGATCATCGGCGCCGTTCGCGATGCGCTGGCGTACGCCCGCGTCCAGGTCGAGATCGAGCTCAACGCCGTGGCCGACAACCCGGTGTTCGTGGCCGAGGACAACCTCGTGCTCACCGGCGCCAACTTCCAGGGCACGCCGATCTCGATGCCGCTCGACCTGGTCGGTGCCGGGATCACGACCATTTCGGTGCTCTCCGAGCGCCGGCTCAACCGCCTCCTCAACTCGGCGCTGTCGGTGGGGCTGCCCGACTTCCTCACCAAGGGCGCTGGCATGTTCTCGGGGCTGATGCTCTCCCAGTACACGGCCGACACGCTCATCGTCGAGCAGCGCATCCTCTCGACCCCATCGTGCACCCAGTCCATCCCGGCCGCCGCCGACCAGGAGGACTTCGTGTCGATGGGCATGAACGCCGCCCTCAAGACCAAGCAGATCCTCACCAACGCCTACGGCATCCTGGGGATCGAGCTGATCGCCGCCGCCCAGGCGCTCGACTTCCGCGAGTTCACTCCCGGCGCCGGCACGCGTGCCGCCAAGGCGGCGATCCGCAGGGTAGTCGAGCACCTCGACGTCGACCGCCCGCTCTTTACCGACCACAACGCGATGATGGCCGCCGTTGAGCGCTGCGACGTCCTCGACGCCGTGCAGGCCGAGGTGGGCGAGCTCGCCAGCTCCTGGTAGGGTTTGGGGAGACAAGGGCGGTCTCGCGGATCCTCGGCCTGTCTGACGGGCCGGGTGCTAGACTGACGGTGGAAGCGCCAGGGGCCCGGTGGCTCTCGCGGTCTTCAAAACCGTTGCTCCGTGCGGTTGCCGTACGGAGGGTGGGTTCGATTCCCATGCGCTTCCGCCATTCCCCCGCCGCCCCGCTTGCCGGCACCCCTGTGCGACTCCTCGTGACGGCGGCAGCCGCCACTGCGCTCTCCCCGCGAGCCGTCGCGAGGGGCCTGGGCTGAGGGCGAGCTGTCGGGTGCGCTGAAGCCTGCGAGCAACAAAGCGTTGACCGGGTGGCCGTGGTAGTATTTCCGGCGTGGTTGCTGAGGCGAGGCACATCTATGTCGGCGACCTGGCCGAGACTCCCCTGCCGGAGATGCTGGCGACGATCCACCGCTATCGTGTCCCTGGGATCGTCGAGGCACAGCTCGGCGACTGCACCAAGAGGGTTTTCCTCCTGAACGGTGACATCATTTTTGCCTCGTCTACCAACCGGGCCGAGTCGCTCGGGGACATGCTCCTCGCCGCGGGTCGGCTCACCATGGAGCAGTACCGGACCTCGGCTCTCATGTTGCTGGACAACCCCCACAAGCGGCACGGGCAGATCCTGGTCCAGATGGGCGTGCTCTCCGAGGCGGAGATGCGCGCCGCGGTGC
This sequence comes from Thermoanaerobaculaceae bacterium, assembly GCA_035403265.1. Classification (GTDB taxonomy): domain Bacteria; phylum Acidobacteriota; class Thermoanaerobaculia; order Thermoanaerobaculales; family Thermoanaerobaculaceae; genus JAAYVZ01. The sequence continues at coordinate 1,043 of DAONEV010000455.1, read as the reverse complement.
TCGAGCAGGTGCAGCGGATCGTCTGGAGTCTGTTCGGGCTCTCGGACGGGCTCGTGACCTTCACCCTTGGCGCGGACCGGGTGGACGAGGTCTACAAGCTGCGGATCCCGACCCCTCGGGCCATCCTGCACGGCAGCAAGACGGTCCCCGACGCCAAGCGGCTAGTCAGCCGGCTGGGCGGCAAGAACACGGTGTTCTCCCGGACGCCGACGCCCGAGCATCTTGAGGGGTTTCAGCTTGAGGGCAGCGAGGAAGAGCTTTTGGCGCTGGTGGACAATCGGCGCACCCTTTTCGAGCTGTGCGAGCAGGGTCCGCTCTCGGCCGGGCTCAACGCCCGCATCGCCTACGCCCTGCACTGCCTTGGCCTGATCCGCAAGGAGAAGGAGTCGAGCTCCGGGATCAAGGTGCAGGTGGCCTCGACACCCGTCTAGCCGGGATTGTGTGAATGGGTGGCGCGCCCGAAACGGTGCGCACGGAGGATTGAGATGCCGTTGTACGAATACCGCTGCCAGAGCTGCGGGGAGGTCTCCGAGGTGCTGCAGCGGATGGACGATGCGCCCCTTTCCGAGTGCCCCCGATGCGGCGGCGCCCTGCAGAAGCTCGTCTCGGCGCCTGCCCTGCAGTTCAAGGGGACGGGGTGGTACGTCACCGACTACGCACGGTCCGGCAAGAAGGACGCGGGCAAGGACGCTGCCGCGACGAGCAGCACCGAGGCTCCCAAGCCGCCGACCGACAGCAAGCCGACCCCGCCCTCATCGACCTGATCCCCCACCTGCCCAGCGCGTCCAGTGAATCAGCAGGTCAGCGCGTCAGGAAGACAGCGTTTCTGCTGACTGCCTGATTCGCTGACTACCTGACCTGCTGATCCGCTACTTGCCTGTGGGGATGGGATAGCCGGGCACGGACGCGAACCGCAGGACGGTCCCTGGCTTGAGGGCGTGGCGAGCCGCCGAGCCGGCCGCCATCTCGAGCATCGCTCGCGATGTCGCTGTGGGCGCGAAGCTGGGACAGGGGTCGAGATAGCAGGGGGGCACGTCGGGGCG
>DAONEV010000454.1:0-2701 GCA_035403265.1 Thermoanaerobaculaceae bacterium | reverse complement strand
AAGAACAGGAACGGCTCCCCGAGCTCCCAGAGGTGGGGCTCGAATTCGTCCCAGGCTGACCAGACCACAGGGTTGACATGCTCCCAGTAGTCCAGCCCGGCCCTTCGGACGCTGGCCGCGTCCAGGGAGAACCCGGTCGGGCGAACGAGATGAAGCTGCGCCCCGACGGCGACGCAGGTCCGCCCGACGTTCCCCGTATTCCATGCGATCTCGGGGTGGACGAGCACGACCTGCACCGCGCTCCCTCCGCTCTGGTTGCCCCGGCTCTCCACGCCGGAAGGATACCGGCCGACCTCCCAGCCCGCCAGATCCTCCTCGGGCGGTCGCGGCGGTCTTGTGAAACCCGTCACTATGGCCAAAGCCCTGGGAACGTGGCACAATCTGCCGACCCATGGGGGCCCGCCGGGGCCCGCCCATTTGAACAAGGCGCCGGCTCGGGGCAAGGAGGGCGGATGGGCGCACAGGACAGGATCAAGCAACTGCAAAAGCTCCGTACAGAGTCACAGCTCGGAGGCGGGCAGGAGCGCATCGACGCGCAGCACGCCAAGGGCAAGATGACGGCGCGCGAGCGCCTCGAGGCGCTGCTCGACCCGGGGTCGTTCCGCGAGCTTGACGCCTTCGTGGTGCACCGCACCACCGACTTTGGGATGGACGCCAAGAGGTACCTGGCCGACAGCGTGGTGACCGGCTGGGGCACCATCGAGGGCCGGACGGTCTATGCGTTCTCCCAGGACTTCACGGTCTTTGGCGGCTCGCTCGGCGAGGTCCACTCCGAGAAGATCTGCAAGGTCATGGAGCTGGCCACCAGGAACGGCGCGCCGCTGATCGGCCTCAACGATTCCGGCGGAGCCCGTATCCAGGAAGGGGTGGTCTCGCTCGGCGCCTACGCCGACATCTTCCTGCGCAACACGCTGGCCTCCGGCGTGGTGCCGCAGATTTCGGCCATCCTGGGGCCGTGTGCCGGCGGTGCGGTCTACTCGCCGGCCCTCACCGACTTCGTGATCATGGTGCGCAAGTCGAGCCACATGTTCATCACCGGCCCGGACGTCGTGAAGGCCGTGACGCGCCAGGAGGTTTCCTTCGACGAACTGGGCGGTGCCGACGTGCATGCCAAGAAGTCGGGAGTTTGCCACCTGGTGGCCGCCGACGAGGCCGAGTCGCTGCAGATGATCCGGCACCTCGTGGGGTTCCTGCCCTCCAACAACATGGAGGACCCGCCACTGGTGGACACCGGGGACGATCCCAACCGCGCGGAGGACAGGCTCAACTCGCTTGTCCCCGACGATCCCGGAAAGCCCTACGACATCACCGAGGTGATCCGGCTGATCGTCGACAACGGGGAGTTCTTCGAGATCCAGGATTCCTACGCGGGCAACATCGTCATTGGATTCGCCCGCCTGGGTGGTCGCACGGTCGGCATTGTCGCCAACCAGCCGCTCATCCTGGCCGGGGTGCTGGACATCAAGGCCTCGATCAAGGGCGCGCGCTTCGTGCGCTTCTGCGACGCCTTCAACATTCCGATCGTGACCTTCGAGGACGTGCCCGGCTTCATGCCGGGGCTCGACCAGGAGCACGGCGGCATCATCACCCACGGCGCCAAGCTGCTGTTCGCCTACTGCGAGGCGACGGTGCCGAAGCTCACGGTGATCACCCGCAAGGCCTACGGTGGTGCCTACTGCGTGATGTCCTCCAAGCACATCCGCGGCGACTTCAACGTCGCGTGGCCGACCGCTGAGATCGCGGTAATGGGTCCCGACGGCGCGGTCAACATCATCTTCCGCAAGGAGATCCAGGAGGCGAAGGACCCCGCGGCGAAGCGCGCCGAGCTGATCAAGGCGTACAGCGAGAAGTTCGCCAACCCGTACGCGGCGGCCGGGCGCGGGTATCTCGACGACGTCATCGAGCCCAGCCAGACCCGGCCGCGCCTCATCGAGGCGTTGCGCACCCTGCAGACCAAGCGGGACTCGAACCCGCCCTCTAAGCACAACACGATGCCGCTGTAGGCGGGAGGAGACAGCCATGGCCAACAAGATGAGTGTTGACGAGCTGGCGGCGGTCCTCACCGCCCCCTACACGCACCTCGAGCTCGGGCAGGTCAACGACCATGCCGCGTACGTCATGCACTTCAAGGACGAGTACCCGTTCCACCGCCACACCAAGGACGAGCTGTACCTCGTGCTCGATGGGGAGATCACCATCCGCTTCCGCAACATGCCGTCGATCACCCTGAAGAAGAACGAGAGTACCGTGGTGCGCGCCTATACGACCCACTCGCCGTCGTCGCCCGACGGGGCGGTGGTGCTGATGATCAAGCCCAAGGAGATGTTCGGCTCGCGGGCGGAACAGGAGTGACGATGAGCGCCAAGCCTGTGCTGGTCTGCGAGACGCTGCTCCGGGACGCCCACCAGTCGCTCCTCGCGACGCGCATGCGCACCGAGGACATGCTGCCGGTGGCGGAGGCCCTGGACAAGGTCGGGTACTGGTCGGTCGAGGTGTGGGGAGGTGCCACCTTCGACTCCGCCATGCGGTTCCTCAACGAGGATCCGTGGGAGCGGCTGCGCATCCTGCGCCGCGCCATGCCCCGGACCCGCTTCCAGATGTTGCTGCGCGGCCAGAACCTCGTGGGGTACAAGCACTACCCCGACGACATCGCCGAACGCTTCATCGTCCTGGCGCGGAAGAACGGCATCGACGTCTTTCG
>DAONEV010000453.1:0-2703 GCA_035403265.1 Thermoanaerobaculaceae bacterium | reverse complement strand
CTTACCAGTGGTCGACGTAGGGGTCGTGGACGCGGATCGTGGCACCCATCTCGGTGAGCTTGCGGGCCACCAGCTCGGAGCCGGAGTAGCGGGTGTCGCCGACGTCCTCGCGGTAGGAGGCGCCGCAGATCAGCACCTCGGAGCCGGCGATGTAGCGCCCCATGTTGCGCAGCGCATCGCGGGTGAGCTCGGCGGCGTGCAGGCCGCGGGTGTCGTTGATGTCGATGGCAGCGGTGGTGAGGCGGAAGATATCGTCCTCGAAGCCGAGGATGTGCTTGTACGCCCAGAACCCGAGGCCGCCGTCCTTGGGCAGGCAGTAGCCGCCGATGCCCGGGCCGGGGAAGATCATGTTCGAGTGGGTGGGCCGCATCTTGATGGCCTGGATGACCTTCACGAGATCGACGCCGTTCCGCTCGGCGAACAGGCTCCACTCGTTGAGGAACGCCAGGATCGTCGCGCGGTAGGAGTTCTCGACGATCTTGGTGGTCTCCGACTCGATCGGGCGGTCCATGACGGTGAGGGGAAACTGCTCCGTGTTGAGAACCTCGGTGAGGAACCTCTCGACCCGCGCCCTGGCCTCGTCGTTGCAGCCGGCGCAGACCCGCCAGAAGTCCCGGATCGAGGCCACGTACTCGCGCCCCGGCATGACCCGCTCGAAGGAGTGGGCGAGGACCGGGTCGGAGGTGATGCCGCGCGTGTCGAAGGCGCGCTTGAGGATCGGGAACGCCACGAACTCCGTGGTCCCCGGCGCCACCGTTGTCTCGATGAGCACGAGGCAGTGGGGCTGGATCTTCTCGCCGATGGTGCGCAGCGTCGCCTCGAGCGCCGCCATCTCGACCTCGCCGGTGCGCAGATCGCCGAGCGACTCCTTCTTGTAGTCGCACTGCACGTCGACGACGACGCAGTCGGCGAGCGCCAGGCAGTCGGGGTTGAAGGTGGCGGTGAGCGTCTTCTTGTCGCGCACGCAGCGCGCGATCATCGGGTCCACCTCGGGGTCCTCGGCCTTGACCGGCGACTCGCCGCGGTTGAGCATGGGGATCTTCCAGTACGAGCGCGGCGAAGGCCGCTGGCAGCCGATGACGAACTTGGACGGCTGGCCAGTGGCCTTGTCGACGGTGTCGGCAACGATGGCGGCCATCACGGCGCCCACAAAGCCGACGCCCATGACCACCACCACCTCCTGGCCGCGGGCGCGCGCCTCGGCGGCCAGCGTCTCCAGGCGCTTGAGCTCGGGCGCGTACTCCTGCTCGTTCGGAAGAGGGAACTTCTCACCTGAAGGGTTGACGGAAAACGCGCTCATTTCTGGCTCCCCGGGGCGCCGGCCGTCGCCGTCGCACCCCGGGAAGGTAGACAAGACGCTGCTGGCGGTCAAGCCACCGGTCGCTCGTCCGTCCGGGCTCAAGGCTGCAGGATCAACATCCAGGTGGATCTTGCGGCCGCCCCTCGGGCGCAGGAGCTCAGGAAATCAGGGCTCGATGAGCAGGCGTCGGCTGCAACTGAGCGATGCCCGGCGTGCGCTCGCGCTCGCCGATCTGCTGGCGCCACATCGCGGAGTAGAGGCCCTTCTGGGCGAGGAGCGCGGCGTGGTTGCCGGACTCGACGACGGCGCCCTTCTCGAGCACGTGGATGACATCGGCGTACATGACCGTCGACAGACGGTGGGCAATGAGCACGGTGATGGCGCTCTTGCGCCGCGACACGTCGCGGATCGTGGCGGTGATCTCGCTCTCGGTGAGGGAGTCGAGTGACGAAGTGGCCTCGTCGAAGATCAGCAGGCTGGGGCCGCGCAACAAGGCGCGGGCGATCGAGAGGCGTTGCCGCTCGCCTCCGGAGACCTTCATGCCCCCCTCGCCGATCACCGTGTCGAGCTGCCGGCCGGCGCGGGTCAGCAGCCCGGTGCAGGCGGCCTCCTCGAGGACCTCGATCAGCTCGGCATCGGTGGCGCGTGGGTTGACGAAGCGCAGGTTGTCCCGGATCGAGCCGGCGAAGAGCTGGGTCTCCTGGGTCACGAAGCCGATCTGGGAGCGCAGCGAGTCGAGGTCGATGCGGTCGTGGGGAACGCCGTCGTAGAGGATCCTGCCCTCGGCCGGCCGATACAGCCCCACGAGCAGCTTGACGAGGGTCGTCTTGCCCGACCCCGACGGCCCGACGAACGCCACTGTCTGCCCGGTGTGGGCCTCGAACGAGACGTCAGTGAGCGCGTTCGAGCTCGCGGTCTGATGGCGGAAGCTTACCGCCTCAAAGCCCAGTCTCGCGATCCGGTGCAGGCCCACGGCCTGCTCGGGGCGTGGCTCGACGGGGATGGCGAGGATGCGCGCAAAGTTGCCGAGGGAGGCCTCGGCCTCACGGTAGACGTTGATCACCGAGCCAAGCTCCTGGAGCGGCCCGAAGATGAAGAACGAGTAGATGTACAGCGAGAAGAACTGGCCGACCGTGATGGTGTGCCGGAAGACCAGGTAGAGCATGATGAAGAGGATCGAGGTGCGCAGGAAGTTGACGGTCGTGCCCTGGATGAACGAAAGGGAGCGCAGGTACCGGACCTTCTGGAGCTCCAGCCCGACGATCTTCTCGGTTACCCCGTTCAGACGGTCGATCTCCTGGTGTGCGAGCCCCAGGCTCTTGACCAGCTCGATGTTGCGGAGGGACTCGGTGGTCGAGCCGGCCAGGGCCGTGGTCTCGCTGACGATCTTCTTCTGCATCCGC
>DAONEV010000452.1:0-2704 GCA_035403265.1 Thermoanaerobaculaceae bacterium | reverse complement strand
GCCGCCCACGACCCGCTTCCGACCTACGTCGCACCGACTCCACCGCCGGCCGACTCGTTCCGGGTCCTGCTGGGCCGCAAGGCGACGCACACCCATGCCGGCACCACCAACAACGCCTGGCTCCACGAGCTCACTCCGACGAACGACCTGTGGATCAACCCGGTCCCGGCCGCGGCGCTGGGGATTGCCCACGGCGACGTGGTCGAGGTGGCGAGCAAGGTGGGGAAGGTCAGGTTGCCGGCCCGGGTGACCGAGGAGATCCGTCCTGACTGCGTGTTCATGCTGCACGGCTTCGGCAAGAAGTCACGGCAATTGCGGCTCGCCTACAACAACGGGGCAAGCGACGCCGACGTGCTCGAGACCGCCTGGGACCGGGTGTCGGGCAACGCGGCGTTCCACGAGACGTTCGTCACTGTCAGGAAGGTCGGGGAGGCGCCCCATGCGTGAGCGGCTGGGGATCAAGCGGCGGCGGTACGCTCTCGCGGTCGACGCGCGGAAGTGCATCAACTGCAAGGCGTGCGTGGTCGCCTGCAAGGCGGAGAACGACGTGCCGTTGGGGCGGTTCCGGAATCGCATCAACGAGGAGTCAGGGGGCGCGTTCCCGAGGCTCCGGGCCTCCTTCGAGCCGGAGCAGTGCCACCACTGCGCGAGCCCCTCGTGCGTCAGGGTGTGTCCGACCGGAGCCTCCTATCAGCGCAGCGACGGCCTGGTCCTGGTCGAGGGGGACGACTGCATCGGTTGCGGGTACTGCATCATCGCCTGCCCGTACGACGCCCGCTTCTTCAACGAGCAGACCCGCATCGTCGAGAAGTGCACGATGTGCGCCCACCGGGTCGACGCCGGCAAGCCACCGGCCTGTGTCGAGACCTGCCCGACCAGGGTGCGGGTGTTCGGAGACCTGGCCGATTCCGGCTCCGAGGTGCGCCACCTCCTCGACAGCCGGCGCAGCCATGTGAAGCAACCCGAGACCGGCAACGGCCCTCACATCCACTACCTGGACTAGGAGAGCAACCATGCCAGAACCGCGCTGGGGCTTCCTGATCGTGGCGTATCTCTTCCTGGGCGGCATGTCGGCCGGTCTCTTCTTTGTCTCGGCGCTCGCCACCTACCTGGAGGACGGGCGCGGTGCGGCGTACTCCCGCGTCGCCCGGGTCGGCGCGCTGCTGGCGCCGTGGCCGGTGTCGCTCGGCTCCGGGCTACTGGTCTTCGACCTTGGGCACTGGTTCCGCTTCTACAAGCTCTTCGTGACGTTCCAGTGGCACAGCCCGATGTCGATCGGCGCCTGGCTGCTGGCCGGGTTCTCCGGGATCACGCTGGCGGCGTTCTGGGCCTGGTTGCCCGAGACCACCTTGCCGTGGCTCGTGAGACGGCTGCCGAAGCGCCTGCGCTTCCTGTCGTTCGTCGACCACCCGTCGCGCGGGAGATGGCGGCGACCCCTCGCGATGGCGGGGCTCCCGTTCTCGATCGGCGTCGGCATCTACACCGGGGTGCTGCTGGGCGCGGTACAGGCGCGGCCGTTCTGGAACACCAACCTGGTGGCGCAGATGTTCCTGTTCTCGGCGCTTTCGAGTGGCTGCGCCGTGCTCATTCTGGCGCTGGGGGCGAGTCGTGAAGGGCTCGACCACAGCGACGCGAAGCTGCTGTACAGCCTTGACATCACCCTCCTGGTCCTGGAGCTCTTCATCGTCCTGCCCTACGTCATCCACGGGAAGCTCTCGCCGCTGTCGGTGCAGCGCGCCCTCGACCTCATCCTCGGGGGGCCGTTCACCGTGGCGTTCTGGGGGGTGTTCTTCACCCTGGGCCTGGTGCTACCTCTGGCGATCGAGCTGTGGGAGATGCGGCCGGTGCTGCTCAACCGCGCCCCGCTCCACCCCGGACGCCTGCTCGCCGGTGTGTCGGCGGCACTGGTGCTGGTCGGCGGGTTCACGTTGCGCTACGTCTTCGTGAGCGCGGGACAGATGAGCACCTTCCAATGAGTTGCGTTTCCACCCCTGCGATCGTCGCCGAGGTTCTCGATCTGCTGGCCGAGGCATGGCTCGAGCCCGGCTCCGACGTCCGGGAGCGGGCGGGAGTGCTCGGCCGGCGTGCCGCAGGGGTGGCGCTGGAGCCGCTTGCGCGTGCCCTGGCGACGCTGGCCACCTCATCCGCCGGGGAGCTGGCCGTGGAGTACGCGCGGGTCTTTCTGCATGGGCGGCCAGCGACGGCCCATCCCCACGAGTCGTTCTACCGCACGGGCCTGATCGGCGACCCCGACGTCACGGCCGAGCTTGGGGAGCTGCTCGCCGCGGCCGGGGTTGATGCCGGCGCCTCGCGCGCCGTGCTGCCGGACCACCTCGGGATCGAGCTCGACCTCCTGGCGTTGCTGGTGGGCGGTCCGGCCGCCACAGCCGACGACCTGGCGGCTCGCGCCGAGATCATCCACCTCGGCACGCGTCTCGTGGATGAACACCTCACTGACTTCGTGGCCGGGCTGGAGGCGGCTGCGGAGGCTCTTGAACCCGCGCCGTACCACCGGGCGCTGATGTCTGCAACCGCGGCCGCTGTGGCCGCTGCAAGGGCCGTGCTGGCCGGCATGGCCGTCACCCAGGACGAGGAGACGCCGCCATCGCGGCGGAAGGAGGAGAGAACGATGCGACGACTGATGGCAGTACTGGCTGGTGTGGTCCTGACCCTGACTCCGGCGCTGGTCCGGGCTCAGACCACC
>DAONEV010000451.1:0-2721 GCA_035403265.1 Thermoanaerobaculaceae bacterium | reverse complement strand
AAGTGCGCCGTGGTGGACATTCCGCTCGGTGGCAGCTCGGGCGGTGTGGCGGTCGATGTCCACAGCCTCTCCAGCGGGGAGCAGGAACGGCTGTGCCGGGGGTGGGTGCGCGCCCTTTCGCGGGAGATGGGGCCAATCTCCGACGTGGCGGAGCCTGACCTCGCCACCAACGCCCAGCACATGCTCTGGATGCTGGACGAGTACGAGGTGCTGTTCCACGGCCGCTTCCCGGGCTTCATCACCGGCAAGCCGGTGGGGCTCGGGGGCTCACTGGGCCGCAAGGAGGCGCCGGGCTACGGGCTCGTGTTCTGCCTGCGCGAGGCGCTCAAGGAGATCGGCCTGCGTCCCGACAAGACGCTCGCCTCGGTCCAGGGGTTTGGCAGCCTTGGGCGACACGCCGCCGAGCTGTTGGAGCGGCTCGGGGCGCGCGTGGTCTGCATGTCGACCTTCGACAGCCGGGAGAAGACGCCCTGGGCGATCCGCAAGCAGCCGCACGTCCAGGTGGCCGAGCTGGCGGGGATCACCGATACCTTCGGAACGATCGACCGCCAGCGCGCCGCTGCCCTTGGCTACGAGGTGATGGCCGGCGACGCCTGGCTCGAGCAGGACGTCGACGTGCTCATTCCTGCCGCGGTGGAGAACCAGATCACGGCCGAGAACGTCGGCCGCATCTCGCCGCGCGTGCGCATCATCGCCGAGGGGGCGGACGGCCCGATCTCCCCCGAGGCCGAGGCGGTCTTGCGGGAGCGGGGCGTGCTCATCGTGCCCCACCTGCTTGCCAACGCCGGTGGCGTGACCTGCTCGTACTTCGAGCAGGTGCAGTCCAACGCCAACTACTTCTGGGAGAAGGACGAGGTGCTGGCAAAGCTGGACGTGCGCATGACCAACGCCTACTACGCCGTCTCCGACCTGGCCCGCAAGCGCAAGCTCTCGATGCGCGACGCCGCCCTGGTCATCGCCGTGTCCCGCGTCGCGCAAGCCTGCAAGGCCCGTAGCTGGGTGTGAGCAGGGCGCAAGCATGGCTTGCGCACTCCGAGCGGTACTATCTTGTTCACAGAACGGGAGGTGGTGGAATGGGGGACAGGGCGCAGGGCGGGGGAATCAGGCGGTTCGAGCGTGACTTCTTCTCGCCGGCGGCACCGTTCACGTTCATCGGGGACGGTGAGCTGGGGGGGAAGGCAACGGGGTTGGCCGGTGCGTTGACGCCGTTGACGCGGCTGGACGGCTCGCGGTTTGAGGGGATCACGGTCGGCATCCCTCACCTCGTCGTCGTGACCACCTCGCTCTTCGACGCCTTCATGGAGCGCAACGAGCTGTGGGAGACCGCCCTCGACGAGCTGCCGGACGAACGGATCGCCAACGCCTTCATGCGGGCCGAGCTGCCGATCGAGCTCGGCGGGGACTTGCGCGCCCTCGTCGCGGAGGTGCACCAGCCCCTTGCCGTGCGCTCCTCGTCGCGGCTCGAGGACGCCATGGGACGTCCGCTGGCGGGCGTCTACGCCACCAAGATGACCCCGAACAACCAGCCCGACGTGGACTCCCGGTTCCGCAAGCTGGCCGAGGCGGTCAAGCTGGTGTGGGCCTCGACGTTCTACCGCGACGCCAGGAGCTACCGCCGGGCGATTGGCGCGCCGGATGCCGACGAGCGCATGGCGGTGGTGATCCAGGAGGTGGTCGGCTCCCGATTCGGGGACCGCTTCTACCCGCACATCGCCGGCGTCGGTCGCTCGTTCAACTACTACGCGACCGGGAACGCGAAGCCAGCCGACGGGGTGGGGATCCTCGCCCTCGGCCTCGGCAAGACGATCGTCGACGGCGAGGGCGGCTGGGCCTACTCCCCGGCGTTTCCGAAGGCGCCACCGCCGTACAACTCGATCGGCGAGCTGCTCAAGAGCACCCAGACCGGTTTCTGGGCCGTGAACATGGGACAGGCGCCCGCCTACGACCCCCTGACCGAGACCGAGTGGATGGTCAAGGGGACACTCGCCGAGGCCGAGGCCGACGACACCTTGCGGTTCGTGGCCTCCACCTTCGATCCGCAGTCGAACCGCATCACGCCGTCTCTCTTCGTGAAGGGCCCGCGCCTGGTCAACTTCGCGCCGGTCCTCTCCTACGGCATGGCGCCGGTCAACGAGATGCTCCGCGAGCTGCTGCGAGCCTGCGAGGAGTCGGTCGGCTCCGGTGTGGAGATCGAGCTTGCCCTCGTCCTCGACCCGCGCGGCGGCACGCCGGCCCGGTGCGGCTTCCTTCAGGTGCGGGCGCTGGCCAGCGGGACCGAGCAGGTGGATGTCTCCGAGGCGGACCTCCAGGCGCCGGGCACGCTGGTGGCGAGCGAGAGGGTGCTCGGGAACGGGCTCGACGAGACGATCCGGGACGTCGTGTTCGTGAAGCGCGACGGGTTCGAGGCCGGGTTGACCCCGACCGTGGCGCGTGAGCTGGCGGCCCTCAACGAGCGGCTGCTCGGGGCCGGCCGGCGATACCTCCTCATGGGCTTCGGCCGCTGGGGCACCTCCGACCCGACCGGCGGCGTGCCCGTCACCTGGGGCCAAATCGCCGGGGCGAAGGTCATCGTCGAGGCCAGCCTGCCGGCGATGCGCCAGGACATGAGCCAGGGATCCCACTTCTTTCACAACCTCACGAGCCTGGGCGTGACCTACTTCTCGGTCGGCGAGCACGACCGGCCTGGCATCGACTGGGGCTGGCTCGAGACGCTGCCGGTCG
>DAONEV010000450.1:0-2721 GCA_035403265.1 Thermoanaerobaculaceae bacterium | reverse complement strand
CGAGGAGATCGAGCAGGCGACACGCAACACCGGCAAGGCGCCGAAGGAGTTCATCGTCGGCTTCGACGGCCTCGCGATCTATGTGAACCGCGACAACCCGTTGTCCGAGATCACGATCGGGCAGCTCGCCGAGGTCTTCGGCGAGGGTGGCAAGGCGACCCGCTGGGCCGATCTCGGGGTCACCATCCCAGGCGTCACCGACGACACCATCGTCCGGGTCAGCCGCCAGTCCAGCTCCGGCACCTACGAGTTCTTCCGCGAGCACATCCTCGGCACGAAGGACTTCAAGCTCGGGTCCCGGGACATGAACGGCTCCAAGGAGGTCGTGGAGTTGGTCGGCAACACCAGGACCGCGATCGGGTACAGCGGCATGGCGTACACCATGCCGACGGTCAAGATGCTGAAGCTGGCGCGCAGGACCAGCGAGCCGGCGTACGAGCCCAACGTCGCCAACACGGTGAGCCGGGCGTATCCCCTCGCACGCTCCCTGCAGATCTACACCCTCGGCGAACCCCAGGGCGAGGTCAAGAAATACATCGACTGGATTCTCTCGCCGGCCGGCCAGAGGATCCTCGAAGAAACCGGCTACGTACCCGTGGGCCAGCCCGCCAAGTGAGCGAGAAACCGACGGTGGCGCCGGTAGCCGTAAAGCGGCCCACGCGATCGCACTGGGCCGTGCTCGGAGAGCGGGTCATCGAGACCGTCATCCGGGTCAGCGGCGTCAGCGCCGTGATCTTCGTCGCGGCCATCTTCTTCTTCATCTTCCGCGAGGCGGCGCCGGTGCTGTGGAGCAAGGACTTCCACATCTTCGAGTTCCTGTTCAGCACCGAGTGGTACCCCACCTCGGTCTCCAACGTCCGCTACGGGACCCTCGCCCTGACCGTGGGCACGCTCTCGGTGACGGCCGTCGCCATTGCTCTCGCGATCCCGTTCGGGCTCGGTGCGGCCATCTTCGTGTCGGAGTTCTGCAGCGCCAGGGCCAAGGAGACGCTCAAGATCGTTATCGAGCTGCTGGCCGCCATCCCCAGCGTGGTCTGGGGCTTCGTCGGACTGACCGTGATGAGCAAGCTGATCGTCGCGCTGACCGGCACTGCGGTCGGCGTGAACCTGCTGAACGGCGGTGTCATCCTCGCCCTGATGAGCGTCCCGATCATCGTGTCGATCGGCGAGGACGCGCTTAAGGCAGTCCCCGACTCGCACCGGGAGGCCGCCCTGGCACTTGGCGCAACCCGCTGGCAGACCGTGTACCGCGTGCTCCTGCCATCCGCCAAGAACGGCCTCCTGGCCGCGGTGCTGCTCGGCGTCGGGCGCGCCGTCGGCGAGACGATGGCGGTGCTCATGGCGACCGGCCACGCCGTGCAGATCCCGGAGGGGCTGCTCAACTCGGTGCGCACGCTCACTGCCAACGTGGCCGCCGAGCTCGGCGAGGCCCCGGCCGGCTCCAGCCACTACCGCGTGCTCTTCCTGACCGGCGTGCTGCTGTTCTGGATCACGCTGGCGGTCAACGTCACGGCTGACCTCGTGGTGCGCGGGGTGCGGAAAAGGTAGCCGGGATGGACACCACTTCTTCCGGCGCGCAGCGCTTCTCGCAGACCGCCCAGGGCGCCCGCCGCGAGCGGGCGCAGACGGTGGCCAAGTGGCTCTTCGGCGCCATGGCGGCGGCGATGGTGCTGCCGCTGCTCGCCATCGTCGCCTACCTGCTGGTCCGGGCGTGGCCGTCGCTGAGCTGGGAGTTCCTCGTCGACGTGCCGCGCAAGGGCATGCGCGAGGGCGGCATCTGGCCGGCGTTCGTGGGCACCCTCTACCTCGTCGGAATCTCCCTGGCCATCGCCGCCCCGATCGGCGTGCTGGCCGCCATCTACCTCAACGAGTACGCCCGGGAGAACTGGCTCAATCGGCTCATCAACCTCGCCGTGATCAACCTCGCCGGCGTGCCCAGCATCGTGCACGCCCTGTTCGGGCTCGGCGCCTTCGTGTACGCGGCGGGCTTTGGGTTCTCGATCCTCTCGGCCTCGCTGACGCTCGCCATCATGACGATGCCGGTCATCATTGCGAGCACCCGCGAGGCGCTGTCCTCGGTGCCACGGTCGTTCCGCGAGGCATGCTGGAACGTCGGCGCGACCCGCTGGCAGACCATCCGTGCCGTGGTCCTTCCCAACTCCATCTCCGGGATCCTCACCGGCATCATCTTGCAGGTCAGCCGCTCCGCGGGAGAGACCGCCCCGATCATGTTCACGGGCGCCGTGTTCTTCAAGGCGGTGCAGCGCGGCGACCTCTTTCCCTACCGCCTGGGCGACCAGTGCATGGCGCTGTCGATGCACCTTTATACCGTGTCGACCCAGGTACCCAACGTCCGCGAGTCGATCCCCTACGCCACGGCCGTCGTGCTGCTCGGCTCCGTTCTCCTCGTCAACGCCTCCGCCATCGCCCTGCGCGTGTGGCTGCGCAGCCGGAAGAAGTGGTGACGGGATGAGCGTCCCTGCCCCGGCCATCGAGGTTCGCGACCTGCGCCTCGCGTACGGCACGAAGGAGGTCCTCCACGGCATCTCCTTCGAGGTGCAGCGCCATGAGATCTTCGGTGTGATCGGACCCGCACAGTCCGGCAAGAGCTCACTGCTGCGCTGCTTCAACCGCACCATCGAGCTCGTCCCCGGCGCCACGGTCACCGGCAGCGTCCGGCTCGACGGCGAGGACACGCGCCGCGTCCCGGACGTCTTCGCC
>DAONEV010000449.1:0-2723 GCA_035403265.1 Thermoanaerobaculaceae bacterium | reverse complement strand
GTAGACGCCCCAGTAGGGCGACTGGCCGTGAACGCCGCGGCCGGAGGTGGTATCGTCGGCCACGCCGTACACGCCGGCCTTCACGTTGTTGGCGATGGCCGGCGCCCCCGAGATGCCGAGAACGCCAGGGTGGTACGCCATGCTGTTCCGCCCTTCCACGCCTGGCCCGTACCCCTGACCCGTGCCGAACAAACCAGCCCCACCAGTCGCAGACGCGGAGATGCCGTCGCCGAAACCGGTGTTTACGGCCTTGATCGCGACCCCGTAATCGTCGCTGTTGCCGCGGCTGGCGAAGAACACCGTTCCCATGCCGTTGTTCGTCAAGCTGAACACGGTGCTGTTGGAGGAGTACACGAGTGGCGTGGTGGTGGGCAGCGTGAGACCCGGAGCCTGCCACACCAGGCTGGTGCCATCAGTGGCCAGTACCTGCCCGCCGGTGCCTCCGGCAGCAGCGAGCTTGGCCTTGGTCACCGCTGCGGTGGCGATCTCGGCGATGCCCACCGCATCCGAGGCGATCTCGGCCGAGCCGACCGCACCTGTGGCGATCATGGCGGCCGTGATCCCGTTGTCGGCGATGGCCAGACTCACGTCGCCCGAGGCGCCGCCACCGGTCAGGCCCGCCCCGGCGGTCACGGCGGTAATGTCGCCGCCGCCCGTGGAGCCGGATGCGAGCAGGGTGTCGGCAAACGACATCTCGAACGTCGACGGGTCGTTGGACCGGTTCGTGATCCCGGAGCCAAACGCCACCACTCGTCCCGAGCCAGACAGCACCGATACCCTGAGCCCCAGGTTCGTGCCGGTGACGTCAGTCGCGTTGGCCAGGTTGTACTGCCTGGCCTCCCAGGCCCCAATCGGGTAGTCCTTCGAGCCCAGGATCGCGCCGGTCGGGTCCAGCACCTCGACTCGCACCGTCGCTCTGGCGCCGCTCGACTCGACAAAGCCAAAGTTGTAGCGGAACGGCCCAGAGGTCGCGGGGGACTGCTGGCTGGCGCCGACCAGCATCGTGGACTGGCCGGCGGAAATCCCGAAGCTGACCGGCGCACCAGCGAAGAACTGGCCCGTCGTGTCGGCGTCCTCGGCCCCGGTGGGTTTGGAGAACACCCGGGCGCTCACCAGCACCGGAGTGGGTGCCACCACCCGGAGCGCGCCGTTGCCCGTCGTGTGGAACATTTCGCCAAGGGCGTCGGCGAAGCAGTGCGTGTCCCCGGAGGGGATGGTGTCATTGAACACGGCCGGCGCGGGGTTCGGTTGATCACGCTTCAGGAGCATGACCTGCACGTTGACAGGCCCCGCGCCAGGGTTGTGGATCCACATCGTCGTCAGCCAATAGGAGCTGGCCGAACCGGCGCCGCTCGCGACTGACGGGAGGATGACGTCTGTCCCCGGGAAGCCGGCTTCCCCGGGCAGAACGCTCAGCGCCGCCGTCACCATCACCGCTGCCACGGTCAGAATGACCTCACGTGTGCGCATCGGGCCTCCTCGTGTCGTGAACCGGACCTTAATGCCCTTGGCAAACTAGGACGCGGGCACATCATAGCGGCGCGTGGTGGGCGAATCCAGTCGAGACCTGGTTTTCCGTTCGGTCCCACGGGTCCTTGAGTGCCACGGTCGCACCTGCCGACGTGGGGAGGATCGAGGGGGTTGCCCTCCTCGGTGGACACCCATCCCCGGACCATCTACTCCGGGGCTGCGATCCCGGAGCTGCAGGCCCGGATGAGGCAACCAGACGCTCGCGGTGCGCCACGCCCGGGCCGACGCCCTCTGTTTCGAGAGTCGCGCGGATTCAAGGTCGACGGCTTCGTCGGCACGCTGATCGAGTTGCCGCGCATCAAGACCGGTCCCGAAGACACCGCGACCAGAACACCGTCCAGGGCTCCCGGTCGTCGTGGCGTTCTCAGCCGGCTGGTTTTCGCAGGGCGTCCGGGTGTCGCGTGTGCGACGTGCCGGCGCGAGAGGATTCGCACGAGCAGCGGGAAACCGGAGGGAGACGCGGGTCAGCCACCCAGGAGGGGCGCGAGGTGGCGCAGCCAGAAGCGGAAGCTGCCGAGCAGGAGCAGCACCGCGCCGAGGGCGACCAACGCCCCGCCCATGATCACCACCGCCAGGCGCTCCGTGCGTGGCCCCATCAGGTTACGGCCGTGATGCAGCGCCCAGAGCAGTGGTGCGTACCAGACGATGACGCCCCCGATGAGCGCGATCAGAATCCACAGCAACCCGGCGTTGCCATGGGCGCGGGCGGCCTCGACGAAGGCAAGGCCGGCGGTGATCCACCAGAACCAGTAGTGCACGTTGCCCAGGCAAACCAGGACGCCCGACAGCACGGCGCGGTAGGCCGGGTACTCCTCGAGATGCGCGGCGCGCTTGGGGTCGCGGGGCGCGGGCCGGTGGCGAAGGGAGGTGATGCCTCCCCAGAGGAGGGCCAGGCCACCGATGATCTCCACGGCAGGGAGGGCGCCCAGACGGCGCAGCACCGGAGCAGCGCCGGCGGCCAAGGCGGTGAACAGCACCACGTCCACGCCCAGACAGCCCACCATGAACCAGACCGCGCGGGAGATCCGATGGGAGATGGCAAGACGTGACACGACCAGGGTGATCGGCCCAGGTACGACGACCGTGGCGAGCGACACCAGGAACGCCGAGACAATGAGTGCCGGCAGCGTCAGCGGAACCGGGAAGTCCACGCGCTATCCCAGCTTGTAGCCGATGGTGCGCAGAAACGCCAG
>DAONEV010000448.1:0-2727 GCA_035403265.1 Thermoanaerobaculaceae bacterium | reverse complement strand
CACGCGGGCAAACCGCGACGGAACTCAAGCAGGCTGCGGCTGCCTATGGCGAGCAGGTCCTCGGTCTAGTGCCCGGCTACGGCACCTATCAGAGCCTCAAGCAGATCGGTCCAACCACCGAGCGCGAGGGTCCTCTTGCTGGGGGCCTTCAGGCTGGGCAAGCGTTCTCTAGCTTGCGGATGGACATCGCAATTGGGCTTGGTGTTGGCAAGGGTGTCCAGGCAGGGGCCACCAGCCTTGGGACTGCTGCCGAGACGTTGCTCAATGATGCTGGTCTAGCCCTGTCGACCAGAGGGCCCGTACTAGAGGGCTTGCCTGTTCTGCGCGGCTCGCTCAACCCTGTTACGAGTGGCGCCAGTCAACGGGGCATTCTTCTCCATTCGGATCTTCCCGATAATCTTCCGTCTCAGCTCAGGCTCGAAATGCCAGACACGCTTTTCGAATTCACGAGGCAGGGTCAACGCGGTCAAGACGTTCGGGTAGTTGGGGGCGAGAAACACCCGTCCGAATACCCAGGGTCACCGTGGCCGTCCGGTGTTCTTTTTGGCGACTTCAAACCCGACACCCTCGGTGGGCGGCGGACCTTTGCGAGTGACCAACGAAATAAGTGGACGGAGCCAACTTACATGCTCCCATACGATCCCGCGACGGGCAAGCTCGTATGGCCTTGAAGCGACTGAACCTTGGAAGGGTAGTGCTCGAATTGCCAGGAGACTGGGCGGATGCCACCGAGGATCTGGGCATTCCTGGCGCACCCTTTACCCTCGCGAAAGAAGCCGGGGTGGGGGCACTCCAACTCTCCCCTGTTCTCTACAAGGGCGGCAAGAAACCTGCATTCACTGTCAATGTCTTGGAGCACATGCTCACTTGCTTTGTTGCAGAGAAGACGGGGGCACATCCCCTCGATGTCGTCCGTGAGGAAGGTGTCCTCCGGCTGGTGGCAGGCACATTCGAAGTCGGGGCTGACCGTGTCCGGGCTTGGTACATCTCAGACGGTACTAACCTCGTGTTTGTCACGTATCTCGCCGAGTCGCGGTATTGGCCAGGCGAGCTGGGCGAATGTGAAGTGGTTGTTCGTAAGATCGCATTTGACTACTCGTCGGATAAGTAGGTGACGGTTGGGCGGCAGAAGAGGGCGGGTATCCCATTTGTTCATCTTGGTCACGTCCGTGGGGGGCTGATTCGCGCGGTCCTGCTATCGTACAGCCCGTTGGGCGGCTGACGTAGTCGCCGCTCGAAGGAGGTCCATGTGGTAAAGCCGTTTGACCGTACGGACCCGGTGGGGAGCTTCAAGGCCGTGCTACGGGGCCTCATGAAGGGGTACGAGTTCGACATCGTCGGCTTGTACCTGAAGGACGGCTCGATCCGCCCACTGCCCCGCGAGTCGTCCCTGGTCGGCCGCGTCCTCGAGGTCTCGCTCAAGGAGTACCTCCACCGCAAGCTTCTCCAGATGAAGGACCTCAAGTGGATCGCCGGGGGCGAGCGCACCTACCCCGACCTCACCTTCAACGGTCCCTTGATCAGCCCCAACCGCTTCGCCGTCGACGTCAAGTGCGCGCGCCGCGCCGAGCGCGGCACGAGGACCCAGTCCGCCATCACCATCGGCACCTTCGACGCCGACTACTACCGCCACCCCAAGCAGCCCGCGCCCAACATCGCCATGCCGTACGCCAGCTACACCGCCCACCTCGCGCTGATCGCCCTCTACGACTACGCCGAGGCCACCGCGAGAAACCTCGAGCTGCTGGTGGTGGAGAAGTGGCGCGTCGCCACCCGGCGGCGCTCGAGCGGCACCCGCTGCTACATCGCCGCCGTCTCTGACCTCGCGAAGCTCAAGGGCGAGCAGGGCGACTTCGCCAGCGAGGCCGACTTCAACACCTTCTGGCGCAGCCAACCGATCCGCGGCACCAAGCAGAACCGACCTGTCGCGTAGCGCTTACTGTCTGGATCCCATCGCCACACGCGGGACGCTGACCTCGGTCGGCGTCTCCTGTCGCGTACCCCGCCGCTCCGAGGCCGCGTAGCCCTGCCCCGTCCCCGGGTGCGGTGCATGCTCGCCGACCAAGTGCAGGTAGCGCTCCGGCACCGGCCGCACCGGCTCCGGGCCCGGCACCGGCAGCCGCCGCGCCGGAATCAACGTCGGCCGCGAGTCGACCTCGACATCCCCCAGAAGCTGCCGGCGGATCGCCCGGGCCAGCACCTCGCCGAGCGCCGATGGCACCGCATTGCCAAGCTGCCGCTGCACCGAGGCGAGATTCCCCAGCACCCGGTACCCCTCCGGCAACGTCTGCAACCTCCCCAGCTCCTGCACCGAGAGCCGCCGGCTCCGCCAGTGGAACGGCCCCACCGCCGGCCCTGGCTGCGCCTGGATCGTCCATGACGGCCGCCCCTTGGCGAGCTTGAGCAGGAAGCTCCAGAAGCGCCGCCGCCAGCCAAACAGCGGCAGCCCCTGCCCGTGGTCCGTGTGGAAGAGGTAGTTCTCCCCCTCCGGAATCGACGGCAGCAGCTCGGCCCAGCGCCCGCGCACCGCCAGCCCCGGGTCGTCGTCCGCCTCGAGATCCCCGATTGCATCCCACGCCGTGGCGAGCGGCTCCACCGCGGTGAGCAGCTCGTCGCCAGTGACCTCCCCGTGCGTCGGGGCCGGGAAGCGGAACGTCGTCCCCTCCCGCGACCCGATGACGATCACCCGCTCGCATGCGCTCGGGGCTCTGACATTCTCCCCCTTGC
>DAONEV010000447.1:0-2735 GCA_035403265.1 Thermoanaerobaculaceae bacterium | reverse complement strand
ACGCGCTCGACGATCTCGAGCCCGTAGCCGCCCATGGCCACGTACTTCGCCGGGTTGTTGGTCATCAGGCGCATCCGGCGCACACCCAGATCCCGGAGGATCTGGGCGCCCAGGCCGTAGTCGCGCTGGTCCGGCAGAAACCCGAGGCGCTGGTTCGCCTCCACGGTGTCGGCGCCGCCGTCCTGTAGCTCGTAGGCGCAGAGCTTGTTGACCAGCCCGATGCCGCGCCCTTCCTGCAGCAGGTAAAGCAGCACGCCCCTCTTCTCGGCCGCGATACGCTCCATTGCCGTCTCGAGCTGCGGCCCGCAGTCGCAGCGGGACGAGCCGAAGACGTCGCCGGTCAGGCACTGGGAGTGCACCCGCACCAGCACCGGCTCCTCGGGGCTCAGCTCCCCCATGACGAGGGCCACGTGCTCCTCACCGGTCAGCTTGGAACGATAGGCGACGGCGCGGAAGGTCCCGTAGCGGGTCGGGAGGATCGGCGCCGCCACCCTCTCCACGAGTCGCTCGGTGTGTAGCCGATAGGCGATCAGGTCGCGCACCGTGACGACCTTGATGCCGTGCTCCGTGGCGATCTCGCACAGGCGCGGGAGCCGCGCCATCGAGCCGTCCGTGTCCATGACCTCGCAGATCACGGCGGCCGGGTAGAGCCCGGAGATCACCGCCAGGTCGACAGACGCCTCGGTGTGCCCGGCCCGTTGCAGCACCCCCCCGGCCCGGGCCCGGAGCGGGAACATGTGCCCGGGCCGCGCGAGATCGGCGGGTCCGCTCGACGGGTCGATGGCCGTGAGTACGGTGCTGGCGCGATCGGCCGCCGAGATCCCGGTCGTGATGCGGTGTCGCGCCTCGATGGAGACGCAGAACGCCGTCTGGTGGGGCGAGGTGTTGTGGTCCACCATCGGCGGGAGCTGGAGCTCGTCGCAGCGCTGCTCGGTCAGCGCCAGACAGATCAGGCCGCGCGCGTGGGTGGCCATAAAGTTGATGGCCTCCGGCGTGATCCGCTCCGCGGCCATGACCAGGTCGCCCTCGTTCTCACGGTCCTCGTCGTCGACGATGACGACGAAGCGGCCGCGGCGGAAATCCGCCGCGGCCTCCTCGATGCTGGCGAGACAGAGTGTGTCCGGCGACTCCACGCGGTCCCTTCTACTTGGCCGCTGGCGCCGCCGCGTCGTTGACCATGTTCAGCTTCACGACGGTCGTGCGCTCCACCTTGGTGATCTGGTCGACGAGGGTCAGCTCGAGCACGTACTCGCCCGGCTTGGAGAAAGCCGAAAGCGGCAGGTTCTGCCCGAACATGTAGATGTTCTCGCCGATCTTCGAGATCTGGACAGGCATGGGGGCCCGCTTGCCGGCGTCCTTGCCTTCCACGGTCAGCTTCATGCCAAAAGCAATCTTCGGCTGTCCCCCCTCGGCAAGCCCGGGCTTGATGACATAGGCGAAGTAAGCAAGCTGCTCGGTCGGCCTGTACGCGCCGCTCGGCCGGGGGATGATCCGCCAGCCGCCGATGTTGAAGGGATCTCCCAGCTTGAAGGTCGTTTCCTGCCGGGGTTCGGCGCCGGTGTACATGGCGGAGATGTAGACCCCCTCAGGCGAGGAGGGGTCAGAGACGGCGTCGAGCGAACGCACCGCTACCGGCGTCCCGGCGGCCAGGAGACCGACGTCCACCTTGTACTCGCCGACCTCGACAGGTAGGGACAGGTCGTAACCCCGACCGCCGGCAAGGCTGATCGCCGTGACGGGAGTCTGGAAGGTCCCAACCAGCTTGCCGTCGGACTTTCCGGTCACCCGGCCGATGGCCTGGTCGACCACGGAAACCGCGTCAGGAAGCTCCAGATGGAGCCAGATCGGGTGCAGGGTCTCGGACTGGACACCGGCCACGATGAAGGTGGCGGCGCCAGTCGGCCAGGGCTTGGGCTCGGCGTCCAGCATGGCCAGATGCTCTGGAGAGGCCGCGGGAATACCGTCGATGAGCAGGCGCGGGATCTCCGCCACACTGTTGATCTTGTTGACCACGAACTGCTTCGGCCGCTCGGCGAGGATCTTCTGGGAGGCCTTGTACTTCCGGTCCATCTTGTCGAAGAGGTAGTCCTTGGCGTCCACACGGGACTCCACGAAGGTGAACGCGATGTAGTCATCCTTGTTCTGGCTACCAGGCTTCGAGCCGGCCTTGAGGAAGCTCCAGACCTGGCTCGATCCGCGCTGCATGGACTCCGGCAGCGAGTCATTGGCCTGCGGCGGGAAGTTCTCGACCGGCTTGGAAGGCACGCCCATCAGGATGAGGACCTTGCCGCGGTCCGAGAGGCTGCCGGGCATCGGCTCGCCCGTGCCCTTCGTCCAGGAGAACTGCTTGTCCGAGCCGGCCACTTTGGCGTCGAACTCGGCCTTGAACTCGTTGAAGCTCGTCTTCTGGTTGGGGTCGCGGCGCGCCCAGAAGATCTCGATGAACGCCTCGGCCTGGGCATCGGTCGTCAAACGGCTGAACTCGGCCTTTTCGTCGTCGGTCATCAGGAACCCGACCGCGGAATTCGGCCAGTCGGCGTACTTCTGGGAGAGCTGCGCGCCGGCCGGGACGGCCATGGCCAGCACCAGCAGCGCGAGGGGGACGATCGTACGGCGCATGGTACTTCTCCTTTTGCCCACCGCTCCGCGGCGCGGCGGCACATGATACACCTGCCAGCAGTGGCTCACCCTCCCTTGACGGGGGTCAGAACGGGTTGCCGAAGGAGAGGAAGAAC
>DAONEV010000446.1:0-2750 GCA_035403265.1 Thermoanaerobaculaceae bacterium | reverse complement strand
TTTGCCCTCTCGAATGGGGTCCACGCACGAACCCGCCGACCAGGCCGATGTGCTCGCGCACATCGAGCTGATGGTCGACGTCACCGCGCAGGTCCTGGCCGAGGATCTGGATCTGACGTTCTGCGAGGCGCTGCGCCTCGTGGATGCGGCGCGGGTCGCCATGCGGCGCCTCTTCCCCGAGGACGTTGAGGTCTTCGAGCGGATCATCCGGCTGCGGCTCGACGGGCTCATCGAGGCGCGGTTCGGCCTGCCGCCGCCGTCGGGAGCCAATTGACCGTTCCGTCGTACTCCGGGTAGGTCCTCATCACGTCCTGATGGGGCTGGTCCTCGAGCTGGAGTGCCAGCTCCTCGCCCTCCTTGACTGCGACGCCGGGCACCGTGACCTCGAAAGGCGTTGCTTTCTCGGCCTGGGGCGGGATCTTCGAGACGTCGAGGGTGAGCGGCATACTCACCCTCGAGGTCCCGTCGAAGTACCGGATGTGCATGATCATGGTGAGCTTCGGAAGCCCCTTCATGCCGAGGTTGCGGCCCGAAAGGGACATGAAGAGCTCGGGTTTTCCGTCCTTGCCCGTGCGGTTCTCAAACCAGTTGGCCTGGATCCTGTACTGTAGCCGCAGGCGCGTGATCCGCTCGTGCGGCTTCTCCTTGCGTGGCTCGCGGCACCCCAGCGCCAACACCGCAAGCGCGATCGCAGCCGTAACACGCCAGACTCTCGTCACAGGCCAACCCCCACTCCGACAAAGACCGACGTCCTGAAGGCCCGTCGCACCTCGGCGACGACGCGGACCGGCAAGAAACTCACGCGGACACCGGCAGCTCCGGTCCAACGATCGGCCTTCGTCTCCCAGGTGAGTGGAAGTGGGTCGCCGAAGAAGGCGCGGCTCTCGACCCGGCGGTAGCCGGCGGCGGCATAGGGCGTGAGCAGCGTGAAGCCCTTGGAGACCACGAGCTGAGCCTCGCTCACATCGACTCTGAGGCCGCTACCCTGCTCCATCCGGGTGAAGCTGGCGCGCACCGCCAGCGCCGGCTCGACCATGCCACCTTCCAGCAGCGCCCAGCGCACCTCGGCCCCCCAGAAGCGATTGCCGAGCGCGGTTCCGACCTGCCCACCCACGTCGAACCCGCGGGGCAGGCCCTTGCGAGCGATGATCCGACCCCCACCGAGCAGGCCCAGCGTCCTCGAACCCTTCACGCCGTAGTCCCACCAGTGGGAGGACGAGTCGACTCGTGGCCCGCCCCACGCCGCCAGGATCTCGAAGCCGCTGACACCCGTCGGCTCGGCGGGACCGAGATTGGGCAGCACCAGCGCGTCGCCTAGCGCCTCGCTGAGGTCCGCGAGGTCGGCCGGCGTGAAGCCCGGCTGGAAGACGATCTCACCGGCCGCCGGCGCTCCGAGCCCCACGGCGAGCACCAGCGCGATCAGCAGGAAACGACGCACGGCGCACCTCCGGTGCGAGAGTCTATCACCGTCCCCTTTCCGCCCTGCCGGGTCGGCGGATCTGCCCATCGGCGCATCGGCAAGCACCAGGAGTTGTCGAGCTCCTGATTGACTGACTGGTGGATCGCCTCATCTGCCGACCTCCTCTCGACCCAGACCGGAGACCAGCTCCTGGACGGCGGCGGTCAGGCATCGAGCCAGCGAGCCTGCACCTCGTCGAATGGAGGGCCGCCGGCGCCCCAGGCACCGCGGGAGAAGGCCTCGACCCACGGGTTGAACCCGGGCACAACCCGCAGGTTGTCCTCACGCACGAGGGTGCTCGGGAGGAGTCGCGATGCCAGCAGCGCGCGGGCGGCCCGCCGCAGTTGCCAGCCGGGCGACCCCATGTCATCGAGAGCGTCCAGTCGGCGGGCCCATAGGAGCAACTGACCGGCCGCCCATGTCGTCTCGGATGCGACCAGGGATGTGGCGGGCCCGGGAAGCCCCTCGGCGAGCCCGAACCGGCGGGCCGCACGGCTGGCCGCCTGCTCGAAGCTCAGCCCGAGCCGGGTGAGATCGGAGTGGAACAGCAGATCTTCCAGCTCACCGTCCCCTTCCTCGCCCGCCTGGCGGTCGTAGGCGCGATGCCTCTCCTCGGCCGGAAGGCAAAGTGGGGCCGCGACCACGAACCCGGCGCCGAGGCGCTTTGCCTCTGCCACTGCCTCCTCGATGCGACGTTGGGGAGCGGGACAGGGCGCGAGCCCGAGCAGCACACCGACCGGGAAACCCTGCGCCTTCCATCCGGTCAGGTCAGGCAGCGGCGGCCCTCCCCAAAGCTCCGGGAACCACGGCGCCACCAAGACGACTCGTCCGGTCTCGTCGAGCACCGGCGCCTCGCAAGGTAGCAGCCCCTGGTCGAGCAGCAGCACCGCACCGCATCCCGCGTCGAGGAGCCGATCGAGGCGGGCCCGCTCCGCCCGGACAGTGGCACCGTGCGCGAGGAAGACAACCGGACGCCGCGGCAGCGAGCGGTCAGCAGGCGTGCTCGGAGCGACCGGCTCCTCGTAGCGCAACCGCATGTCCACCGGGTCGAGACAGGGGTAGGTGGAGCCCACGACAGGCACGCCCAAGCGATGGGTCACCAGCAGTAGATCCGGGTAGGCAGGCTCAACCCTCTGCATTCCACCCGCCTTCCGCCAGCAGATGAGCCAGGCTCGACTGCCGGCCTCCCAGGGCTCGCCGCACGTACTTGGCGAGAAGGTCGGTCTCGAGGTTCACCGCGTCGCCGGCGCGGCGCTCCCCCAGAGTGGTGCCGGCCAGGGTGGCAGGGACA
>DAONEV010000445.1:0-2757 GCA_035403265.1 Thermoanaerobaculaceae bacterium | reverse complement strand
ATGAGGGCCACCGCGCCGACCAGCGAGAACGGCACCGCCAGGAGCACGATGCCAGCCTTCACAATGGACCTCGTGTTGGCGACGAGCAGGAGGACGATGAGCGCGAGGGTGATCGGCAGAACCACCTTGAGCCGCTCGCGGACTCGCACCATGTTCTCCCACTGACCGCTCCACAGGAGTGTCGTGCCCTCCGGGAGGGCCACGCCAGCCTGGACGGCCTGGCGCGCGTCGGCGATGTACGACCCGATGTCGCGCCCGGCGACATCGGCGTACACGTAGGCCGCCAGCCGCCCGTCCTCGTCCCGCACCATCGAGGGTCCCGAGGCGAGAGTGATCTTCGCCAGATCGCGGATCGGCACCTGGGCGCCGCCCGGCGTGGAGACCAGCACCTGCCCGAGGCGGGTCAGGTCCGAGCGGTCGTCGCGGGCGTACCGCAGATTGACGCTGTAGCGCTCCCGGCCTTCGACGGTCGTCGTGACCGTCTCGCCGCCGAGGGCGGTCTGGAGCACCTCCTGGAGGTCCTGCACCGACAGGCCCCAGCGCGCCAGCGCGTCGCGGTCCGGCACGAAGTCGACAAAATAGCCGCCGGCGGCGCGCTCGGCGAAGGCCCCCCGTGTTCCCGGTACGCCCTTGAGGGCCCGCTCGACGGCGATGGCCACGCGCTCGATGACGGCGAGGTCGGAGCCCAGGACCTTGACGCCGACCGGTGTGCGGACGCCCGTCGAGAGCATGTCGATCCGGCCCCTGATGGGCATCGTCCAGGCGTTGCTGTTGCCCGGGATCTGCATCGCCCGGTCCATTTCGGCGACCAGCTCGTCAGGGGAGATGCGATCCCGCCAGATGGTGCGCAGCACCGCCTTCAAGGGGCGCGGCGCCCAGCCGGAGTACCACCGGCTTCTCTCGCGCCACTGCTCCTGGGGCTTGAGCACGACCGTCGTCTCCATCATCGAAAACGGGGCGGGATCGGTGGCGGTATCGGCGCGGCCGGCCTTCCCGAACACCGTTTGGACCTCGGGGAAGGAGCGCAGGACGCGATCCTGCAGCGTCAGCAGTCGACGCGCCTCGGTGACCGAGATGCCGGGCATCGTGGTCGGCATGTAGAGAATCGAGCCCTCGTCCAGAGGGGGCATGAACTCGCTGCCGAGCCGTAGGTACAGAGGAATGGTGGCGACGAGGACGAGCGCCGCGGCGCCGACGACGCGCTTCGGGTGGCGCAGGACCCACCGGCAGGGGCGATCGTAGAAACGGAAGAGTACCCGTGACACCGGATGCTTCTCCTCCGGCCGGTAGTGTCCGACGAAGAGCGTGCTGGCGACGCGGGCCAGGAGCTGCGGCTTGAAACGGAACGGGTTCACCCGCGTGAACACCATCCGGACCGCCGGGTCGAGAGTGATGACGAGGAGCGCCGCAATCGCCATGGTGAGCGTCTTGGTGGTGGCGAGTGGCTTGAACAGGCGGCCTTCCTGGTCGACGAGCACGAAGACCGGCAGGAAGGCGACGGCGATCACCAGGAGCGAGAAGAACACCGACGGACCGACCTCCTGCATCGCGGCCAGCCGCACGGCGTGGAAATCGCCGGGGCGGCCGGCGGCTTGCCACTGCTCCAGTCGCTTGTAGGCGTTCTCCATCTCGACAATCGCACCGTCGACCAGGACTCCAATCGAGATGGCGATGCCGGCGAGGCTCATGATATTGGAGGTGATGCCCATCGCCGCCATCGGGATGAATGAGAGCAGCACCGCCACCGGGATCGTCACAATGGGCACGAAAGCGGATGGGAAGTGCCAGAGAAAGAACAGGATCACGAGGCTGACGATCATCATCTCGAGAAGCAGAGCCTCGGTCAGGTTCGAGATCGAGCGTCGGATCAGGTCGGACCGGTCGTACGTGGTGACCACCTCGACGCCCGGCGGTAACGAGGACTCGAGCTCGGCCAGACGGGCCTTGACACGCTCGATCACGCGCAGCGCGTTCTCACCGTGGCGCATGACGACGATGCCACCGACCACATCGCCCTCGCCGTCGAGGTCGGCCAGGCCACGCCGGAGCTGCGGCCCCAGCTCGATGGTCGCGACGTCCCCGAGGAGGAGGGGCGCTCCCTGCTCGTTGGCGCGAACGACGACCTTGGCGAGGTCACCGGTCGACGCAAGGTAGCCGCGGCCACGCACCATGTACTCGCGACCGCTCCACTCCACCAGCCGCCCGCCGGTCTCGCCGTTCGACCGCCGTACGGCGTCGCCGACCTCGGCGAGCGAGAGCCCAAGGGCCTGCAGGCGCAGGGGATCCACGGTGACCTGGTACTGCTTCTCGAAGCCGCCGACGGTGGCGACCTCGGCGACCCCGGGCACGCTGCGGAGTGCGAGCTTGAGGTGGAAGTCCTGGAGGCTGCGCAGCGTGGCCGGCGAGTACTTGCCTGTCCGGTCGCGCAGGGCGTACTGGAACACCCACCCGACGCCGGTGGCGTCCGGGCCGAGCGTGGGCCGAACCCCAACCGGGAGCGTGTCCTCGACCTTTGACAACAGCTCGACGACCCGGCTGCGCGCCCAGTAGATGTCGGTCCCGTCCTGGAAGATCACGTAGACGAAAGAGAAGCCGAAGTCGGAGAAGCCCCGCACCGCCTTGACCTTCGGTGTGCCGAGCAGCGCCGTGATGATCGGATAGGTGACCTGGTCCTCGATGAGATCGGGGCTGCGGTCCCACCGCGTGTACACGATCACCTGGGTGTCGGAGAGGTCGGGGATGGCGTCGAGTGGGATC
>DAONEV010000444.1:0-2772 GCA_035403265.1 Thermoanaerobaculaceae bacterium | reverse complement strand
GGTCCAGCTTGGACTTGATGTCGCCGGGCAGGAACCCGATGTCGCGGTTGCCGAGCGGCACCACCGGGCGCGCCAGGTAGATCTGCTGGTAGTCCCGCTTCTGCTCGAGAGCCGCCGCCAGCGCCAGCAGGGTCTTGCCGGTGCCAGCCTTGCCGGTCAGGGTGACGAGCGGGATGTCCTCCCGCAGCAGCGCGTCGACGGCGAACATCTGCTCGGCGTTGCGGGGGTCGATGCCGTAGGCCGGCTTCTTGATGACCCGTTCGAGTGCCTCGGTCTCGGGGTCGTAGTGGGCGAGCGCCGAGGTGGAGCCGTTGCGGACGATGAAGTACTGGTGCGGGAGGGGCTGCTGGTCACCCAGCAGCTCGCCAGCCGGGATGGCGAACGGCTCGGAATACAGGCGCGTGATCGTGGCCTTGTCCACGCCCTCGAGCAGGCAGGTGCCGGTGTAGAGCTTGTCGATGTCGCGGATCTTGCCGGTCTCGTAGTCCTCGGCCGGGATGCCGAGGGCCTTGGCCTTCATGCGCAGGTTGATGTCCTTCGAGACGATGATGACTGGCCGCTTGCCCGCGTGCTGGGCCTGGAGCTGCTCGGCGACCGCGAGAATGCGGTGGTCGGCCTTGGTGCGGGTAAAGGCGGCGTCGACCCGCGGCGAGTGCAGGTCCCCGGTGAGGACATACAGGCGCCCCTGCTTCGGCCCGAGCGGAAGACCGTCCTCGAGGGACCGGCCGTGCGACAGCTCGTCCAGGTTGCGGATGAACTCGCGAGCCTGGAAGTTGATGAGATCGCTGCCCTTCTTGAACTCGTCGAGCTCCTCGAGGACGACGATGGGCAGCACGATGTCGTGCTCCTGGAAGTTGAGGATGCAGGTGTGGTCGTACAGGAGCACGTTGGTGTCGAGCACGAACACCTTGCGAACGGTTGAGGACTTGTGGGACCTCCCGGCGGGGAGGTCCTCCACGGGCCGCTTGCTGGCAAATCTCACGCGGGCATTTTACACGTCCACTCCCGCCTCTTGGCTTGCAGCATGGGAGTGGGCTACCATCGAAAATCCGGGAACCAGAGGGCGTCGGGGCCCGCCAGGAGGTCACCAGTGTTCGCGAGCTTCCAGGAAGCCAAGAGCTACATCCGCAACCACAACATCGAGATGATCGACCTCAAGTTCTGCGACCTGTGGGGACACTGGCACCACGTCACGGTGCCGGTCGGTCGGTTCAACGAGCGGTTGATGGAGCGGGGTGTCGCCTTCGACGGTTCCTCGGTCGGTTTCAAATCCATCTCGGCCGGTGACATGGTCCTAGTGCCGGACCTCGACACGGGCTTCGTCGACCCGTTCTGCGAGGTGGCGACCCTCTCGTTCCTGTGCACGACCCTCGAGGCTGACACGCGGAAGCTCTTCCCCTACGACCCGCGCACCATTGCCCGCCGCGCCGAGGAGTACCTCCGCTCGACCGGCATCGCCGACGCTTCCGAGTGGGGGCCCGAGTTCGAGTTCTATCTGTTCGACGGCGTTTCCTACGAGAACGGCATGAACGTCGCCTCCTACCGCGTCAACTCCGCCGAGGCCGACTGGAACAGCCACGAGATGGGCTCAGGGTACTCGATCCCCCGCCATGGTGGCTACCACGCCATCCCGCCCCGCGACAAGCTCTCGAATGCCCGCACCCGCATCTCGATGATGCTGGAGCGCATGGGTGTCGAGGTGAAGTACCACCACCACGAGGTGGGCGGTCCCGGCCAGTGCGAGATCGAAACGCCCATCCTGCCCATGCTCAAGGCTGCGGACTCGGTGCTGCTGGCCAAGTACGTGACCCGGATGGCCGCACTGCAGATGAACATGACCGCCACCTTCATGCCCAAGCCGCTGTACGGCGAGGCCGGCTCGGGGATGCACTTCCACCAGCGGCTGCGCAAGGAAGGGTGCAACGTCTTCTACGACGCGAATGGCTACGGTGCGATCGGCGAGCTCGGTCGGCACTACATCGCAGGGTTGCTGCAGCACGGCGGCGCGGTGATGGCGTTCACCAACGCCTCCACCAACTCCTACCGGCGGCTCATCCCGGGGTTCGAGGCGCCGATCTCGGCCATCTACTCCCTCGGCAACCGTTCGGCGGCCATCCGCATCCCCAAGTACGCCAACGACTCCGATGCGGCGCGCTTCGAGTTCCGTCCCCCCGACGCCATGTGCAACCCCTATCTGGCGATCGCCGCTCAGTTGATGGCGGGGATCGACGGCATCCAGCGAAAGCTCGACCCCACGGTGCTCGGCTTCGGCCCGGTGGACGAGGACATCTTCTCCTGGTCGGCCGAGAAGCGGGCACAGATCAAGGCCCTGCCCACCTCGATGGACGAGGCGATGACGGCGGTGGAAGGTGACCAGGCGTTCCTGCTCGCCGGGGATGTGCTCAACAGGGACCTCATCGACCGCTGGGTCGCCCGCAAGCGGTGGGAGGACCGTGAGGTTCGCAACCGCCCACACCCCTACGAGATCGAGCTGTACTACGGGCTGTGACCCCCACCCCGACGAGGCTCAAGGCTACAGGCTCAAGGTAGGGCAAGGCCGAGACACGGCGCGGAGGGGTCGGTGCCATGTATCACACTCTCCTCGCTCGCTCACCTGTTGGTGACAGCCGACGTGAGGCTGCTGCGCGCGGCTGGTCGCTTCGCCATTGGAGAGTGTGATACGTGGCTCCGCCTATCACCGGACGCGCTACCCCTCTTAGAGATCCCCGCTCGCTCACCTGTTGGTGACAGCCGACGTGAGGCTGCTGCGCG
>DAONEV010000443.1:0-2772 GCA_035403265.1 Thermoanaerobaculaceae bacterium | reverse complement strand
GTCCGGCAGGTGCCGGCAGAATCGCCTCCCGTCGAGGTAGATGGCATGGCCGCCATACGGCTTCAGGAGCGGCACGCCGGCATCGGACAGGTGCTGACCGACATAGGCCGTGGAGGCGATGCGGTAGCGCAGGTAGTCCTCGTCGAGGATCTCCCGGATGCCGATCGAAAGGGCCTCCAGGTCGCGCCCGGCGAGGCCTCCATAGGTGAGGAACCCTTCGGTGAGAATGAGGTGTGTGCGAATCTTCTCAGCCCACTCCTCGGAGTTGACCGAGATGACTCCGCCGATGTTGCCGAAGGCGTCCTTCTTCATGCTCATGACCGCACCGTCGGAAGTCGCGAACATCTCGCGAGCGATGGCCAGAGGCGTGTGCTCGGCGTACCCAGGCTCACGGAGCTTGATGAAGTACGCGTTCTCGGCGAAGCGCGCACAGTCCAGCAGCAGCGGCACGCCCCAGCGCTCGCAGACGGCGCGGGCTCCCCGCAGGTTGGCCAGGCTCACCGGCTGGCCGCCGCCGGAGTTGTTGGTGACGGTAATGAGCACGAAGGGCACACGCTCGCGGCCTACCTCACGAATCGTCTGCTCCAGCGCCTCGAGGTCGATGTTGCCCTTGAAAGGGTGCTCGTTGTCGGGGTCACGGGCCTCGGCGATGACCAGGTCCCGGGCCTCCGCCTGGGCTGCCTCGATGTTGGCGCGGGTGGTGTCGAAGTGCGTATTGCCGGGCACCACGTCCCCCGCCTTGACGACCGCGGCGCACGCCAGACGCTCGGAAGCCCGCCCCTGGTGGGTGGGGATGACATGACGGTGCCCGAAGATGTCCCGCACCGCCTGCTCAAAGTGGAAGAAGCTGCGGGCGCCGGCGTAGGATTCGTCCCCAAGCATGATGCCGGCCCACTGAGCGGTGCTCATCGCGCCGGTCCCGGAGTCGGTCAGCAGGTCGATGAGGACATGCTCGGCCTTCAACCGGAATGGGTTGTAGCCCGCATCTGCGATCAGGCTGCGGCGCTCCTGGGGGGTGGTCATGCGGATCGGCTCCACGGACTTGATGCGGAACGGCTCGATGATGGTTCTCACGCTCTCCTCCACTGCCGCGGACGACACCGGGCCGCGGCCCTACGGCACTCGGAAGGGTACAATACCTGCTCCCGATTTGCGTCCCGGGAGAAGGAATGCCGCCGAGAGTGCACCGTTGAGATCATCATGAGGCCGATCCTCGACCTGCCCCGCGCCAAGATCGCCGTCGAGCTGACGAGCCGGTGCAACCTGCGTTGCGCCATGTGCCCGATGTCCGACTTGCAGCGCCCACAGCAGGACATGCCCTGGGAGCTGGTCGAGAAGGTGGCAGCGGACTTCCGTAACAACGGTGCAACCGTCAACTGGCTGCACGAGATGGGGGATCCCCTTCTCTATCCACGGCTCGGTGAGGCCATCGACCTCTTCCCAGGCTGCTCCGTGTCGACCAACGCACTCGCGCTCACCCCCAAGGTCGGCCACGAGCTCGTGGACAGCTCCCTGGGACGCATCCGGCTGTGCGTTGACACGCTCCTTCCCGGCCTCTACCACCAGATCCGCCGCGGATCCCGCTTCGATCAGGTCGTGACGAACATCAGGCAGTTCCTCGAGCTCGCCAGAGGTTCCCGGATGCGGATCGAGGTCCAGCGCCTCATCACCTCGGAGACCCACCACGAGACCGTGCGCGACTTTGCCCGCTTCTTCGACCTGGACCGCTACCCCAACGCCGGGGTGATCGAGAAGACATGCGAGCCGCTCGACACAGTGGACGAGACGGAGTGGCACCAGGCCTACTACGGCTGCTTCCAGGGCTATCCATTCCGCTGGTTCATCGTCCTCGCCGACGGCACTGTCACCCACTGCTGCTATGACGCACAGGGCCAGCAGCTCATCGGCGACCTGAAGACCCAGACCGTGCAGGAGATCGTGCACTCCGAACGGCTCGCCGACCTGGCGGAGGCCTTCCGTACTCGCGACTGGACACGACTGCCGCGTTGCGGCGAGTGCTTCCGGCGTCCCGCTGCCAAGCCCCTGATCTACGACGCGATGGTGCTCATTGGCACCCACATGGAGCGCGTCATCCCACTCGGGCCGATCAAGCGCTGGGGCCGCAGGCTGTTCAACCGGTAGTCCTCACCAACCCGCCCAGGCCAAAGGCTCCAGGCTCAAGGACCACCCATCCTCCCACGACGTCACCCTGCCCGTTGTGGGCGAGCCGGGGAGCTGGAGCCTTGAGCCTGTAGCCTTGAGCCTGGTTCGGCGGGTGGGGGTCAGCGCCGGCGGGAGCGCAGGAGCTCCCCCCACCACTCGCGATTGAGGAAAGCGGTGTCGGGGAAGCCCACCATCTGCTCGAAGCGGGCCGGCGACACGGAAAGGGAGAGGATCTCGGGCGGCAGATACCGCCGCATGGCGATGTCGGTGCATCCCAGGATCGCCCGGTCGCGGTCCTGGTTCTGCAGCTCGCGCCACATCAGGCCGCACCCTGACGAGAACGGCGCCGCCACGGCATCGTCGCCTCCGGACCAGAACGCCGCCAGGGTCATGAGGGCGCTCAGGCGGTCAGGGTCAGCAAAGAACGTCACGGTCCGGACGTCGTCCCAGTGCTCCAGGCGCAGGGGTCCCATGAGCACGGCGTCTCCCCGCGGCCGGGTCGGCCTTGCCTGGTCCAGGTAGGCCTGGGCCAACTCAGGGGTGGCCTTGAGCCCCTCGCCCATGGGCGCCCCGTTGGCCCCATCGGTGAGGAAGTTGGCCATCCACGGT
>DAONEV010000442.1:0-2780 GCA_035403265.1 Thermoanaerobaculaceae bacterium | reverse complement strand
TGGGTTCGAACCGGGGAAGATCCCGGCCCCGCAGATCGAGGTGAAGCTGCACGGCAGTCGCAAGCGCGGCTGGGGGCTCGAGCTGATGCGTCACCTGATGGACGCGGTGGAAGTGGTGTCAAAGCCGGGCTACACCCAGGTGAGGATGTTGCGGCGGCGGGGAGGGAAGTGACGGTGGAGACCTTCGAGCTCAGACTGGCAGAGGCCAACGGCGATGTCGCCGTCCTTGAGGTCACCGGCTACATCAACAACGAGGGCGGCGAGGCGATTGCCCGCGAGGCTGGCCGGTTGCTGGAATCCGGGACGCGGACCCTGCTCTTCGACCTCCACGCCACCCGCATCATCAACTCGATCGGCATCTCGCTCCTGCTGGAGGTCCTGGAGCGCACCCTCGACCTCGGTGGAGTCCTGGCCTTTTGCTGCCTCTCGCCCAGCATCGCGAAGACCTTCCAGATCATGGGTCTGGCCCAGTACGCACGACTCTTCCCGGATCGCGCCATTGCCCTCCAGGAGCTCCGCCCGACCCCATGAACGCGATCTCCAAGCTGCTGCAGGCGGGGGCTGGCGGTCCTCGCGACGTGGGCGTGCACCTGCCCGACGCCGTCCTCGACGTGATGATCGGGGAGACCGGCGCGCTGACGGCGCGTCTCGGCCTGGGCGAGGAGGTCCTGGCCGTCCGCGGTGAGGTCTCCAGCGTCGGTCGGCGCTACCAGTTGCCTTCGGGGCGCGACACCTTCTGGGTCGACATCGGTGACGGAGGCGAGCCCTCCGATCTCGTGCGGCTGGCCGGCGGGGTCGTGCTGGGTTCGTGGATGGTGCGGGACGAGCTCAAGAAAGCCCGTTTCGCCGAGCGTCGGAGGCTCTGGGAGCTCGAGTCCCTGCGCGCCATTGCCGAGGCGCTGGGCGGCAGCCTCGAGCCGACGCACATCGCCGAAGAGCTGCTGCTCAACGCGACGGCGCTCCTGGATGCGCGCCGGGGAGAGGTCTGGCTGGTCGAAACCGGGGCGCCCGCCGTGATCGGCCAGGTCAAGGGTGCAGCCGCCTCCGGGACCTGTGACGACGGCTCGTGCATCGTCGCCGCGAGGGTCGGCGGCGGAGTATTGACCCACCAGGAGGTTGTCACGCTGCCCGAGTCCGGGCTTCTGGAGCCTTCGCGTCTCGCGGTGCCGGTGACGGGGAGACGAGGCCGCCTGGGGGTCCTGGGGCTGGCCGAGCGCGAGGTCCGGGGAGGCACGGCGCCGTTCTCCGCCACGGACGCCGAGACGCTCGGGCTGTTTGCCGCCCAGGCCGCGGTCGCGCTCGAGAACGCCACCCTTCACCAGGAGGCCATCGAGCGGCTCCACATGGAGCGCGAGCTGGAGCTGGCTGCGGCAGTGCAACGAGAGCTGCTTCCCGCCGTGCTGCCGGAGCTCGAGGGCTACGTCCTCGCGGCGCGGAACCAGCCGTCGCGGCGGGTCGGCGGTGATGTCTTCGACGTCATCGCGATGGAGGAGGGCCTGTTCCTCATGCTCGGGGACGTGGCGGGGAAGGGGGTGCCAGCAGCGCTCATGGCTGCCTCCGTCCAGTCCGCGGTGCGCGTCCTCATGCTCTCGAGGTTGCCCCTTGCCGAGCTCGCCCAGCAACTGCATGCGCATCTGCTGCGGACCACCCCGGCCAACAAGTTCGCCACGGTCTTCCTGGCGTACCTGCACCGTGACGGGACGCTGGAGTACCTGTCGGCCGGTCACAACCCGGTGGTCGTGACGGCGCCCGGCGCCGATCCCCAGCTTCTGGGGGCCAGCGGCCCACCGCTGGGTCTCCTGTTCGAGGCGAGCTACCAGGGGAAGCGGACCGTGCTGCCTCCGGGGGCGCTGCTCATGGCCTACACGGACGGTCTGTCGGAGGCCGCTGATCCCGCTGACGAGGAGTTCGGGACGAGCCGGATCGCCGAGCTGGCCGCGGCGGCGCAGCATGGAACGGTCATCGAGGCGGTGGATCGGTTGTTTGCGGCCGTCGATCACCATACCCAGGGGGCGCCGCCGCACGACGACCGGACCGTGCTTGCCGTGCGGCGCCTTCTGTGACACACCTCACGGACAGGGTCGGAGTCGCGACCTAGATTGGGTGAAGCACTCTCCTCCTTTCCTCCGGCGCCGGCACGGGCGCCATTTTTCTTTTCCCCACCTACCCACCCAGGCCTCAGACCTCAGGCACGGCAGAAAGCACCGGGAGAGTGGGGGAACTGAGGTCAGTCCTTCCTGACGCCTGGGCGGATGGGTGGGGGCTCGTGGTTGACGGGCGATGAGACCGTCTATAGAGTACGCGCCAGCACTCTTGCTTGAGAGCAGGAACAGGGGAGGAGATAGATGGTAAGTCCCAAGATCTGCAGACAGTTGATGGTTGTGGCGGGATTGTCGCTCCTGCCGGCCTTCGCGATGGGGTCGGGCTTCGCGCTGTTCGAGCACGGGGCTCGGGGCGTGGCGCTCGGTGGAGCTTTTGGGGCCACGGCCGACGACCCCACGGCGCTTTACTACAATCCAGCCGGTGCGGCGTTCCTGAGCGGCACTCAGGTCGCTGGCGGCGCCTACTTCATCGCCCTCTCGAGCTCCCTCAACGGGGCGAACCCGTACCCCGGGAAGGGCTACAGGGCGGAGCAGGAATCCCAGATCTTCTATCCGCCGCACCTCTACGCGACGGGCCGGATCAGCGAGAACCTGCGCTGGGGCCTCGCGGCCAACGCGCCGTTTGGTCTGGGCACGTGTGGAAGGACGACTTTGCCGGCCGCTACATCACGAAGCGGG
>DAONEV010000441.1:0-2784 GCA_035403265.1 Thermoanaerobaculaceae bacterium | reverse complement strand
GCAGGACCACCCACTGGAGGAGCCCCCAGATGACCACGATTCCGATCAGCCACCACAGGTCGCTGCTCATGCCTGCCCGGCCATCATCTCCGCGCGGCCCTGCTCGATGGCCGCCTTGTCGGCGCTGAGCTGCCGCTCGAGACCGTCGCAGCAGATCCTGCAGATGTTGAATACCTCCGGGTCCGAGATGAAGTAGAAGATGCTCGTACCCTCGCGACGGCAGTCCACCAGCCCGGCCTTCTTGAGGACGGCCAGGTGCTTCGAGACGTTGGCCTGACTCGAGCCGACCAGACCGAGGATGTCGTTGACGTTGTGCTCCCCAGCCTGCAGGGTGTGCAGGATGCGCAGCCGCATCGGGTCAGCGATGGCCTTGAGACGGTCTGCGATGCGCTCCAGGAGCTGGGTCGAGAAGTCGCTCATCTCGCCTCCCGGCATTGAGTATAACCAAACACTCATGGATTCGCAAGGCACGACCGGCCCGGTCCCGGCGGTTGCAAGTCTCACAAGACCTCCTCGGCCGTCCACACGAGCATCTTGAGCTTCTCGCCGCAGTCGTGGCAGTAGGCGCGGATCTGCTCCCGCAGCGCCTGCAGGCGCTCCGCCTCGACCAGCGTGAAGATGATCGCGGAGGTCTTGGGGTAGGCCCGCGAGCCCAGGCGCTGCCCGGTGGTCCCGAGCCCTCGGGCGTGGGGAATCTCCGTGTAGCCTTCCACCCCTGCCTGGCGAAGCAGCACCTCGAGCTCCTCCTTGCGCGCCTCGTCGATGATCATCATCAGGAGCTTCATGGCCCTACTCCCTGACACCCAGAGCGCGCAGGATCGAGATCATCGGGCACCAGCGCGTGAACGCCGACTGCAGCAGGTTGAGCCCGACGAACGCCGTGAAGGCGAAGAACCACGGCTGGTGCAGGAAGGTGCCCAGTGCCACCGACATCACCACGAAAAAGCCGGCGATTGCCCGCAAGTACTCATTGATCGTCATCTCTGTCTCCTTTTCATGTCCCGCCGGCGCGTACCGGCTTCCTTATGGATGTGGTTCCAGCGAAACGACCTTCTCGATACCTACCACCTTGACGTACATGTAGTAGAGCAACGGGATGACCACCAGGGTGAGGGCGGTCGCCACCACCACCCCGGAGATGAGCGACACCGCGAGCCCCTGGAAGATCGGGTCGAGGAGGATCACTCCGCCGCCCACGACGAGGGCGGCGGCCGTGAGCACGATCGGCCGGAAGCGCACCGCGCCGGCCTTGACCACCGCGTCCTCCAGCTTCTCACCCGCCTCCAGCTCGAGGTTGATGAAGTCCACCAGCAGGATGGAGTTGCGAACGATGATCCCGGCCAGGGCGATGAACCCGATCATCGACGTGGCGGTGAAGAAGACCCCTCCCAGTCCGTGCGCCGGCAGGATCCCGATGAGGGTAAGGGGGATCGGCGCCATGATGATGAGCGGCGTCACGAATGAACGGAACCAGCCGACGACCAGCAGGTAGATGAGCACCAGCACGGCCGCGAAGGCGATACCCATGTCGCGGAACACCTCGTAGGTGATCTGCCACTCGCCGTCCCACTTCACCGCGTAGCCCGTCGCGTCTTCGGGAAGGGCGCTGGAAAGGAGCTTTACCGCCCTCCCGTCCGGGCCCTTGAGGCCGTCGAGACGATCCTGCATGGCCAGGATGCCATACACGGGCGCCTCGGCCACGCCGGCCATCTCGGCCAGCACATAGGTGACCGGCCGCAGGTTCTTGTGGTAGATGAACTGCTCGCGAGGCACCTCGTGCACCCGCACGAGCTCGGAGAGCGGTATCAGGCGTCCCTCGGCGCCGTGCACCGTCGAGGCCAGGAGACCCTCGATGCTCGACCGCTGGGTGCGCTCCAGGCGCAGCACCAGCGGCACTGGCGCTCGCGCCGTCTCGTCTCGCAGCAGCCCGGCCTCCGCCCCGTCCAGGGCGACCCGCAGCGTCCGCACGATGACCTCGGGGGTGACGCCGGCCCGCACCGACTTCTCGCGGTCGATCTCGACCTCCAACCGCGGCGCCGGGTCCTCGACCAGCCAGTCCACGTCCACGACGCCCGGTGTGCTCTCGAAGATCGCCCGCACCTGCCTCGCAAGCCCGATGCGTGCTCCGAGCTCGGGGCCATAGACCTCGGCGACAAGGGTCGAGAGCACCGGTGGTCCCGGCGGGACCTCGGTGACCTTGAGGTTGGCACCGCTGCGGGCCGCGATCGGCTGCAGCAGCACCCGCACCTGCTTGGCGAACGCATGGCTGTCGGAATTCCGGTCCCCCTTGGGCAGGAGGTTCACCTGCAGGTCGGCGACAAGCGGCCCCGAGCGCAGGAAGTAGTGCCGCACGAGCCCATTGAAGTTGAACGGCGCGGAGGTTCCAACGTACACCTGAATGTCGCTCACCTCCGGCATGTTGCGCACTGTCCCCGCGAGCTCCCGTGCCACCGCGGCGGTGGTTTCGAGCGTCGTGCCCTCGGGCATGTCGATCACCACCTGGATCTCGCTCTTGTTGTCGTAGGGCAGCATCTTGACCGTCACAACCCGGAAGAAGACGAGTGTCACCGACACGAGCAGCAGCAAGGCCACCGTGCCGAGCAGCGCCCAACGTCGCCATGCCCGCTCCAGCAACGGCTTGAAGAGCCGCTGGTAGAAGCGGTGCATCCGGCCCTCTACAGGGGTCTCCTGGTGGGGTGCGCCGTTGCCATGCACGTGCGCCTCCGCCCAGCGGCGGAAGAGCCGGAAGGTCAGCCACGGCGACACCACGAACGCAACCACCAG
>DAONEV010000440.1:0-2791 GCA_035403265.1 Thermoanaerobaculaceae bacterium | reverse complement strand
GTCCACGGCAGCAACCTCACTAGTGGCGTGGGCGTCTGGGGCGAGAGCAGCGGCGGCGTCGGCGTCTATGGTGATGGTGGTGTGGGTGTTCGCGGCGAGGCGGCCTGGGAAGGGGCGGTCGCCGTGGAGGGCAAGGGCATCAGCACGACGGGCACGCTCGGCGGGACCGCGGGTGTCGCCGGTGACGGCGGCGCCAGCGCATGGGGCGTGTACGGGAAGAGCACGTCAAACAACGGCGTCGTGGGAGAAACCAACACGGCGTTCGGCGTCTACGGAGTCTGTACCGGCGTCGGCACCGGCGTGGTGGGCGAGGACAAGAACGGGAGCGGCCACGCCGGCTACTTTATTGGCCGGGTGACCGTGACTGGCAACCTCACGAAGGGGGCCGGGTCCTTCAAGATCGATCATCCGCTCGATCCCGAGAACAAGTACCTCTACCACTCGTTCGTCGAATCCCCCGACATGATGAACGTCTACAACGGCAACGTCGTCACCGACAGCGACGGCCGAGCCGTAGTTGAGCTGCCAGACTACTTTGAGGCATTGAACCGCGACTTTCGCTACCAGCTCACGGTCATCGGCCGCTTCGCCCAGGCCATCGTCGAGCAGAAGGTCGAGCACAACCGCTTCACTATCAGGACGAACCTGAGCAACGTCGAGGTGTCGTGGCAGGTGACCGGCATTCGCAAGGACGCCTACGCCAACGCCAACCGCATCCCGGTCGAGGAGGACAAGCCCGTGGCGGAGCGTGGCACCTACCTGCACCCCGCCGCCTTCGGGCAGCCCGAGGGGAAGAACGTCCAGCGGGTGCTCCACCCGGTGCCTGGCCAGGGCCCGATGAACCGGCTCGACCCAAGTAGCCCAGAATAGGAATGGTTCGGACAGGCCATGGGTCATGTCGCTCCGGGTGCCCGCCGCCATCTTGCTCCTGGGCAGCTTGCGATGGATCACGGCAGGTCAGGCTCCGAGGCTGGTCTCCAATCTCGATGCCGAGCATCGCCTCGCTACCTACCAGGTGCCATTGGTACACTCAACTTGTGATCGGTGAATCCTGAGCGACGCCATGGAACCGCTGCTCGGGCTGATCCTCGCGGCGGTCGTGGCCGCCCCGATGATGCTCTGGCGGTGGTGCCGGAACCAAGCGCTGGCCGAGGCGTGGCGCACCGCCGCCAGGGCGCCGGACGGGTTGGCGCTCGAGCTCGTGTGGTCGGAGCCGGGGGCCTTCTCGAAAACGCTCGAGGGTCGGCACGAGGACTTCACCGTCGCCGTGAACCGCCGGAACGGTGATCGTTGCCGGTCGGGACGCACGGTCATGGCGGTGAGTAACCCGAGCCGCCTCGGCTGGCACCTGTCGCTGAGCCGTGAGACGTTCGGGACCCAGCTCAACCAGCTCATGGGCGAGCGGGACATCAGGACGGGAGACCGGGTGTTCGACAGGGAGGTGGCGGTGCACGGGGAGCCGGAGGTCCTCGTCGCGACGCTGGACGAGCCGACCAGGATCGCAGCACGGCAGGCGTTGGAGTTGGTGTTCCGGTCGAGAGCGGGCGGCTCGAGTGCGAGCTCTCTCCGGCGGTTCCCGACCCCCGGACGCTCGTGCGGACGGGACCCGGGCTGCTAGGCCTCGCTCGGAGGCTCGCGACGCCGCACCATGCGCGACACCGCTGGCGGCGGCGCTGGGCTCACCGTCGGGTGACGTGTGCGCGGCCGCTGCGGAAGCCCTCGCCGCAGCAGGGACTGTCGACTCCGTGGCGCCGCTGCGCCAGGCTGTCAGCGACCACCCCCTCGACCTCGGCCTGCGCCGCACCGCGGCCGGCGCCATTGCAGCAATCCTGGCGCGCCTCACCGGCGCCGCCCCTGGCCAGCTCGCCCTCCCGGACGACGGTGCGGGAGCGCTCGCCCAGGCCGGTGGGCTGGCGGGAGACGTTGCGCTCGCCCCGAGCGGCGAGGCCCCCGACCGACCGGCCCATGCCTCGTCCGGGTCGCTGGCTCCCGCCTGCGGGGTTTGGCCCGAGGAGTCAGACGCTCCGGTCCCCCGTCGCGATCGGCAGGTGACGACCACCTGACCCCTGGCTGCCCGCCACGAAGGGGGTATCATGCCCGGACATTGCGCCAGGGGCCGCCGAAGGCCCCCGCGCCCAAGGAGACTCCCCATGGCCGTGACCTGTGACGGACACCATCTCCGGATCGAAGACGTCGTACGTGTGGCCCGTTTTGGCGAGCCAGTCGAGCTGGCGCCGGAAGCACTGGATCGGATCAAGCGCTGCCGCGGCATGCTGGAGCGCAAGGTCGAGGCCCACGAGACCATGTACGGCGTCAACACGGGAATCGGCGAGTTCTCCGAGGTCGTGCTTGACGACGAGCAGGTCAAGCAGTTCCAGAAGTACCTCATCTACAACCACGCGGCCGGCATCGGCCAGCCGTGCCCGGTCGAGCACGTCCGTGCGGCGATCCTCTCCCGCATCAACGTGCACGCCCGCGGCTACTCCGGCTGCCGTCCCGAGATCACCCTCACCTACGTCGACCTGCTCAACAAGGGTGTGACCCCGGTGGTGTGCGAGAAGGGCTCGGTAGGCGCATGCGGCGACCTCTCGCCGATGAGCCAGCTCGCCCTCTCGCTGATGGGCGAGGGCGAGGCGTTCTACAAGGGCGAGCGCATGCCCACGGCGCGGGCGATGGAGCTCGCGGGGATCCCGGTGCCGGGGCTGCAAGCCCGCGACGGCCTGGCGGCCATCAATGGATCGAACCTCATCACCGGCATTGCCTGCCTGACCCTGTACGACGCCGAGCGCTG
>DAONEV010000439.1:0-2799 GCA_035403265.1 Thermoanaerobaculaceae bacterium | reverse complement strand
AGCACCATTCGCCGCGACGGACCGATCCCGAGCTGCCTGCGGACCTCCTCGGGCATCTGCGGGATCGGCAGGTCGCGCAGGTACGGCCGACCTGTCTGCTCGTGAAAGCGCAGCAGGGCGTAGGTTGGCAGGGTCAGGGGGTTGGAGAAGAAGGCGCGGAACAGCCCGCCGATCACAAGGTGGGCGCGAAAGTCCTGCCGGTTGACGTCCTGGTGGTTGATGATGTGCCTGTAGATGAAGGCCTTGAGCTCCGCGAACAGGTCGTTGACGCGGGGCGAGAACGCGGCCAGGGTCGGGGGCAGCTCGTCGGCGATTGACTGCCAGCCGGCGTGGTCCTCGACGCCCGACGCGGCGAGGACCTCGTTGATCCGGCGGGCCGTCGTCTGGATGGCGTCGGTGACGA
The DNA here is from genome assembly GCA_035403265.1 of Thermoanaerobaculaceae bacterium. Taxonomy (GTDB): domain Bacteria; phylum Acidobacteriota; class Thermoanaerobaculia; order Thermoanaerobaculales; family Thermoanaerobaculaceae; genus JAAYVZ01. Next base: position 2,396 of record DAONEV010000439.1, on the reverse strand, counting down.
AGAGGTGGATGAGGCCGCGCTGGAGCATCGCGGAGCGCCGCGAGCGCCGGGCCTCGCGGTAGCTTTCGCCGAGGTGGGCGAGAACCGTCTGGGCGGCGGGGACGCGTTCGATCGACTCCAGGGTCACCGCTTCTGCGTGCAGGCCGTCCTCGAGGTCGTGGGTCTGCTGGGCGATTTCGTCGGCGAGCGCCACCACCTGGCCCTCCAGGTGGCAGGACAGGCCGAGGCGCAGCCCTTCCGGGTCCGGAAGGGGGAAGGCGAAGCTGGGCTTGTGGTTGGTGTGCTTGAGGATGCCCTCGCGCACCTGGTCCGTGAGGTTGAGGCCGGGCCGGTCGTAGCGCTGCTCGAGCAGGTCGACAACGCGCACCGACTGGTAGTTGTGCTTGAACGTGCCGACCTCGGGCAGCAGCTCCGCCGGCAGCGGGCATTCCTGCACCTTGCCGGCGAGGATGCGGATCAGGCAACGCTCGCCGGAGTGGCCGAACGGCGTGTGCCCGATGTCGTGGGCGAGGGAGATCGCCTCCACCAGGTCCTCGTTGAGGCCCAACGCCCGGGCGATGGTGCGGCCGATCTGGGCGACCTCCAGCGTGTGAGTGAGCCGGGTGCGCGGATGGTCGCCGGTATACGGCACATAGACTTGGGTCTTGTGCTTGAGCCGGCGGAAGGCGCGAGTGTGCACGATGCGGTCACGGTCGCGCTGGAAGGCGGTGCGATAGTCGAACTGCCGTCCGTCGGCGGTCAGCTCGCGGCGCCGGGTTGCCTCCCTGGCGCGAAAGGCGGAGAACGCCAGCGCCGACTCCTCGCGGGCCTCGAGCTCGGCGTGGTCGCGGATGGTCAGCTCAATCATCGACCCCTCCCGTCAGGCGCAGTATCTCCCCGACCAGGTAGAGCGAGCCAGTGGCCAGGGTGGGGCGCTGGCTGGACAGGGACGCCAGCGCGGTCGCGACGTCGGGGGCCCCGGTGGCGCCGGGGAACGCCGCGGCCAGCTCGCTTGCGGCCGTGGCGCGGGGCGAGTCGAGGGGCACCACCGTCACCGCGCACACCCGGGGCCGGAGCAGCGCCGCGATTGCGGCCAGGGGCTTGTCCAGCAGGCAGGAGAAGAGCAGGTCGACGCGCCCCGTCAAGTTCAGCTCGTCGAGCGCCGTGCAGAGAATCGCGGCGGCCTCACGGTTGTGGGCGCCGTCGAGAAGCAGGCGCCGTCCCTCGTGCTCAACCCACTGCAGCCTGCCCGGCCACCGGACCGCCTCGATTCCGCACCTCACGGCATCGGCGTCGAGCGGCGGCATGGCGCCGTGTCTGGCGAGCGCCGCCGCCCCTGCCAGCGCCAGCCGCAGGTTGGCAACCTGGTGCGCTCCCAGCAACGGCAGCGTCGCGAAGCCTTGTGCTCCGGCGGCACCGAACCCGACCGACCGATCGGACCCCGGACCACGGGTCTCCACCGATGCCCATCCGCTCGCCAGGGTCAGAGCCGCCTCGGCGTGGGCGCGGATGACCGGCTCCACCTCGGAGTCCCAGGCGCCGACGATCGCCTCGCGGCCGCGCAGGGCGGCGGCCTTCTCGGCGGCGACGTGGCCGCGGGTCGGTCCCAGCCACACCTGGTGGTCGGTGCCCACGTTGGTGAGCAGCGAGACGACCGGTGCCACGGCGTTGACGGCGTCCCAGCGCCCGCCGAGCCCGGCTTCCAGCACCGCCACCCGCACGCCGCTGGCGGCGAAGTGCCGGAGCGCCGCAACGGTGAGAGTCTCGAAGTAGGAGAGCTCGGGGAACTCGCGCAGCCCGTCCACGAGCCTGGCGAGGTCCGCAGGCTCGATGCGACGGCCGCCCACCCGGATGCGCTCCTCGACGTGCACGAGGTGCGGCGAGGTGAAAAGCCCGGTGCACACACCGTGGGCCTCCAGGATGCTGGCCAGCAGCGCTGCGGTGGCTCCCTTTCCGTTGGTGCCCACCACCAGCACGGACGCAAAGGCGCGCTCGGGGTGACCGAGCTGGTCCAGCGCCAGGTTGACGCGGTCGAGGCCCGGGACGATGCGTTGCTCGAGACGGGGAGCCAACAGCTCGGTGGCCGTGGTGCTCACTGCAGGTGGCCGAGACACCGGGCCAGCGTTTCCTTGAGCTCCTGGCGCGGCACCACCATGTCGAGCATGCCGTGCTCGAGCAGGAACTCGGCGCGCTGGAACCCCTCGGGGAGCTTCTGGCGGATCGTCTGCTCGATGACGCGCGGGCCGGCAAAGCCGATGAGGGCGCCGGGCTCGCCGATGTTGACGTCGCCGAGCATGGCGTAGGAGGCGGTGACCCCGCCGGTGGTCGGGTCGGTGAGCACCGAGATGTACGGTAGCTTCGCCCTCGACAGGCGCGCCAGCGCGACATTGTCGACGCCGTTCAGCGCAATGTTGTGC
>DAONEV010000438.1:0-2804 GCA_035403265.1 Thermoanaerobaculaceae bacterium | reverse complement strand
CGGTCGTGCATGCGATCGTCGCGCAGCACCAGGGCCAGATCGAGCTCGACACCAGGGTCGGCGAGGGCGCGAGGTTCCGCATTCGGCTGCCGCGCCGCCGCGCCCCGGGTGCGGACAGTGCGGACGGTCGGGGAATGCTGACGCCGGCGCTGGTGCGTGGCGAGGGCCGCCGGATTCTCGTCGTCGAGGACGAGGCAGGCGCCCGTGTGGTGCTGGGCGAAATCCTGACAATGCTGGGCTTCGAGGTCGTGACAGCCGCTACCGTCGCCTCAGCCCGGACATGCGCCGCCGGGCAGCGCTTCGCCGTCCTGCTCTCGGATGTCGTCCTGCCCGACGGAGTCGGCAACGACCTGGCCACCGAGCTGCAGACGGAGTGGCCGGACCTCGTCGTCATCCTCATGTCAGGCTACGCCCAGGACGCTGTGGTGCGCACCGCGGTGGTCCGTGGCGAGGTTCACTTCCTGCAGAAGCCCTTCGGCATGACGGAGCTGGCCCAGGAGCTCGCTCGCGCCCTCCGCGAGTCGTCGCAGGTGGGTCGGGCCACGTCCATCACGCCTGCAGCCGACTGGGAGCAGGGCCCCAGGCCTGGGAACGACGCGTGACGGCCGGGATCGGCGAAAGGCTGGAAGGCCATTTTGACGGGCTGCGGGCACTGGAGCTGGTGCGCGCCCAGTGCGAGCTGGGGCCGCGGGTGGCGGGCTCAGTCGGGAATGTCCGCTGCAGGAAGCTGATCAGCGAGCGGTTGGCAGGCTCCGGCTGGCCGGTGGTTATGGACCCTTTCACCTTCCGTCGGGTGTCGTGCTGCAACCTGGTGGCGCGAGTCCTGTCAGAGGAGCCGGCGATCATGCTGGGGGCCCACTTCGACACCCGGCCGCGAGCCGATCGGGAACGGCAATGGTGGCGAAGGCGCCGGCCGGTGCCCGGGGCCAACGACGGCGCCAGCGGCGTCGCGGTCCTCATCGAGCTGGCTCGGGTGCTGGCGCCGCCACCCCCCGGGCTCTGGCTCGCCTTCTTCGATGCCGAGGACCGCGGACGGCTGGAGGGGTGGCCATTCTGTGTCGGCTCGGGTCATCTCGCCGAGTCGCTCCACCCGGCGCCGGCCGCGGTGGTCGTCGTGGACATGGTCGGTGGCACCGGTGCCAGATTCCTGCTGGAGCGCACCTCGCATGAAGGGCTCTCGCGCGCGATCTGGCAAACTGCCGCAGCTCTGGGGTTTGGCGGGACCTTCGGGCACGAGCCCGGGCACGCGGTCCTGGACGACCACACGCCGTTTCTGCGCCGAGGCATTGCCGCGGCAGACATCGTCGACCTGGACTACCTACACTGGCACCGGGTCACCGACACGCCGGAGAACGTCGCCGCCGAGACGCTCCGGCGCGTGGGGCTGGTCCTCGAGACGCTGGTGCGGACCGGCGGTTGGCGGACTGCAGTGCGTTGACGGGGCGCGGCACGCCTGTCTTCCTGCCTTGATCTCGCCCGCTGCACGGCGGCGCCGCATGTGAGCCAGGAGCCAAGGTCACGGCCACGCCGGCCCGGGGATCGGCTCACCGCTTGAGCTGCACCTCGAAGCCGGAGGCGGCCCAGAGCGTCTCCTTCCCCTCGTCCCCGGGGGCGGAGGTGATGAGGTCGTGGACCTCCTCGAACGCACCAGCGACGGCGAGGTCAGGCAAGGGGTCCAGCACCACGAGCGCGGTCGCGCCGTTGGGTCGGCCCAGGACCCCCAGCGCCAGCACCACGGGGTCATCCGGCTCGCCATCGCCGTCCCAGAGCGAGTGCGGCACGAACGAACCCTGGGAGAAGGTCCAGAGATACGCGTCGAAGGTGGCCGCACGGCCGGCGTCGGTGAAGGCCACGAGCACCTTCTTGCCCGCCAGGTACAGCGCCTCGACGAGCCTGCAGGCTTCGAGCGCCTTCTTGGTGGTGGCCAGCCGGTGCAGCACGACCTTCGTCACGTCGCCTCCAAACCCACGGGAGGATAACAAAAATGCGCCCGGGACTCGCCCGGGCGCAGGGACACGTCGCGAGTCAGGCTACGGTGCGAGGGGCTGGAGGGTGAGCGGATCCCGCAGCGGCAGCCGGGTGATCGGACCGAGGCTCTCCACCTTGGCGTTCGGATGGTCGGGGCTGCCCTTGAGGATGTCGTCGATGTTCCCCACCATCAAAATGATGAGCTGGTCCGGCTGGATGTACTTGTTGGCGGCATCGCGCGCTGCCTGGGCAGTCACCGCTCCGATGCGCTGGCGGTAGGTCGGCCAGTAGGCCTTGTCGCGTCCCACCAGCTCGTCGCCGGCAAAACGCAGCACGGTTCGCCACCTGGTCTCGAAGGACCGCGGCAGGGTCTCGATGAACGAGATCTTGCTGGTCTCCAGCTCCTTGTCTGTGTACTCGCCGGCCCGCAGCTTGACCATCAGCTCGCGGGTGAGCGTGGCGGCCCGGGCGCAAGTGGCCGACTTGGACTGCACGAAGGCCCGGAAGGCGCCCGGCATCAGGTCGCCGATCCCGTAGTTCGAGTAGGCGCCGTAGGCGAGGCCCTCGTCAGAGCGCACCCGCTTCATCATCCAGGCAGTGAAGCCGCCACCACCGAGGATGTCGTTCGCGACCACGATCGCCGCCTCGTCACCGAGAGGACGCTTGGTGCCCATGTGGCCCATGGAAATGCGCCCCTGGTTGACGTCCTTCTTGTCCACCAGGTAGACGCCCGGCTTGGCCGACCCCGCGGGCTGCGGCACGGCCGCGACCCTGGGCCCCGTGGCCTTCCAGGCGCCGAGCGTGGCGCCCAGCTTGCGCAGCATCTCGTCGCGCTT
>DAONEV010000437.1:0-2815 GCA_035403265.1 Thermoanaerobaculaceae bacterium | reverse complement strand
AAACCGAGCTCTGGCGCCGCCACATCGATCCCCAGGCCGGTGCACAGGCGGTCGCCGAGCTGGTAGGCGACGAAGTTACGGGTGCGCTCGAGGCTGCGATGGACAGGGCCGTGAGGCGCTCTCCCCAGTGGCGGCAGCTTCCGCGGGAGAGGGCGAAAGTGGTACGGTATCTGCTCACGCGCGGCTTCGACGCCGCCGAGGTGCGGCGGGTGCTGGGCCGCGAACCCGACGAGGAGAATGATGCAGTCACGACCTTCGACAGCTCAGACCCGTAAGGCCTTCCTGGACTTCTTCGCCGAGCGCGGCCACCGTATGGTGATGTCCTCGTCGCTCATCCCCGGCGGGGACAGCACGCTCCTTTTCACCAACGCCGGCATGAACCAGTTCAAGGACCTCTTCGTGGGGCGCGAGACGCGGGACTACAGCCGCGCGACGTCGTGCCAGAAGTGCGTGCGCGCCGGTGGCAAGCACAACGACCTCGACAACGTCGGCTACACCACGCGCCACCTCACATTCTTCGAGATGCTGGGCAACTTCTCGTTCGGCGACTACTTCAAGGCCGACGCGATCCGCTTCGCCTGGGATCTCCTGGTCGGCGTGTACAAGCTGCCCGTCGAGCGCCTGTGGTTCTCGGTCTACACCAACGACGACGAGGCGGCGCGGCTGTGGCAGGAGGTTGGCGCGCGGCCCGAGCGCATCCTGCGCTTCGGCGACAAGGACAACTTCTGGGCCATGGGCGAGACCGGCCCGTGCGGCCCCTGCAGCGAGATCCACTACTACCAGGGAGACGATCTGGCCGGCAACCTGCCCGAGCTGGTCAACGGACCGGGCGACGACACGGTCGAGATCTGGAACCTCGTGTTCATGCAATACGATCGGGATGCCGCCGGGCAGCTTCACCCGCTGCCGCGGCCGTGCGTCGACACCGGGGCCGGCCTCGAGCGGGTGGCGGCCGTGCTGCAGGGCGTGCGCTCGTGCTTCGACATTGACGCTTTCTCGCCGGTCTTCGCGCGCCTCCAGGAGATCACCAACCAGCCGTACGTGCCATCCAACGACCTCGGGCCGGCGTTCCGCGTCATCGCCGACCATGCCCGCTCCGCCGCGTTCCTCATGAGCGACGGTGTCGTCCCGTCCAATGACGGCCGCGGCTATGTCCTGCGGCGGATCATTCGCCGCGCCCTGCGCTACGGCCGCCAGCTCGGCCTCGACGGGGTTTTTCTCGTCGACGTGGTCCCGGCGGTGCTCGCCGCAATGGGCGAGGCTTACCCGGAGCTGGGGGAGCGCTGGCCGCTGGTGGAGCCGGCGCTGCGGGCCGAGGAGGAGCGTTTCGCCCGCACCCTCAACCTGGGCACCGACGTGGTCGGGCGGGAGCTGCAGCGCCTCAAGCGCAGCGGCGAGCCAGTGGTGCCCGGCGCCGTGGCGTTCCGGCTCTACGAGACCCACGGCATCCCCTACGACCTGCTGGTCGAGTTCGCCCAGGAGGAAGGATTGCCGGTGGATCGGGAGGGGTTCGACGCTGCCCTGGCCGAGGCCCGCGAGCGCGGCCAGGAGGGCTGGAAGGGCGACCTGCTGGCTCACTTCCGCGAGGAGCACGAGCGGCTCGCGGAGCGGGGCGTGCGCTCCGAGTTCACGGGGTACCGCAGCCTGACCCTCGATGGGGCGCGGGTGCTGGCGGTTCTCGGCGAGCACGGCGAGGTCGAGAAGCTGCACGGAGCGGGCGAGGTGGTGCTCGATCGCACCCCGCTCTACCCCGAGTCTGGCGGCCAGATCGGGGACCAGGGGTGCATGCTCTGGGAAGGCGGCAAGGCCAAAGTGCTGGACAGCCAGCGTCCCGTGCCCGGTCTCATCGTCCACCGGGTCGACGTGGTGGAAGGCGTGCTGGTGCCGGGCCAGGTTGTGCGAGCCGAGGTGAGCCTGCGGCGGCGCCTGGACACCCAGGCCAACCACACCGCGACCCATCTCCTCCACGCGGCGCTGCATGGTGTGCTCGGGCCGGGTGCCCAGCAGGCCGGATCGCTGGTGGAGCCTGAACGGCTGCGCTTCGACTTTCATTGGGGCCAGCCGCTCCTGCCCGAGCAGATCGAGGCGATCGAGGTCCTGGTCAACCAGGGTATCCGTGCCAATCACGAGGTGACCACGGCCACCATGGGAATCGACGAGGCTCGCGCGGCCGGCGCCATGGCGCTTTTCGGCGAGAAGTACGGTGAGACGGTGCGGGTGGTCTCGGTCAACGGCGGCAAGGTCTCGCGCGAGCTGTGCGGGGGATGCCACGTCCAGCGCACCGGCGACATCGGTGCATTCAAGGTTGTCGTGGAACGGAGCGTCGCCGCCGGGGTGCGCCGTATCGAGGCGGTCACCGGGCGAGGCGCCGTGGAGCTGTTCCAGAGCCTCCACCGCGTCCTCCGGCAGGCCGCCGGGCGGGCCAATGTGGCGCCCGAGGAGATCCCGGACTACATTGCCAATCAGGAGCGGCGTGTTCGCGAGCTGGAGCAGGAGGTCAAGGGGCTGAAGCTGAAGCTCGCATCGGGCGGCAGCAGCGAGCTGGAGGTGCAGGACGTGGGAGGCGTGGCCTTGCTGGTTCGAGAGGCGCCCACGATGGGCGCACCCGAGCTTCGCACCCTGGCCGACACCCTTCGTGGTAAGCTCAAGTCCGGTGTGGTCGTACTCGGCATGCCGAGCGAGGACGCGGCGACGCTCCTCGTGGCAGTGACGGATGATGTGGCGGCGCGGCTGGATGCCGGCGAGATCATCAAGCGTCTGGCGCCGATGGTGGGAGGGCGGGGCGGTGGCAAGCGGACCCTGGCGCAAGCCGGAG
>DAONEV010000436.1:0-2829 GCA_035403265.1 Thermoanaerobaculaceae bacterium | reverse complement strand
ACGTCCCCGGGGTCCTGGGCCAGGAGCTGGCTCGAAGTCGAGAGGCGAAGCTCGCCGTCCAGCACCACCCGGGTCAGGTGGGGGTTGGGATTGAGCCCGAGGTGGCGGCGCAGCCGCGGATCGTCGGCCAGCACCGTGCCGATACCGACAAGGATGGCGTCGAACTCCTCACGCAGGGCATAGCCGGCGCGCCGTGAGGGCTCGGAGGTTATCCAGCGGGAGCGGCCGCCGCGCGCGGCGATCTTGCCGTCGAGGGTCACCGCCATCTTGAGAGTGACGAATGGGAGCCCGCTGTGCATCCAGCGGAAATAGCGCTGGTTCAAACGCTCGCACGCTCTCGTCTCGACCCCTTCCACGACCTCGACCCCGGCATTCCGGAGAGCCTCGACTCCCTTGCCATTGACCACCGGGTTGGGGTCACGGCTGCCCGTCACGACACGACCGACTCCCGCGGCCAGGAGCGCGTCCACGCATGGCGGGGTGCGGCCGTGGTGGGCGCAGGGCTCCAGGGTCACGACTACGGTCGCGCCCCGCGCCCGCTCTCCGGCCTCCTGCAGGGCCACGACCTCGGCATGCGGCCCACCGCATCGCAGGTGGGCGCCTCGCCCGACGACCTGACCATCCCGGTCGAGCACGAGGGCGCCCACCATTGGGTTCGGGCTGGCGCCATACCGTCCCTGCTCCGCCAGGGCGAGCGCCTCGGCCATCACGTGCTTCCAGTCGCTGGTCACGCCAGGCCTTCCAGCAGAGCTGTGGTGAAGGCGTCGGCGTCGAAGGGCAGGAGGTCGTCGGCCGCTTCCCCCACCCCGATCCACCGCACCGGCAGCTCCAGCTCCCGCGCCACGGCCAGCACGACGCCGCCCTTGGCCGTGCCGTCGAGCTTCGTGAGGACCACGCCGGTGACGCCGCCGTGGACCCGAAACTCCCGGGCCTGGGCAAGACCATTGATGCCCGTGGAGGCGTCCATCACCAGAAGTACCTCGTGCGGGCTGCCCGGCAGGGCCTTGGCGCAGACACGGCGAACCTTGTCCAGCTCCGCCATGAGGTTGTGCTTGGTGTGGAGCCGTCCGGCCGTGTCCACCAGCACGTCGGTGGCACCTCGGGAGGAGGCGGCCTGCAGCGCGTCGAAGACCACGGCGCCCGGGTCGGCGCCGGGACGCTGGGCGACGACAGGCACTCCCAACCTCGCACCCCAGGCCTGGAGCTGCTCCACGGCCGCTGCACGGAAGGTGTCCGCGGCCACCAGCAACGGGACGCCCCCCGAGGCCTGGATGGCGGCGGCCATCTTCGCGGCTGTCGTCGTCTTGCCGGTCCCGTTGACACCCACCACCAGGGTCACGTGCGGGTTGCCCCGGGTCACGGGGCGATTCCTCGCTTCGAGCTGCGTGCGGACGACACCACGGAGGAAGTCGAGCTCGTGCCCGCTCGCCACCTCGCCCCGGCGCCGCGCCCGTTCGAACTCATCGGACAGCTCCTCTGCCGCCTCCACGCCGACATCGGCGGCCAGGAGCACCTCCGCGAGCGCTTCCGAGGAGACCTGCCACTGCGCGGAGCCCATCCGCTCGGCAAGCAGCGAGCGCGTGGCCCCGAGGCCACGCCGCAAACGATCCAGAAGTGTCACGAACCCTCCTCCGCCTGCTTCCTCACGACCCTGCCCGCGCCTCCCGCGAGGAACGCTGACCTACCCGGCGGCAACTATGAAGTGTACCTCGTCTCTCCCCCACCCGCCCAGGCTTCAGGCTACAGGCTCAAGGCTCAAGGTCTCCCACCCGCCCAGGCTTCAGCCCGAATGCTCTCGCCTCGACTCGGTGGACGTGGATTCGAGCCCGAGCCCTCGAGCCTTGCGTCTGTCCTGGGTGGGTGGCGGCCTTGAGCCTTGAGCCTTGAGCCTGAAGACTGGCAGGGCGAGAGGGGGTTAGACGATCTCGCGATTCAGCGCCTCGGCGGTACGCTCCATGGAGCGGCCTGCCAGGAACAGCGGCGTCGCGGGGTCCATGAGGAGGAGCAGGTAGTAGCCGCCCTTGAGCATCCGTCCCATGACCTTGAGCTGCCGCCCACTCAGGGTGAGCGAGACCACGGCGCCGTCGCCGAGCTGCTCGGTGAGCCTGTCGAGCCGCCGCAGGAAGATGCCCTGGTAGGCTCCTTCGAGCTTGAGCTCGTAGGGCGTCGCCTGGCGCGTCACGAACTCCACGGCCTCACCCTCCCAGTCCAGGAAGATGGCGCCATGGGCACCTGTCACATCCACCAGCAGGTTCGTGAGCAGGTACTGGAACGGCACGGCTACTTCCCCTGTTTGGCTCGAATCTCCGCGGCCTCGGGCGACTCAGGGCTCTGGGCAAGGATCTTGCGGTAGAGCTCCTGCGCCTCCTTGTGCCGGCCCTGGCCCTCATAGAGACGGGCGAGCTGCATGCCGACGTCGGGCCGGTCGGGAGACCGTCCGGCTGCTTCCAGGTACGCCTTCTCCGCCAGCTCCAGCCGTCCCAGCTTCTCTTCCGCCTGCCCGAGGAGCAGGAACGCGTCCACTGGCCCTCCAGAGGCGGTGGCGCGGCGCAGGTTCTCCTCGGCAGCCATCAGGTTGCCGCGCACCATGTAGAGCGAGCCCAGATTGAACAGCACCCCGGCCCGGTTGGAGTAGGTGGTGTCGGAGAGCACGGCAAGGAAGTCCGCCTCGGCCATCGAGTGCTGCCTGAGCTGAAGGTAGGCGGTGCCGCGGTTGTTGCGAGCGTCCGAGTACGTCGGCGCCAGGCTCAGCGCCTGGTTGAAGGCCACCAGAGCCGCCTGTGGGTTGTTTCGCCGCAGCTCGGCAACTCCCAGGACGTTGTAGACCGT
>DAONEV010000435.1:0-2854 GCA_035403265.1 Thermoanaerobaculaceae bacterium | reverse complement strand
ACGAGGGTTCGGGTGTCGCCGACGTTGGCCAGGTGGGACGCCAGTCGCACCGAGTCGATGAAGCGACTCCCGGCCGAGACGCCGCCGTGGATGCCGAACGCCAGCACGGCGCCGGAGCCGTGCCGCAGGTAGCGTTGGGCGCGAGCGAAAGAAGGGTGGTCGGGCAGGCCCGGGTAGCTTACCCACGCCACCGCGTGGTGGGCGCGCAGCCACAGGGCCAACGCCAGCGCGTTGTCGACGTGCCGCTGCACCCGCAGGGAGAGCGTCTCCAACCCCTGCAGCAGGAGGAATGCGTTGAAAGGAGACAGGCAGGGCCCGAGGTCGCGCAGCGCCTCGACCCGCACCCTGGTGGCAAAGGCCACGTTGCCCGAGGGGCTCGACGGTCCGAACGCCTCGTAGAAGCGCAGGCCGTGGTAGCCGGGCGAAGGCTCGCAGAAGGCGGTGAACCTGCCGGAGCCCCAGTCGAAGTGGCCGGAGTCGACCACGACGCCGCCCAGGGAGGTGCCGTGGCCGCCGATCCACTTGGTGGCAGAGGCGAGGACGATGTCGGCGCCCCACTCGATCGGCCGGCACAGATATCCGGCGCATCCGAAGGTGTTGTCGACCACCAGCGGGATCGCGTGCCGGTGCGCCAGCTCGGCCAGGCCTTCGAGGTCGGCGACCGCGAAGCTGGGGTTTCCGATCGTCTCGACGTAGAGCGCGCGGGTGCGCTCGTCGATGTGGGGCTCCAGAGCCGCCGCGTTGTCACCGTCCACCAGCCGGGTCTCGATTCCCAGGCGGGGCAGGGCGATCTTGAGCTGCGTCGTGGTGCCACCGTACAGGCGCGCCGAGGCAACGACGTTGTCGCCGGCCTCGCAGAGCGTGGTCAGGGCGAGGAGCTGCGCCGCCTGGCCGCTCGCCGTCGCCACGGCGGCCAGACCGCCTTCCAGAGCCGCAAGGCGCCGCTCGAGGACTTCTACCGTCGGGTTGGAGATGCGGGAGTAAATGTGGCCGGGCTCGGCCAGCGAGAAGAGCCGCGCGCCGTGCTCGGCGCTCTCGAAGAGGTAGGACGTCGTCTGATAGATCGGCACGGCACGGGCGCCGCAGCCGGGAGCCGGCGACTGGCCGGCGTGGATCTGCAGGGTCTCATAGTGCAGGGACGGCTCGGGGTGGGATGCCATGGCAGGGTTCTCCTTTGCGTCGCCACCGCTGGGCGGAGACGACTCCGGTCTGGTTGAGGGTTTCCGGGTGGGGGACTGCCTTCTGCCAGGTTCGCATTGCCATATCCGTTTCTCCTTTCGGCCGCCTGCCCTCGGGGCCGGCGAAAAAACAAAAAGACCCGCAACGGTTCTCGTTGCGGGTCTGGGAACGGCGTGTTGCTGTCTGCCTAGTCAGGCATCGCAGGGCCGCTCCTTCCCCGCCTGTGGCACATGCACATGCTCATGTCCGGCGCGGAGAAGGGGTGGACCCGTGTCATCGCGGAGCTTTGTAACAGCCCCGTCCCGTCGCGTCAAGGGGAAGGTCCCTGGCGCACCGCCGCCTCCAGTCCACTCTCCGCCGCCGGGCCGGGCCTCCGGCAAGGCGAGCCTGACGCCAGCCGCGCGGCCACAGCCGTCCCTCGACCGGACGTGAGCGGCGGAGCTCATCCGTGTGAGCGTGGTCTCGGTGGCCAGGAGGCTTGACCTGGGACGGCGGCCAGTCTACTATCCGCCAAATTTCGCGAGGTCCTGCTTGGATCACCTGGGGGGGTGAGCAGCGAGCTTGAGCGGTGGAGGGCCGTCGCAAAGCGGTCGCTCCAGGGGGAATTGGCATGGCACGTCCTCCCAGGCTGTGTCAGATCGGACTGATCGGCGCCCTGCTCGGGTCTAGCTCGGGCCTTGTCCAGGCTTCCGAGCCGCTTGCGTCCGGTCAACTCCAGGTCCAGGGGATGCGCCTGACCCTTTATCAGGACGCCAACGGAACCGACGCCGAGCAGTGGCCCAACCTCAATGAGGCGGCGCGGGTGCGCACCTGCTTTGGCAGGACCGGCGCTGTTTGCGGCGCCGCGGAGCTAGGCGGTTCGGACGCGTCAGGATTGCTGGTCCTGGCTGAGCTGCGCGGCCCTGAGCTTCCCGAGCCCCTCCCGTACCAGACGGTTCCGGGCGGCTCGTTCCTGCTCCCTGCTTTCCAGCAAGAAGGCGACTACTGGCTCTCCAACATCCGCCTCGTCCGTGCCGAGACTGGAGAGGTGATCGGCCTGGCGGAGCCTGCGGCGGCGGTCCTCCACGTCCAGCAGATCCTGCTGACCTCGGCGAAGGTGACCCGTCTCTCCCTTGCGGACCTCGAGGCGCGTGGGATCACGCTTTCACAGCAGAGCTTCCAGGCGTACAGCTTCGCGGTGGGCTTCGCCATCCAGGGCTCCACCGTGACGGTCGAGATGCCGGTTGTTTTCCAGGGGAACGGGTCCGTTGGAATGCTGAGCCCTCCGGCCGTCGAGCTCACAAGTGTCCCCGAGAACCTCCGGCCCGTGGTCATGCGCTGGCAACCGCCCCGGATCGTGCCGTTCAAGCTGGAGATCTCGCCTGGCGAGGGCGGCCTTTCACGGGAGGACGAGGAGTTGAGCGGGCCCCGAACCTACCCGCTCTTCGGGGCGATCGTCCTGCCGGGGACGATCTCGTTCCTCAACCAGTTCTTCGATGCGAGGCTGATCGTCGCCAACGGTGCGCCTGACGACTCCGGCGCGGTCCTGTCGAACATCACCGGGACGCTTCGCCTGCCGCCGAGCAACGTCCTCCGCCTGGCTCAGACCAACCCTCCGGTGGTGGCCGGCCAGGCGGTCCCGGTGGTCGGCGAGAACGGGGCCCGATCGCTGCCTGCAGGACAACAGGGGGCAGCG
>DAONEV010000434.1:0-2864 GCA_035403265.1 Thermoanaerobaculaceae bacterium | reverse complement strand
GGATTCGGGACCCGGGCTATCTCTTCCCAACCGAAACCGACGTCTACAAGTTCGGCGAGGTGTATGTCGGTGAGAAGGACATCTCCAAGTACCTCCAGAGCAAGCCGCTCGAGCAGGTGGTCAATCAGGTGGAGCAGGACCACCTGATCGTTCAGGGTCCACCGCTGCCGGCAGCGGCTCCACAGGTCAAGATCAGTCTCCCCCCCCAGCCACGCCCCGTATTTCGACCTCGCGGAGGCGCCCCGAACCCTCCGGTAGTGGTGGCGCAGCAAGGCCAACCAGCCGGGCCGGGCATCTTCCAGCGCACCCTCGGCAACTGGCGCAACTGGGTGGCCGGCGTCGGAGCACGGATCGCCTACGAGAAGGTCGTGCTGCGCGCCACCGCCTCCTATGGCGTCAAGATGCTCGGAACCGATGTCGCCACCCTCGCCGTCGGCGACATTGCGGCACCGGTCGTGATCTCCGCGGGAGTCGGCTGGTTCGCCGGCCGTGGCATCGGCGAGGCCAGGATCGCCTACGACCCGACCACCGGGACGTACGTCCCCGTCGACCAGGGGGTGCAATGGATGATGGAGCCGTACTTCGAGCGCTCGTTCCATGCCGAGGAGCCGACCCGGACTACCGGCAAGGCGTGGTTCGACCACATCCGGCAGCACACCGAGTACCTCGACGGGCTCCTGAGCAAGCAGGCCAACTGGTAGGGGAGGGACTCATGCGCGACTCGACAATCGGCTCCTCAAGTCTCAACCGCGGCAACCGCCAGGAGGTCATCATGAGCGACTCCCCCCACGTCAACTGGTTCACCTTCGCACGACTGGCCGCGGCTGCGTTGCTCCTCGCGGTGGCGGCGCTGGCGGGCGAGACCGTCACCTTCAACTATGACGCCAACGGCCGCCTGCTCAAGGCCGACTACGGCGGCGGCAAGGTGGCCACTTACACCTACGACAAGTCGGGCAACATCCTGGCGGCCGTCTCCGAAAGCCCGGACAACACGCTGCGCGTCGCTGTCTCTCCCGGCAACGCCGGCCACGTCACGGGACCCGACATCGCCTGCCCCGCCACATGTGTCCATGCGTTCGCTGGAACCCGGTCGGTGACTCTCTCCGGAGTGCCGGCCGTCGAGTACAAGCTCCTCGCCTGGGCTGGTGGCCTCGTCTCTGCCGCCAACCCGTTCACGTTCACGCTTGACGCGGATCGCAACCTCACGGCGTACTTCGGCGCTGCCACGGGCTCCACCGACTCCGACGGCATCCCGGACACCAGCGAGATGGGGCCCAGCGGCACCGACCCGAGCTACGACGGCAACGGCGACGGAATCCCGGACTACCAGCAGGAGAACGTCGCATCACTGCCAACCGCAGCGGGCGGCGGCTACGCCACGATCGAGGTCCCGGCCGGCCAGGCACTCGTGAGTGTGCAGGCTGTGGCGAACCCACACCCCGACGACGCTCCTGCGGCCAGGTTCCCATACGGGTTCTTTGCCTTTACGGTTACCGGCGTTCCAGCCTCCGGCGTCGTCGTGACCCTGTACCTCCCCCCAAACCAGGCCATTGCCGACTACTACAAGTATGGCCCGACGCCCGACAACCCGGTGGCGCACTGGTATCAGTTCGGCCTCAGTGGCTCAACCGGGGCCGCGGTCGTACAGACCGCCACCACCACGCGTGTCCTCCTGCACTTCGTCGACGCGCAGCGCGGCGACGATGTGCTCACCACCGACAGTCTCATCATCGACGCCGGCGGACCCACCGTGCGGGCAGCGCCGAGCATCCGTTCCGACCCGAGCAGTCTCGAGTTCGGTCCCGTGCCGGCCGGAGGTCACCTCTCACGGACGATCACGGTCGAGAACGTCGGTGACGCCGACCTGGTGATCGGCACGATCGGTCAGGGGGACTCCCTGACCGCTCCGTTCAGCATCGCGGGCGACACCTGCTCGGGTCTCACCCTCCGGCCCCAACCGACAGGAGGGTCTTGCCAGATCACGGTGAGCTTTGCGCCCACGGGCAGCGGGACCTTCGCCGACACCTTCGCCATCCCGTCGAACGACACGGTTCGCAACCCCGTCACGGTCCCGGCGCATGGCCAGGGAACCAACGTTGAGCCGATCCCGACGCTCGACATCGTCGGCCTGGCGCTGCTGATCGCGGTGCTGCTGCTCCTCGGCGCGGCGGCGCTCCGCCGCACGGCGTAGGCCTGGCCCGAGGAGGAGCGGGTTCCCGGGGCCCCTGGAGGCACACAGGAGGAAAGGACTGGGGTGACGGGATGCAGCCTATTCCTCTGCAGCCGCTGCCCGACAGTCCCGAGCACGCGCGCCGAGAGGTCGGTCCTCGTCGCGACACCGCGAAGCTTGCCTCTGGCGCCACAGCCAGGCGGCTCTCCTTTCGCACACCGCGCATTGGCGAACAACGGGAGCGTCAGGCGCAGCCAGCCCTCCCCCTTCTCTCACCCACACCTCGGTCGGGACCCGGCAAGTTGCCAAGGGTCGCGCGAGCGCGGTATCGTGGTGATCAAGAATTCCAGGAAGCATGAAGGGGGTGCTGACATGAGCAGGCCATGTTTGGTCGCAGTCCTCGTACTCGTCACGTCCCTCGCCTTCGGGCACGGCTTTGCGCAGGAGGCTGAGGAGACGGCAGGAACCGAGCTTGTCGCCATGGCGCCACTTGGTTCGTCCATCACCTACCAAGGGAGGATGCTGGACACCGGCAACCCCGTCAACGGGAGCTACGACTTCCAGCTCATGCTGTTCGATGCGGCCTCGGGAGGAGCACAGGTTGGAGGGACGGTCCTGTTGACGGCGCCAGTCGAGGATGGCCTGTTCACGCTTCAGGCGGACTTCGGTGGAGGCGCCTTCACCGGCGCGGCGC
>DAONEV010000433.1:0-2882 GCA_035403265.1 Thermoanaerobaculaceae bacterium | reverse complement strand
GCCCGAGCCGCTGCCTTCCCTGTCGACCGTAAGGGTGAAGACCGCGGTCCGCACCGGCAAGGCGTCGCAGGCACCCGTGCCGGAGAAGGTCTTGTCGGTGAAGATGTTCTCGTTGACGTCCCGCGTGAAGTAGACCACCGCTGCGCCTGGAATGTAGGGTGTGGTGGTCGAGCTCCACACGCAATCAAGGTCGATGAGCTTGCTGAAGCCCTGGGCGTTGGTCCAGGCAAAGAAGTCGGCGACGCCGCGGTTTGCGAGGCTCCACAGCTCGTTCCGGTTGGGCAGCCGCCAGTCGGTGTAGCCGCAGAGCTCGAGGCTGCTCGCGCGATCTGTGGCGACGTACCAGGAGACCGGGTCGCCAAACCCGGGGAAGGTGCCGTAGACATTGGCGTTGGCCGGCCACATCAGGCCGCTGAGGCTGTCGGCGATGCAGTCACCGTGGATGATGAACCGTTGGGTCGGCCACGCACCTCCCGCCTGCAGCTCGCCGTCCTGTCCGGTCCCTGCGCACGCGATGACTGTGCCCGCCGTGTCGTAGCAGCTCGTCTGGCCGGTTGTGGGCGGGACAGCCGGCCCGGTGGCCGAGCCGCGCACGGGCCAGGCCATTTTCACCTCGGTCTGCTTGACACCGCCGATGTGGATCGTGCTGTTGCCATCCGAGAAGCTGATGAGGTCGGTTCCGGTCCCGAGCTTGAAGGCAAAGCCGGGCTGCCTGGGGCTGCTGGTCGACGACCAGAAGACGCCTGCATCCACCGAGAACCCGAAGGTGTCCAGCCAGGATTTCTCCACCGCACTGGAGGTGAGGACGCTCAGGAGCTCGTTCGCGTTGGGGAGCCGCCAGTCGTCGAATCCGCCAGCCGAGAGATGGTTCGCCCAGCCCAGGGCCTGCGCCCAGGTCCTGTAGACCGCGTCCGGGTTGCGCAGCCACACGAGACCGGTCAGCTCGTCCGTCACGCAGTCGCCGCTCACCACGAACCGCGGGCTCGGCCATGCCAGGCCGGCCTGGATCTGACCGTCGTCCTCTCCGTAGTACGCGGTCACCTGGCCGGTGCGCTGGACGCGGGTGCCCTGCTGGAGCGTCCGCCTTGTGAACGTCGCCGTGCACGCCTTTGCCGTGTCCATGGTGAGGAGCCCGTCCAGGCAGTCCGCGTTGCCGCCCCAGGAGGTGAACTCCGACCCGAGAGCCGGGATTGCGATCAGCGTGACCGCTCGACCCGTGGGGTAGGTGGCCGAGCAGGTGGCGCCGCAATCGATCCCCCCGTCCGCGGCCTTGACGGTGCCGGAGCCGGTGCCGGTCTTGCTGGCGGTGAGCGCCTGGGTCGCCGGGGGAAGGTTGAAGGTGGCGACGCATGCCAGATCGGCGGCCACGGTCACCTGGCCGTCGGAGCAGTCCGCGGCTCCGCTCCAGCCGACGAAGGTTGACCCCGGGTCCGGCGTGCCCGTGAGCGTGACCACGGTGCCGATGGCGTAGCGCTTCGAGCAGGTGGCGCCGCAGTCGATGAAGCCGTCCCCGCTCGTGACGACGCCGCTGCCGGCTCCGGCCTTCAGGGTATTCAGGATGGAGAAAGGCGAGGCTGTGCCGACGGTGCGCACGGGCAGCACATAGTTGCGGTAGGTCTTCGACCAGCTCAGGTAGTCGACGGTCCGCCCACCCTTGAGGCGCCACAGCTTGACCACCCAGGCCGAGTCGGTGCTGCTGAAGTGGGTGGTCGAGGTCCAGTCGGTGTCGAGCTGGAGCCCCTCGAACCCCTGGGTGCCGAGCCATGTCGCCGGCTCGGCCTCGCCGAAGTGCTGGAGGCTCGCCAGCTCGATGGCGTTGGGGAGGCGCCAGTCGGCGTAGCCGCAGAGGGTGAGGTCGTTTGCGTGGCCGAGGGCGTCCGGCCAGGATCGGGCCGTGAGATCCGGCGCTTTGACCCACTGGAGGTTCGTGAGCTGGTCGGTCACGCATTCGCCGCTGACCACGAAACGCGGGCTGGGCCACGTCTCGCCCGCCTGGATCGCCCCATCGTCCCCTGACGCGTAGCTCACCGTCTGACCGGTCCTCCACACCCTGGCGGGGCCAGCGGTGGCGCCGCGCACCGGCCACACGTAGAGCCGCAAGGTCTTCTTGTCGAACCCCAGCGGGCCCATGATCTTGACGAACCACGCGTTGGCCGTGTCATAGGCATAGGTCGTGGAGGACCAGTAGCTGGTCCCCTGCACGTTGGTGAACCCCTGGGCCGTCAGCCATACGTTCGGGTTGGTTCCCTTGTGGTACCACAGGGTGTGCAGCTCGTTGACGTTGGGAAGCCGCCAGTCGGCGAAGCCGAGGTAGCTGTTGGTGTTCAGGCAGGCGACGTAGTCGAGCGCGGCCTGCCACTGCTTGCTCGCGCCCGGTGCGCACGCGGAGGGACCTGGCGCGTTGGCGTTGACGGCCCAGCGCAGACCCGTCAGGTTGTCCGTCATGGTCCCATCCCCGATCGCGGTGAACCTCGGGCTCGGCCAAACCACCCCGGCGCGGATATCGCCGTCGTCGCCGGTGAAATAGCTCGTGGTCTGGCCTGTCACTGGCAGGCTGATAGCTCCCTGGCCGAGTGCGGTGTTCGAGAGGATGATGAACGGGACGGTCAGGAGTGACCAGATTGGAGCGGCCCTCAGGCACATGGGATGGTCCTCTCGTCGTAACGCAAGTTCAATGCAGTCTGGCGCATTCTAGGTCTTGCGGAGGGAGTGTCAAGGTGACCACGGACGGTGCCGCCGGGTGGGCGGGACGGGTGTGCCGGAGGGGACGCTCGGCTATCATGCCCGCCGTATGAGCGAGCCGACTCGATCCGCGCCTCTCACGTACGCCGCGGCGGGCGTCGACATCGACGCCCAGGACCGGGCACTGACCGGCGTGAAGA
>DAONEV010000432.1:0-2885 GCA_035403265.1 Thermoanaerobaculaceae bacterium | reverse complement strand
CATCCAGGGTGAGCCGGCGGCCGGCCGCTCCGCCGGTGAGGCGATGGCCGCGATGGAGGAGCTGATGGCGAAGCTCCCCCAGGGCGTCGGCTACGAGTGGACCGGCCTCTCCTACCAGCAGCGCATGTCGGAGTCGCAGGCCGGCCTCCTGTACGCCTTCTCGGTCCTCGTGATCTTCCTCGTCCTCGCTGCGCTCTACGAGAGCTGGACGTTCCCGATCTCGGTCATGCTGGCGCTGCCCCTGGGCGTCATCGGCGGCGTGCTGGCCTCGACGCTGCGCGGCATGCCCAACGACGTCTACTTCCAGATCGGCCTGCTGACCGTGCTCGGCCTGACCACCAAGAACGCGATCCTGATCGTCCAGTTCGCCACACTCCACATGAAGGAGGGCATGGGTCTGATCGAGGCCACGGTCGAGGGGGCGAAGCTGCGGCTGCGCCCGATCATCATGACCTCGATGGCGTTCGGCTTCGGCGTGCTGCCGCTGGCCATCGCCTCGGGGGCCGGCGCAGGCGCCATGAAGGCCATCGGCACCAGCGTCCTGGGTGGCATGCTGACCGCCACATTCCTGGCCATCTTCTTCATTCCGCTCTTCTTCGTGCTGGTCGTGAAGGTCTTCGGGAAGAAGCAGCCCGGCCCCGGTGCCGTGCCCGAGGGCCACCCAGAGCGCCCGGCGGAGGCCTGACACCATGAGACGACTTCTCCTGATCGCAGCGACAGCGGCGCTGACCGGCTGCACGATGATCCCGAAGTACAACCGGCCGGAACCCCCGGTCCCGGCGTCATTCAACGGGACCGCGCCGACGCCGACCCAGACGGCGCCGGCACCTCCGGCACCGACGCCCCCGGCGCCGGGCAAGCCGGCGAGTGAGATCTCCTGGCAGGAGTTCTTTGCGGACGAGCACTTGCGCTCGGTGGTCGAGCTCGCGCTCGCCAACAACCGCGACCTGCGGGCGACCGCGCTCAACGTGGAGAAGGTGCAGGCGCTGTACCGGATCCAGCGGTCCGACCTCTACCCGACGGTCGGCGTGCAGGTGGCGGGCGAGAAGTACCGCGTGCCCGAGAAGATGCACAGCGACGGGAAGGCCACCTACGTCGAGGACTACTCGGTCAACGTGGGCGTCCTCTCGTGGGAGCTGGACTTCTTCGGCCGCATCAGGAGCCTCAGCCAGGCGGCGCTCGAGCAGTACCTCGCGACCGCCGAGGCGCGCCGGGCCGCACAGAGCGCCCTCATCGCCGGCGTGGCGCAGTCCTACCTCGCGCTGGCCGCCGACCAGGAGAGCCTCGACCTGGCCCGGGCCACGCTGAGCGCGTACCAGGAGTCGCTCGCCCTGATCCAGAAGACCCGGGACCTCGGCCTGACCTCTGACCTCGACGTCTCGCAGGCGCAGAGCCAGGTCGAGGCGGCGCGTGCGGTGGTGGCCGGTCTCACCGGCCGCATCGCCGTGGACCGGAGCTCGCTCGACCTCCTGGTCGGTGCCCCGGTCCCGGCCGGCCTGTTGCCGGCCCGCATGAGCTCCGTGACGGCCGTGGCGCCGCTCGAGCCCGGCCTGCCTTCCGAGGTGCTGCTGAGCCGGCCCGACATCCTCGGCGCGGAGCACCGCCTGATCTCCGCCAACGCCAACATCGGCGCGGCCCGCGCCGCGTTCTTCCCGCGCATCACGCTCACGGCGGGGGTGGGCACGATGAGCCCGGACCTCTCGGGTCTCTTCGACTCCGGCACGCGGACCTGGTCATTTACCCCGCAGATCCTCTCGCCGATTTTCGCAAGCGGGTCGTTGAAGGCGAACCTCAGGGTGTCGCAGCTCGACCGCGACATCGCCGTTGCGGTGTACGAGAAGGCGATCCAGATGGCGTTCGCCGAGGTCAGCAACGCCCTCGCGCTACGAGGGACGCTGCTCGAGCAGCATCAGGCCCAGGAGGCCCTCGTCAGCTCTCTTGATGAAACCCGCCGTCTTGCCGACGCGAGGTACCAGGCCGGTCTCGACGGCTATCTCGGGGTGCTGGTGGCCGAGCGCTCGTTGTATGCAGGGCAGCAGGCGCTCATCGGCGTGCGTCTGGCCGAGCAGGCGAACCTGGTGACACTCTACAAGGTGCTGGGAGGGGGCGCCGGGCCAGATGGCCGTCCGCTGCCGGACGTGCCGCCGCTGTAAGCAGCGTCGGGAGCGGGCATCGGAACCTGGAAGTCGAGGCGGTGTGGTTGCGCGCAGCCATCGCCCCTGGGGAACGCGATTGTCCGTCTGGACCACGGAAGGACAGTGAGGATGCATGTTCTGGTGACGGACTTCGGTGTGAGGCATGGGGCGCTGGCCGGACGCCTCGCGAGCGCGGGGCTCGATGTCGGTCTCGCCTCTCCCGGTCGGCCGCTCATCCGGATCCCAGCGACAGGTGCTTCCCGGGACCTCGGCGCGTCCGAGAGTTCGGGGCTGGCCAGCGGGTCCCTGCCGACCGGGCAACCCTCGATCCCTCGGCCAGGTTTCGTGATCGCGGCGCTGTCTCCAGGCGACGACATCGCTCGCCTGCGCGAGCTCCAGGAGTGCCCGACTGCGTGGCCGCTGGTTGTTGTGGTGCGCGCGGCGATCCTCGGGCAGGGGCAGGCGGAGGAGCTCGGACTCACGGTGATGTTTCCCGGAGTCGATGCCGGCGGGGCGTTGGAAGCCCTGGAGCGCCACCGTGGGGTGGTGGGGCTGCCGGGAACCGTGGTGGGTCCGCTGGCCGGCCGTCCACGTCGAGTTGACCGGTGGCTGGCGGTGGTACTGCGCAAGGCCGGGATCAGGGCCTCCTGCCGGGGCGACATGTATTCCTGGCTCACGGTGACATCCGCCTGGCTGAGTCCGCTGCGGGGCGCGGTCATCGCGGCCGCGCGGCAGGGTCTCCCGCTGCGC
>DAONEV010000431.1:0-2923 GCA_035403265.1 Thermoanaerobaculaceae bacterium | reverse complement strand
ACACCTCGCCGCCGATGGGCACCGGCACCATGAGGTCGGGCCGGCAGATCTCCCAGGCGTAGCCACGCTTGAGCCAGGTGTCCGGGACTTCACGTTGCCACCCCTCGACCAGCTCCTGACGGAAGATCCCGAAGTCGTAGCGCAGGCCATAGCCAAATGCCGGGTAGTCGAGGGTGGCGAGGGACTCCATGAAGCAGGCCGCCAGACGGCCCAGGCCGCCATTGCCGAGCCCGGGGTCTGGCTCCTCGTCGATGATGCGGTCGAGATCGAGCCCCATGCCCGCCAGGGCCTCGGCGGCCACCTCCCGCAGTCCGGTGGAGATGAGGTTGTTCTCCACCAGCCGTCCCATCAGAAACTCCATGGAAAGGTAGTGGACGACCTTGGGTCTCCTCTCGGTGTAGGCCCGCTGGGTGGCGACGGCCCGGTTGATGAGCGGCTCGCGGATCGTGAGCTGGAGCGCGGCCAGGTAGTCGGCGGGCTTCGCCTCACCGAGCTCGAGGCCCCGGGTGTAGCGCAAGTTGAAAAGGAATCGTTCCCGGAAGACCTGGACCGGGCTGTCTTGACTGCGTGCGGCCGTGGCCAACCCCTCGCCTCCTCACCGTCGCCGCCAGACACGTCCAGCAGCCAGCAGGATTCTACTCCAGCCGACCGACCGGTCCGGTTGAGGGAGGACCTCCCGCCGCGGATCGGGCCAGCGAGGGAAGAACCGAGCCAGCTCCCGGCCCGCGGGGATCAGCCCCCGACTCCAGGTGTCCCTGGGCGTCACGGCTGACGGCGTGGACCTCCCCAAGCCGCGGCCGCAGGGCGACGCGGTGGCCACGACGTTCGAGCGCTGTCAGGGTCGCCTGGTCCAGCGTTGCCTCCTCGACGAGCAGCTCATCCGGCTGCCACTGGTGATGGATGCGGCCGCGTGCCACGGCGTCCTGGATCGGCGCGCCGTCCACCAGCACCGCCAACAGCACCTGGGCGGTGGCGGTGGGGATGCGCGACCCCCCAGGGGAGCCAAGCGCCAGCACCTCGCCGGCTCGCCACGCCACGGTGGGGGACATCGAGGAGAGCATGCGCTTGCCCGGCCCGACCGCGTTGGCCTCACCCTGCACGAGCCCGTAGAGGTTGGGTCGCCCCGGGGCCGTGGCGAAGTCGTCCATTTCGTTGTTGAGGAGAATCTGCAGCTCTGGCACCAACACCCCGCTGCCGAAGGAGCCGTTCAGGGTGGTGGTGAGCGCCACCGCGTCGCCGGCCGCGTCCACGACCGAGAGATGCGTCGTCTCGGCCGACTCGGGCCGGGCTTGCGACCACGGACGCACGCTTGTCGAAGGGGTGGCTCGTTCCAGATCGATGCTGGCCGCCCGGGCGTCCAGCCAGGGGGGCGCCAGGAGCTGCTCCGGCCCGGCCAGGGCCGTCGACGGGTCGCCGAGCAGGAAGCGGTCGGCAAAGGCACGGCGCCAGACCTCGGCCAGCAAATGCAGCCGCTCGGCGCTGGCAGGAGGGAACCTGGACCAGTGGCGGCGCTCCAACATGCCAAACGTCTGGGCGAGAATGATCCCCCCCGAGGATGGCAGCGGCATGCTTGCGATCTCCCAGCCAAACGCCCGGAAGCGCAACGGCTCGCGCCACACCGGCCGGTATGCGGCGAGGTCCCCGACGGTCAGCCTCCCCCCGCTGGCCGTCGCCGCCGCCGCGATGGCAACGGCTGCCGGCCCTTCGGTCAAGGCGGCTGGACCGCGAGCCGCGTAGTCACGGAGCACCGCCGCAAGTCGCGGCAGCCGCATGGTGCTGCCGGCGGGCGGCGGAACGCCGCCGGGCAGCCACACCGCCGCCGTGCCCGGGAACCGGGCCAGCAGCTCCTTCTCGGCTACCAGCTCCCGAGCCAGGCGGTCCGTCACCTCGAATCCCTCGGCCAGGCGGATCGCCGGCGCCACCACCTGCTGCCAGGGGAGGCGCCCGAAGCGCCGGTGCAGGGCGAACAGGCCGGCCGGCGACCCGGCCACGCCCACCGCCAGCCCACCGACCAGCGATGCGTCGGGCCTGGGTGTCCCGCTCGCATCGAGGAACATGGCCCGGGTGGCTGCGGCCGGGGCCGTCTCACGGAAGTCGAGGGCGGCGACCTCACCTCCCATGCGAACCACCGCAAACCCTCCCCCACCCAGATTGCCGGCCTGGGGGTGAACCACGGCCAGGGCCAGCGCCACCGCCACGGCTGCATCCGTGGCGCTACCGCCCGCCCGCAGAAGCTCGATCCCGGCCGCGGTGGCTGACGGGGCTGCACTGGCCACCGCCCCGCCCGCCACCACTGGTGGCGTCTCGGCGGCCACGAACCACGCCGTCGACAGGAGAATGGCCAGGACAAGATAGCGACCCGGAAGGCAGCGAGAAGATCGAGCGTGGATCGGAGGCTGGTTCATGGCGCCCAGTGTATCCATTTCCCACCGTCCCCGCCTCAACCATCCCCGGATAGTTTGTTCAGGCCGAGCCTGGCATGTATGCTTGCGTCGGGCTGCACGCCAGGGGAGGTTCTCCCGTGTCACGACGCTTTCCTGACCTCGACGCGAATCGCGCCAGGCTGCAAGCAGGTGGCGGCCAGGAGCGTATCGACAAGCAGCATCAGCAGGGCAAGCTGACGGCGCGCGAGCGCCTGGCCCTGCTGTATGACCCCAACAGCTTCATCGAGTTCGGGCTGTGGGCGACCCATCGCTGCTCGGAGCTGGCCGGCAAGGAGCTCCCGGGCGATGGGGTGGTGACCGGCAAGGGCGAGGTGCACGGCCGGCCTGTCTTTGCCTTCGCCCAGGACTTCACGGTGGGTGGCGGCGCGGTGGGTGACCGGCACGCCCAGAAGATCGTCGAGTGCCTGTGGGCGGCCCTCAAGATGGGCACCCCGGTCGTGGGGTTCAACGACTCCGGCGGGGCTCGCATCCAGGAAGGG
>DAONEV010000430.1:0-2925 GCA_035403265.1 Thermoanaerobaculaceae bacterium | reverse complement strand
GCCGGACTGCGGTCTGCCGGCGAGTCCACCGAGATCTCACCGATTGCCGCCCTGGGCCTGGCGATGGCCAGCGAGGCCCAATCTGACCTGGCGCTGGTCGGGCTCGATCACGACGTCGACGTGGCGCTTGCCACGCTGGGGGTCCCGGGTCTGGCCATCGCGGTGGTTTCCCCGAGCCGGGTCATCATGGCCCGGGGTTTCGGCTGGAGGGACGTCGAGGAGCGGTTGCCCGTCACCCCGGACACCGTGTTCCCGATCGGCTCGGCGACCAAGTCGTTCACCTCCTTCGTGCTCGCCACGCTCGCGGATGAGCACAAGGTCGACTTCTTCGCGCCGGTGCGCGACGTCCTTCCGGACTTCCGTTTGCTTGACCCGCTGGCGACCGAACGGGCGACGGTGGCGGACCTGCTGACGCATCGCACAGGAGTGCCACGCCACGACGCGGTTTGGTTTGGACATGTCACTCCGACGCGAAGCGAGCTCGTGGCGCGGCTCCAGTACCTCCAGCCTTCCGCACGCTTTCGCGGTAAGTTCCAGTACTCGAACCTCATGTACGTCGCGGCGGGCCGTCTGGCAGAGGTGGCAACGGGTCGGTCCTGGGAGGACCTGGTGGGGTCCCGCATCCTCTCGCCGCTGGGTATGTCCCGGACGTTCTTCTCGCTGGAGGCGACCAGGCAGGCCGGCGACTATGCGACCCCCAACCGGGCCTCCGGTGATGAGGTCCGGCCGGTGGGCTTCCGGGATGCCTCGGCGGTGGCGCCCGCCGGGGGGCTCTGGTCCTCGGCCAACGACCTGGCGCGATGGGTGCGGATGCTGCTCATGCGCGGGGAGTGGGAGGGCCGCAGGCTCGTCGATCCAGGGACGCTGACCGAGCTCTTCCGGCCCATCACCCCGACGCGGATGACGGTCAGCGGGAAGGAGCTGACGCAGCCCTACTACGGCCTGGGCTGGTTCGTGGACACATATCGGGGCCGGTTGCGCGTGTATCACGGCGGCAACCTCGACGGCTTCACCTCGCTGGTCACCCTGTTTCCCAACGAGTCGTATGGGGTGGTCATCCTCGCCAACATCGGCGCCTCCAATCTTCCGGAGGCCCTCGTCCGCAGTATCGCCGACCGGCTCTTCAAGCTTAGCCGTCAGGATTGGCTGGGCCGGGCCTCAAGAGCCCGCGAAGGCGCCCGTGGTGCGCGCGAGAGGGTGAGGGCGGTGGTGGCCATGCGGCGGATCACCGGCTCGGCTCCGGAGCTCCCGCTGGGCGCCTACGTTGGCCGGTACGAGAACCCCGGGTATGGCGAGCTGGCGATCGAGCTGGGGGATCGCGGTCTCGACATGGTGTTCAACGGGATCCGCTCTCCCCTCGAGCACTGGCACTTCGAGACCTTCAACACCGGGACGTCCGAGGATCCGAGCTTCGAGGACCTCAAGGTGACTTTCGTCACATCCGGCGCGGCCCTGCCCCTGGCCGTCCTGGTGCCCTTCGAGCCGGCTGTCCCGGCGATCGAGTTCAAGCGGGTCGAACCTCGGAAGCTGGATGTGGGCTGGCTCACCGCGGCTGTTGGCGAGTACCTCGATGGACAGTCCGAAGTGACCGTGGAAAAGAGGGATGGAAGGCCATACCTGAGATGGCCCGGAGTCGCGGAGGGCGAGCTTGTGGCCAGGACATGGGGCGAGGCGCGCCTCGATGCGGCGGTCAGCGTGACGGTCCGATACGTCCCCGCCACGAGCTCGGACCCGCCGCGCCTGTTGCTGTACACCCCGGATTCCGTGCGCATGGCGATCCGAACCGAACGCTGAGCCCAGACCAGGACCAAGGTTGTGTAAGATGTGCGCGTGACCACGGCATGCAGGTGGTCCGTCGTGTGAGTCGATACGGTTTCGCGCGCGAATCGGACGAGGGATCTGGACCGTCGGGAGGATTGGGCATGGGCAAGCTGGTGGTGATCGTGGACAACATCCCCGCGGTGCGCGAGGCCTTGCGGGAGGTGGTCGAAGGGTTGTTCGAGGGTCTCCTCCAGAGCGGCGAGCTGGCGGTCGAGGCGTTGCCCGATGGACCGTCGTTGCTTGCCCGAAGCAGCCAGAGAGTCCCGGACCTCGTGTTCCTGGACGTCGACATGCCGGACCTGGATGGGATCGACACCTTCTACCGACTGAAGGAGCTGGTCCCCGCCGCGGCCGCCGGTGTGTTCTTCCTGACGGGCCTGGCTGGGGCGCCCACGACCAACCAGCGTCTTGAGCAAGCCGTGCTCGACGGGGCCGGGGGCTTCATGTCCAAGCCGGCTACCGCGGCGGCGTTGGAAGCGGTGGCGGAGCGGATTCTCTTCGGTCGCTGACTCCCGTCCTGGCGCGCCCCCACAGGGTCACGGGGCGAGCTCGGCCCCAGGTGAAATCCCCACTCTCCACGAAACCGTCCGCCTGAAGGTGCGCCCCGAGGGCCGGGTTGGAGCGCAGATCACTGCGGTAGACCGCCACCCAGCGGGCGCCCGGGGTAGCGGCCACCAGCTCCTCGACGGTCGGAGGCGTGGCCACGTCGCGCACCTCCACTTGGCTGCCGAGAAGCAGCCGGTGACCATACGCCCATGCCTGCGAGAGCACGACCGCCTCGCCCGGTCCCGCCGACACGATGAATCGCGCAGCCGTCACCGCCGAGCCGGTCGTCCTGGTCAGGAACCGGAGACCGAGCAGGCCCCAGAGGATCGACGCGACGGCGAGCGTCACGACCACGGCCGGACGTACCCGTCGGCCCAGGGACCCGAAACCAGCCGCGGCCAGCAACATCACGGCGGGCAGGACGCCCTGGAGATATCGAAGCTCCTTGTGGTGGATCACCGAGAGGACGACCATCGGGAGCAGGACCCACCCCCACACCGGCCACCACCGGCGGCTTCAGCGCCAACAGCAAGATGGTGCAGCAGTACAACACCTCCG
>DAONEV010000429.1:0-2929 GCA_035403265.1 Thermoanaerobaculaceae bacterium | reverse complement strand
CATTCAGCAAGGCTACAGGCTCAAGGCTCAAGGCTCAAGGCTCCCCCACCCTACCTCCCCCACCCTACCAACCCGGCCTCGGGCCTCAGACCTCAGACCCGAAGCCCGGGCGGGTGAGGGGGGCTGAGGCTATCTCACTTCTCAGACCCGACCGATTTGTGGGAACCGTCGCACAGCGGCTTGGAGCGCGACGCACCACAACGGCACAGGGCCGCGCCAGCCACCGGCACGGACTCCCCCCGGGGCCCCTGAAGTCGGAAGCCACCCTCGACCACCAGCGGGCCGCCCCTGACGACTTTCACGCGCAGCAGGCCGGTGCAGGTCGCCCCGGAGGCCGGCGTCACATGCGCGATGTTGCCGGTGTCGTCAAACCCGATCCCGAAATGGGCGTCGTCGCACAGCGGGCGGTTGCCAGAGGCGCCGCACCGGCACAAACCCACCCGCGTGTCCCGGAGCAGGACCTGGCCGTCCTCGTCCACGAGCTCGATGTCGCCGTGGAGGTAGAGCGGTCCCCACTCCGCCACGGTGATCGTGTTGACCTCGGGAGGTGTCTCGGCCGGGCCGCTGTCCAGGCGCTCGAAGTGCAGCGCCCCGGTGGGGCATCGCATGACGACCTCGGCCACCCGATCGGGCGGCGCGGCGTCCGGCTCGACCCACGGCCGCTTGCGGACGTTGAAGACCGCCGGAAGCCTCCGGAGGCACTCCGAGGCGTGGATACACCGTTTGCGATCGAAGCGCACGGTGATGCCCGCGCCCGGGTAGCTCTTCTCTTCCCGCTCCATGTGCACCTCCAGGCTCCAGCCGCCATTGTAGTTGGGCTTTCCGGGCTGCGCTCCCGACCACCAGCGCTCATGGCCGCATTGCCCTGGCGCCCAGGACAAGCCGAGGCTGGCCACCTTGCCAGACCTCCGATTTGGCGTTGACGCACCATCCCGGCAGGGGTAAGATTCCCCGGCGTGATGGCCGAAATGACCCCACCCGTGAAGCTCTGGCGCAATGGCTGCGGCGGGAGTCTCGTCGCGTCTGGACGCTCAGGCTGCCGGCTTCGTCGGGGTCTGGGGTAACCGACAGCAGGGAGTCCCGGGGCCGGGGAACAGGCTCGAGCCGATACGAGGAGGTGGCGCCGAGAACTTGGTGAAACGCCTCACAAGGAGTTTCGCCGGCAGCCACGAGCGATGCGCGGACCAAGCGGGGGGCGCCAAGCTCGCCGCAGAAAAAAGGAGAGATGCCAGGATGAACGTCACCCAGTATGTCGCCAAGTTCCTCGAGCGCACCATTGCCAAGAACCCCTCCGAGCCGGAGTTCCACCAGGCAGTCAAGGAAGTGGTGGAGTCCCTGATCCCCTGCCTCGAGCGGCATCCCGAGTACATCGAGCACCGGATCCTCGAGCGCGTCTCCGAGCCGGATCGCACCTTCCTGTTCCGCATCACCTGGCAGGACGACAAGGGCGAGGTCCACATCAACAAGGGCTTCAGGGTCGAGTTCAACAACGCCATTGGCCCCTACAAGGGCGGCCTCCGCTTCCACCCGACGGTCAACCTCGGCATCCTCAAGTTCCTCGGCTTCGAGCAGATCTTCAAGAACTCCCTCACCACCCTCCCCATGGGCGGCGGCAAGGGCGGTTCGGACTTTGACCCCAAGGGCAAGTCCGATGCCGAGGTCATGCGGTTCTGCCAGGCGCTCATGAACGAGCTGTACCGCCACATCGGTGCCAACATCGACGTGCCGGCCGGTGACATCGGAGTCGGCGGTCGCGAGATCGGCTATATGTTCGGGCAGTTCAAGAAGCTCACCCACTCCTTCGAGGGCGTGCTCACCGGCAAGGGCCTGCGGTGGGGCGGCTCCCTCATTCGGCCCGAGGCGACCGGCTACGGCTGCGTCTACTTCGCCGAGGACATGCTGGCAACTCGCGGCCAGGCGTTCGCCGGCAAGACGGTGGCGATCTCGGGCTCGGGCAACGTCGCCCAGTACGCGGCCGAGAAGGTCATGCAGCTCGGCGGCAGGGTCGTTACCTTCTCCGACTCGGACGGCACCATCGTCGACAAGGAAGGTGTCACCAAGGAGAAGTGGGAGTTCTTGATGGACCTCAAGAACGTCCGCCGCGGCCGCATCAAGGAGTACGCCGAGCGGTTCCACTGCGAGTACTACGAGGGCCGTCGCCCGTGGTTCGTGAGGTGCGACGTGGCGCTGCCCTGCGCGACCCAGAACGAGGTCAGCGGCGAGGACGCCGAGATGCTGGTCAACAATGGCTGCATCTGCGTATCCGAAGGCGCCAACATGCCGACCAACCTCGAAGGCGTCGAGGTCTTCCTGCGCAAGCGCATCCTCTATGGCCCCGGCAAGGCAGCCAACGCCGGCGGCGTCGCCACCTCCGGTCTCGAGATGAGCCAGAACTCCATGCGCTTGAACTGGACCCGCGACGAGGTCGACCAGCGCCTCCGCAAGATCATGGACTCCATTCATGATGCGTGCGTGACCACCGCCAAGGAGTACGGCGATCCGGGCAACTACGTCCTGGGTGCCAACATCGCCGGATTCTCCAAGGTCGCCACCTCGATGATCGACCAGGGCCTCGTCTAGGCTCTGCTTTCGCTTTCCTTGGTTTTCGGGGAGGGCCGGAAGGTCCTCCCCTTTTTGTTGGTCAGGCTCAAGGCTCAAGGCTCCCCCACCCTCCCTTTTAGTGAACCTACCTTGGAATGGCTGGGTGGGGGATCTGAAGCCTTGAGCCTGTAGCCTTGAGCCCTCCCGGGCGGGGGATCTGAAGCCTTGAGCCTGTAGTCTCAAGCCTGGGTGGGTGGGGGAAGGGGTTCCGGCTCTCCGACGCGCTGGCGCCACTCGCGCGCCAGCAGCGAGTACACCAGCACATCGCGGTAGCGCCCGTTGCGGAAGTCACCTTCGCGCTGGCGGCCTTCGAGGACGAAGCCCACCT
>DAONEV010000428.1:0-2956 GCA_035403265.1 Thermoanaerobaculaceae bacterium | reverse complement strand
CGACCCGGGCGTGAGCCGTCCGCGTCGCATCGTCCAGGGTGCCGCCGACCCGGTCCACGATCCCGGGGAACGCGCGCCCCGGGTAGGACGGGACCGTCACCTCGGCGCCCACCGCTCCCCTGGCCTGCAGCTCCAGGACCGCCGCGACCTCCCTTTCGTAGAGCGCGGTCTGGACCCACATGCGGGAGGTGTCGGCCATCAGCAGGGTACGGTCGCCGGGAGAGACGAGGGCACCCAGCCCGAGTGACCGTTCCAGAACGGTCCCGGCAAACGGCGCGCGAACGGTCAGGAACCCCCCGTCGGCTCGTGGCGGTTCCGCGAGCATGGCCTTGATGTCCGGCTCGACTACTCCAAAGCGCAGCAGGCGCTCGCGTGCCGCCCGCTCGACCGCCCCGGCTCTCTCGAACGTCGCCTTCGCTTCCAGCCTGTCCTTCTCGGGACAGATCTTGCGTGCGTACAGGTCGGACTCGCGCGCGAACGTCGCCCGGCCCAGCTCAAGCTCGGCGCTTGCCGTGACGAACGCGGAGCGCGCCTCCGACAGCTCCATGCTGTCCACCTCGTAGAGGACCTGCCCGGCAGTCACTCTCTCGCCAATGTCCACCCGAATCGACCGCACCACGCCCACCGCTCGGGGAGATAGCCAGACCGAGCGCTCCTCGTCGAGGGCCACCTCGCCGTTGGCCTCCCGGGCCTCCAGCACCGGCCGTGGCGACACGACAGTCGTCTCGATCCCCTTCCCCGGTCCCACGAGGTCCCGGGCCACCTTCACGAACCCGACCTCATACCGGCACTCGTCGCAGGTGTGCATCGCGATGCCGTGCTCACAGCGAGCCGCGGCCAGCTCATCGACCGGCCGGTCGAGATCGGACGCTTTGGCTTCGACCGCGCTCGCGGCGCCAGCCTCCCCCGCACCGGTCGCTGCGCCGTTCGACCCTCCGCCACAGCCGCTCAGCGCCAGCACGACCAGTGTCCCGACAGGTCCATACCACGCACGCATCACGCACCTCCCTGCGGTCCGACTTGCGATCCACCCACCAGTCGTTCCACCTCGACCCGCGCCTGGGCGAGTCGCAGGCGGGCATCCAGCGCTCGTTCCCGGGCGGTGGCGAGGGTGCGACGTGCCTCGAGCACCTCGAGCAGCCCGAACTTGCCCCGCCGATAGCCCTCGCTGATGGCGGAGAAGACCGCTTCCGCCCTGGGTAGCAGCTCCTGCAGTCCCAGGCGGGTCTCCTCTGTGGCCTGCACCAGATCGGCGTGGGCCGCGCCCAGCGTGGCGCTCAGTCGCAGCTCCTCGAGACGGCGTCGCTGACGGCCGACCTCCTGCCGCGCCCGCGCCGCCGCGACCGCGCCCTGCTTCCGGTCCCAGAGGGGAAGCTGAATCGCCAGGCCGGCCACATACCCGATCTCGCGGTCGATTCCCCTGTGGAAGGTGCCGAGCCGCATCGCTGGCTCGGGCCATGCCTCCCGGCGCGCCACGGTCGATTCCGCGGCCAGGCGGCCCTCGCTGACGGCCAGGAGCCGGATCTCCGCCGTGTCGCCAAGGCGGGCCTGCAGGGTCGCAAGGTCGGCCACCTCCGCGCCGGTGGGCAGCTCGCCTGTCACCGTCCTGAAAGCAGGGCGCGCCTCCCCCAGCGCGTTCGCGAGGGCGCCGCGGGCGGTCAGCAGGTCCCGGCGGGCGACCGACAAGACCGACGCCACAAGCGCCGCGTCCGCATCCGCCCTGGACTCCTCGATCGGCGAGACCTCGCCGGCCGCCACCAGCTCCCGCACTGTCGCCGAGACCTCTCTGGCGGTCTGCAGGTCCATCTCGGTCAGTTGCAGCCGCTCCTGCGCGGCGAGTACGCTCCAGAAGCGGCGGCCAACCTCGGCGTCGAGGTCGCGCCTGGCCAGCTCGAGCCGAACTTCCGCCTCTTCCCGACCCCACCGCGCCACCTCACGACGTGCACCCCGGACCAGGATCGGCAGCGGTTGCTGCAACGCCAGCCTCGTCTCGCTCTCGGCGCTCCGGGAGAGGATACCGTCCAGCTCCTCGACCTCCCCGCCCAGCTCGGGGTTCGGCCAGAGCCCGGCCTGCCGAAGCTCCGCCGTGGCCACGGTGAGCTCGGCCAACGCCGCAGCCAGCAAAGGGCTCTGCGCGACGGCCCGGGATCTGGCCTCGGCCAGCGACAGAGACTCCGACGCTGGAGCCTGTCCTTGAGCATGTGCGGTGGCGGCCAGGAACGCCATGAGAAACGGCGCGCAACGCGCCGGGAAGGAATGTCCAGACATGGTCGATCTCCCCCTTGGGTGGATGGTGTGTCGCGGAGCTGCCTGGGGACCGAGGAAGCGATCAGGACCGCAGGACTGTCGGCGGCGAGCCCAGGGGGCCGGCGCCGCGGCCGGACTCGGGCCGCGGCGGTAGCCCAGCGCCGAGGATTGGGGAGGTAAGGCCGAGGTCGACCACGGTCGGACCGGCGATCACATCGGACGCCCCCGCAGCCAGCTCCGCCCCGAAGGAGAGCGGTGTGTCGACGCATCCGGCGCATTCGTCGAGCCCGGCCGGCCCCAACCCCAGCGCCGTCCCTCCACCGGGGCCCGGATCGCCGGGTCGTGGCAGGCGGGAGTCATGGCGACAGCAAGCCGAGGCGGCGTGTTCCAGGCGAAGGTGTCCATCAGGACCGTGGCACCAGACGAGCCCGGCAGACGGCATCAGGACGAGCGCGACGGCCAGGAGGGCCGAGGCACCCGGTCGAATCCACCGCTCGTCGATCACCGTCACGCCAGCCCTCCAGGACGCATTCTACGACACGACCACAATCGGTGTTTCGAGCGCGCGTCTCGGACTCCCGCCACGCCGCCGGCCGGTTACGCGACTATGCTTGTGGGCAGGAGGATACGGAAAGCCGTGGAGCCAGGGTCGTCGCCAGGCCGCTTCCGTGGTGTCGCGGCGGCCCTTATCGCGGCCGCCCTGTTCGGT
>DAONEV010000427.1:0-2994 GCA_035403265.1 Thermoanaerobaculaceae bacterium | reverse complement strand
CGGCAGGTGGCCGAGCAGGGACTGGGTGCGCATGTCCTCATGGCCGTTCGAGGCGTCGGCCTTGCCGTTGATCAACAGGCTGCGAATGCCGTCCTTCTCGACCACCGCGACCTGGGCGAAGAGGCCGTCTTCCCAGGATATGAGCCGCTCACCGGTCGGGGGACGAAGTGCCGCCGGTGCCGGGTCCGGCGGAGCCGCAAACGGGTGTGCACCGTCGAGGGAGACCCGGCGGCGGTCCGGGCCCTGGGCGGCGACGCGGTGCCGGGAGTAGAGATGCGCGTACGCGTAGTAGCCGCCGGTGAGGACGTGCCAGTCCCAGGGCAGCAGGTGGGCGAACCACCCGACCCAGAGCACGCCGATCAGGGCGGACGCCTGCCAGGAGACCCGCCGTTCCGCCCGGGTGGTGCGCCGCAGGGCGAGGGCGCCGGCGAAGAGGGACATGGCGACGGCGACGGCGACAGTGCCGCGCAGCCGCAGCACGGGCACGAGGACGAACCCTGCGGCCAGGGATCCAAGCGACGAGCCCCAGGACGAGGCCGCGTAGACCCGCCCGGCGGCATGTCCGGTCCCACTGCTCTGGGTGGATTCCGCGGCCAGGTGGATGGCGACCGGCAAGGCGGCGCCCATGAGCGACGTGGGGACGGCCAGCACGGCCACCAGCAGGAGCGTTGTCCCGCCCAGGATCCACGCGAACGAGCCATGGCTGAGGGAAAGAAGGGGAATGAACCCGCCCGGCAGCAGTTGCATGACGACGGTCACCAGCGTCGCCGAGAAGGCGATGAGAACGTGCATCTCGCCGAGGCGCTTCCATGAAGGCGGGCGATCCGGGGCGCGGCGCGCCACGGCCAGTGCCCCGGCGGCCAGACCGAGCAGGAACGAGGCCAGCATGGCCGAGAGGGCGTAGACCGAGGAGCCGAAGACGAGCATCAGCGCCCGGAACCATGCCACTTCCAGGGTCAGCGACGCGGCGCCGGCCAGGAACGCCACCCGCACCGCCGTGGTCGCATCGCCGTCGTCAGGGGGAGTGGACGCGGGCTCGGCGGGGCTCGACGTTTCGACGGCGCGACTGCGCCCGAGCAACAGGCAGGCGAGCCCCACCGTGGCGTCGACGGCGGCGGCGAGCAGGAGGGAGTGACGGATGCCGAGTGACGGCAGGAAGAGGAAGCCCGCCAGAGCCGTCCCGAGCACGGCGCCGAGGGTGTTGAAGCCGTATACCAGTCCACTGTGGCGTCCGGCCGCACCGGAGCTGCGGGCCAGGTGCGCGACGACCAGAGGGTAGGTGCTGCCCAGGAGGAACACCACCGGACCGAGGACGACAATGCTGACGGCGGCTGGCACGAGTGGCGCCAGCGCGTCAGGCAGGCGGCCATCCAGGCCCAGGACGAGCGGTTGGACGGCTTCGAGCAGCCAGGGGGAGATGGCCGCCAGGCACGCGACGGCCAGCTCCACGACGCCGAATACGACCAGAGGGTGCCGGCTGCGCCTGGCGCGGGAGGCGCCCCACGCTGCTCCGAGGCCCATGCCTCCCATGAGCAGGGCGAGGAAGGCGCCGGTGGCACTCAGGACCGACCCGAAGAGGGCGGCGAGGGCTCGTGACCACACCACCTCGTAGACGAGACCGGCGAGACCGGTCAGAGACACCGCCACCAGCGGCGCTACCACGCCGGCCCGGCTCACGATGGGATCCCCGGTTTCAGGCACGGGACATGGTAACCCGCTTCGTGGTGACTCAGGGCCGGCGGTTTGACACCGTCCGAGGTGCGGGCTATAAGCCGGTTGTTTGATGCTTCGCCCACGAACGAAGACGCCCACCGCCTCGCCCGCCCTGCCTGTCCGGGCGCGAGCGCTGGTCGTCGGCTCGCCGTACGACGTCTTTTCCGCCCTTGCGGACGGGCCGGCCAACCTGGGGGCGGTCCCCCCGGGGACCGCATGGAACCTCCATATCGTGACGACGCAGATCGAGCTGGAGTCGGCCCTGGCGAGCGACCGGTTCGACCTCGCGGTGATCCTCGGTGGAAGCAATGTGCTGCCCGCGGAGGCGGTCGCGGAGGAGGTGCGAAGCGCCCAACCCGAAGCTCGTCGAGTGCTGCTGGCCAGCCATCCTCTGGATGCCCTCGAGCGGACTGGCGTCGGGCTCTTCGACCTCGCCCTGGTCGGACACGGCCGCGCCAGGGCGTTGGCGAGCCTGTTGCGGCTGGCCGGGGATCGCTGGCTCTCCGACCCTGCGGCGCCGGCACTGCTGCTGGTGGAGGACGACCCGGACTGGGCCGCGCTTGCCATCGAGGTGCTGCAGGATCAGGCCACGAGGCTCGCGAGGCCGGCCGGTGCGCAGCCCGTGCGCGTGCTCTGGGCGGCCTCGTACGAGGGGGGAGCAGAGCTGCTTGAGGCGCTGGGTGAGCGGCTCCTGCTCTTGGTCACGGATGGGGAGTACCCGCGCCTTGGGCGCAGCGAGCGCCTGGTCGGCCTGCGCCTGGCGGTGGAGGCGCGACGGTCACAGCCCGGTCTTCCAGTGATCCTGGCTTCCGCCGACGAGGAGGCCGGGCCGGCGTCCGCCAGGTTCGGGCTCGCCTACGTGGGCAAGGCGCTCGACGCCCCCGATGACCTCCTGCGGACCGTGGTGGCGGGCGTGTTGAGCGCCCAGGCCGAGGTCATGACGCACCACGCGAGGCCGCCACGCACGCGGGTGGTAGCCGGAGATCACCGCCTGGTCGCGCGCATCCGCACCCGACAGCCGGCGAGCGCATCCGCCGGCAGGGATCTGGAGCTATCGGGAGCCGGCTCGCTGGGTGGCAAGGGGCGGGGCGCCACCTTCCTGGACCGGTTCCTGGCCGCGCGCACGCCACCATTCGAGGGCGTGCGCCTCGGCCTGCCGCCGACGCTCGTGCTCCGCACCGACACATGTGAGCGCTTTCTGGACGACAGCGGGTTGCGCGGCCTGGTTGCCTGCGCTTCGGCACTCGGGGACGGAGAGATCATCCAGGCGTTCGTGCGCGG
>DAONEV010000426.1:0-3008 GCA_035403265.1 Thermoanaerobaculaceae bacterium | reverse complement strand
ATCGCGGCTGACGTGGACGACGCCATCGCCTCCAAACGCCCAGAACTGGCCCATCGCATGGGTCACGGCAGAAAGGCGGAGAGGCTCGGGTGCGGGGTGCATCCACTCCCACGGCGAGCATGCCCAATCCTCGGCCAGCGCCGTCGCTGCCCAGATCAAGACCGAGACAACCGCCGCCGCAGACGATGAACTCCGCAATCTCATGGCGACCTCCCGACGCGTATACGGAGCCGGCCCCGCGCCGTCACATCCTGGCTCCGGTTGGGGAGCGGCCTGGCATGCTGGTACCATCCCCCGTGTTGTGACGTTCGAAAGGCGGTCCATACCATGAGGCGGTGTGCTTTCGTCGCGATTCTCGTCGGGTTTTCAACCAGCGTGGGCCTGGCCCAGTCTCCGGGCCCGGCACCGACGCCGACGGCTGCGGCCGTGCAGGAGCCTGCCGTCGCCACCTTCGGGGGGCAGGCGATCACCGCCCCGCAACTCGAGGAGGCCGCCGGGGCGCGCCTGCTCCGGGTTCGCAACGAGGAGTACCAGCTCAAGGCCGACATCGTCCGAAACATGGCGTTTGAGCGGCTGCAAAACGAGGCCGCGAGCAAGCTCGGGATCACGCGGCCGGAGCTCTATCGCCTCAACGTGACCGCGAAGGCCGGGGAGCCGGCCAAGGAGCAGGTGGACGAGCTGCTCCAGCGCTATCGTTCGCAACTGCCCCAGGACGAGGCGCAGGCACGCGAGGAGGTGTCCAAGTTCCTCCGCGAGCAGCGCACTCGCGAGCAGGAGCAAGCGTGGCGCCGGAAGCTGCTTGCCGACGCCGACTTCAAGCTTCTCGTCGAGCCACCGAGGGCCGCCCTGGTCGTGGGCGCCGCCGATGTGGTTCGAGGGCCGGCCGGGGCGCCCGTGACCCTCGTCGAGTTCTCCGACTTCCAGTGCCCGTTCTGCGGGCGGATCCAGCCAACCGTGCAACGCGTGCGGCAGTCCTATGGCGACAAGGTGAGGATGGTGTTCAAGCAGCTCCCGCTGGCCATGCACCAGCAGGCTCGCTTCGCTGCCGAGGCGGCCCTCTGCGCCGGCCAGCAGGGGAGGTTCTGGGAGCTGCACGACTGGATGTTCTCAAACCAGGCCAAGCTCGCCCCCGAGGCCATCAAGGCGGCGGCGGCCGAGCTCAAGCTGGACCCGGAGAGCTTCGGGAAGTGCCTGGACGGCAAGGTGTTCTCGGGGCAGGTCGACGCGGACCTGAAGCTCGCGGAGAGCCTGGGGATCACCGGAACCCCGGCGTTCCTCGTCAATGGACGGTTCATCGAGGGCGCGCAGCCGTTCGAGGCCTTCCAGGAGGTCATCGAGGACGAGCTGACGCGGCTCCCTGCGCCGCCCGCGGCGAAGTAGGTCAGGAGGGGGAGCGATGGGGCGCCGGACAGCGATCGGCTGGTTGCCGCTGCTCGCGGCAAGCGCGCTGGCGGCGCCGCCGGCGGCGCGGTTTCCGGGCGCGGCCACGACCGTGGTGGTCAACCGCGCCGACGGGCGGGTCGCCGCCGTCGTCGGGGCGAAGCTCCTCCTCCTGGACTCCCTGGCCTCCGAGACCGTGGCCCACACCTTCGACCTGCCTGGCCGGGACCAGTCGGTCCGGGAGTTCCGTGGCAACACCATCGTCTACTCGACATGCGCGGTCGCGGACATGCCCTTCGTGCTGGTGGCCCTCTCGACGGACGGGCGGGAGCGCCTGGCCTGGCCCAACGAGGGGCTGTCCGAGCTCTTTCCGACCGAGAAGAGCCGTCTGACCCTCGACGGTCGCGGGCTTTACGGCGAGCTGGTGCTGGACGGGGCCGTGCGGGAGTACTTCGAGCTGGCCAGGGACATTCCGATGGGAGCAGGCGTCGCCGCCACCTACCGGTTCGCTGACGAGAAGATGGCAGCGCGCGCTTCGGACATGTTTCGCCAGGTGATCGCCCTCACGCCCGACGACATGCTCATCGCCGTCAAAGACGGTGGCGTGCTTCGGTACAAGGCCGGAGACGGTGTGCTCTGGAAGCAGGACATCCCCGGCGAGCCGTGGCGGCTCCTGGACGTCGACGAAAAGGGCGGCCAGCTTCTCGGCCTCGAGGGCGGCAGGGTGCTGCGCTGCCTCGCGACAGACCGCGGCGACCTGCGATGGGAGTGGAGCGTCGTCAGTCAGGGGGAGGCCATGCGCGCGGCGCTCGGCCTGCCGGCCGCCGAGCCGGCCAGGGCCGCGGGCGAGAGCAGGACCTCTCGCGGGGTCGCCAAGGGTCCTGCCCCGGCGGCGCCGACGGTGGCCGCGGCGTTGAGGATTCGTGACGCCCGCCTGCTGCGGAGCGGCCGTGTCCTGGTCTTCGGGGACCAACCGCGGCGCTTCCTGCTCGTGCTCGACCCCGCCGGCAACCGCATTGCCGGCGAGGAGATCCTGTCGGGCCTCGAGCGCCAGCGCCTGGAGTCCGTCGAGTCCTGGTGGCTGGACGAGGCAAGCGATCTCTCCGGCGCCTGGGAGATGCCTGGCGCGACCGGCGTCTCGTTGCTCCTGCGCGGCACCGACGGGTGGCACGTCGTCCCGGTGACCGCGCCGCTCTCGCCGTGAGCACGGCGCCCAGGCCGGCCAATGGCCCCGGGTCCAGGCGCTCTTCTTCGGACCGCGAGGGCTCGCGAGTGGTCCCGGCGCTCGACCCG
This sequence comes from Thermoanaerobaculaceae bacterium, assembly GCA_035403265.1. Lineage (GTDB taxonomy): Bacteria > Acidobacteriota > Thermoanaerobaculia > Thermoanaerobaculales > Thermoanaerobaculaceae > JAAYVZ01. The sequence goes on along the minus strand of DAONEV010000426.1, from coordinate 335 downwards.
GCGGGTGGGCGTAGGGGACAATGAGGACGTGAGGACCCGGCCATGACCAACGAGGCGTACAACCCTCTGACGATCGCGCAGTCGCAGCTCGACCGCGTCGGCGAGATGCTGGACCTCGACCTTCCCACCCGGGCGCTGCTGCGCGACCCGCTCAGGGAGCACCGCTTCTCGATCTCGGTGCGTATGGACGATGGGTCCTTCAGGATCTACAAGGGCTTTCGGGTGCAGCACAACGACGCTCGCGGGCCGGGCAAGGGGGGGATCCGCTTCCACCCTGCCGGCAGCCTCGACCTCGTGCAGGCAATGGCCATGTGGATGACCTGGAAGTGCGCCGT
>DAONEV010000425.1:0-3024 GCA_035403265.1 Thermoanaerobaculaceae bacterium | reverse complement strand
CTGCAGGAACGCCTCCGCCATCTCGGGTAGAATCAGCCCGTGAAGCGCGGCAGGAAGCGGCCCAGACGATCCGGCCGAACCGCCACCGAGTACTTCGTGGCTGCGGTGGGGCTGGCGCTGCTGGTCTTCATCGTGGCGCTCATCGCCACCTCGGGCTCGTGCCAGTTCCGGATCAACCCCGAGGTCGGGATGCAGCCCTCACAGCCGAGACCAACGGCGGTGCCGACCCCGTAACCCCAGAATCGCCAACCTCTGGCATGATCCACTCCTGGTCTTGAACGCGGACGTGGTCGTGGTCGTCGACATTCGCTTGGACGGTGTCCTCGGCGCGAGGCACAGGCCCCAGGCCGCGACGGGAGGATCGGAGACGCGGTGGGTACTGGCAACTCCTCGCTTGTGGGTTGTTCGGGCACGGCCACGTCTACGACCACGTCGACGTTTGCGTCCATGCCTGCGACCGGGTTGCCCTAACTGGGAGGCGCGACCGGCGTGCCGGTGAGGCGCTCCACCAGGCCGGTGATGATCCTGGCGGTGGCCCCCCACACTCGCTGGCCGCGGTAGTGGTAGACCGGGGAAACGACTTCGCGGCCGTTGATGGTAAAGACCTGCTGCTCGACCATCTCGGGGTTGGAGAGGAACGTGAAGGGAACCGGCAGCACCGCCTCCACCTCACCCTCCGCCAGGTTGACCTCGAACGGGTACGGGATCGCGCCGACCACGGGTGAGATCAGGAAGCCAGTCGGCGTCGCGAGGTCGTCGAGAAAGCCCAGGACCAGCACCTTGTCGGTCGGGATGCCGATTTCCTCCTCGGCCTCCCGCAAGGCGGTGGCGACCTCGTCGGGGTCCTCGTCCTCCGCGGCTCCGCCCGGGAAGGCAATCTGTCCCGCGTGGTGCGGCAGCGAATCGGAGCGCAGGGTCAGCAGGACCCACAGCTCACCGTGAGCCACGTAGAGCGGCACGAGCACCGAGGCCCGGGTGAGCCCGTCGGTCTCCCCGATGCGCAGCACCGGCCTCGACTCGAGCCGCTTCTCGACTTCTTCAAGCCAGGTCACGTTCAAGCTCCTCCAGCGCCGTCACCAGCGCCCGCGCCGCCTGCTCCGGCGGATGGCCCCCGTCCTCCCAGGAACGGCGTGCCACGACCCTTGCAGCAGCCAGGACGGCGGGCTCGCGAGCCAGCCAGCCCGCCACCCGCACGAGGTCCGCCGCACCGGCCGCCCCCGGCGTCAGCCGGAACGCCGCCGCCGCCGGCAGCTCCAGGAACTGCCGGTAGCCGGCTACTGCCACCGGCACTCCTGCCGCCATGAACCGCAGTGCCGCCGCAGATGTTTCCCCGGCGGTCGGGAAGCGGGGCACCAGCCCGAGGTCGGTCGCCGCGAGCAGGCCAGCCAGGTCCTGCTCCGACGCGAAACCCCAGATGCGGACCCGCTCACCCAGGCCGGCGCATCCGACCGCCTCCCGAAAGGCGTCGGTCTCGCTCCCCTCGCCAACCACCACCAGCCGCACCGGGATCCCCAGCTCGACGAGCGCCAGCAGGCTCCGGAGGATGACATCCAGGCCCTTGGCCGGGGTCAGGTAGCCCAGGTGGGTGAGGACCAGGTCGCCGTCGGTGGCGCCGAGACGCCCGCGCCAGATCCCGCGGTCGCCCGGCGGCAGCGCCCCAAGCGAGAGCGGGATTCGGCGCACACCCAGGCCGGGACAGTCCCTCTGGACATCCAGCAACCCTTGCCGACTGTGCACGATCACGCCGCGGGCATGGCGCAGGTAGGCCGAGCGGGCGGGAAACAGGAACGGATCCCGCGGCCCATGCATCCCCCAGGCGCGCCCGCGTGCCAGCGCCGCGCCGGCCTCGCCGTGGGCTGCTTGCAGCTCCTCGCCGAAGCGTTCCCACGCGCCGTCAGCCGCCGCCTCCTCCACGAGCAGATGGTGCAGCACCGTGTCGTGCAGGACCACGAAGCCGCCGTGCGAGCGCAGATAGCGGGCGATCCAGAGGTGGTAGGGGTTGTTGCCGAGATGGAGCAGCGGCGTGAAGCCTGCCTGCGGGGCCTCCACCGCCACGACCGGCACGCCGACGATCTGGTCCCCGCCCGGCCAGTCGGGCGGAGCCATCACGGTTACGGCTGCAACCCGGGACAGGTGCGGGAGCAGCTCCACGGCGTAGTCGGCGATGCCGGAGCGGGTCGGAGGCAGCGGAGAGGCCCAGAGCAACCGTGGCCCGGTACCCGGTGCCGGTAGTCCGGAATCAATCACAACCGGTGCTTCCCGGGAGGGGGCCGTCGCCGCTCTCGGCTTTCGACCGGGCTCTCTCACTCCGACGTGACCAGCCACTTCAGGTACGCCTCGATGAACCCGTCCAGGTCGCCGTTGAGGACGCGGTCGGTGTCCCCCACCTCGTGGTCGGTGCGCAGGTCCTTGACCAGCCGGTAGGGCTGCAGCACATACGAGCGGATCTGGTTGCCCCAGGAGATGTCCTTCTTGGGGCCCTTGAGCTTTGCCAGCTCCTCTTCCTTCTTGGCCCTCTCCAGCTCGTACAGGCGGGCCTTGAGGACCTTCATCGCCTGCGCCAGGTTCTTGATCTGCGAGCGCTCATTCTGGCAGCTCACGACGATGTTGGTGGGGATGTGGGTGAGGCGCACCGCCGAGTAGGTCGTGTTGACCCCCTGGCCGCCCGGCCCCGACGAGCAGAACCGGTCAATCCGGACATCCTTCTCGTCAATCTCGACTGTGACCTCCTCGTCGACCTCGGGGTAGACGTGAGCCGAGGCGAACGAGGTCTGCCGCCGTGCATTGGCGTCGAACGGCGAGATGCGCACGAGGCGGTGGATGCCAGCCTCACCCTTGAGGTAGCCGAAGGCGTACTCGCCCTTGACCAAGACCGTGGCCGACTTGATCCCGGCTTCCTCGGCGTCCTGGGTGTCCAACAGCTCCGCATCGAAGCCGCGCCGCTCGCACCACTTCAGGTACATGCGCAGCAGCATCGAGGCCCAGTCGGCCTAGTCGGTGCCGCCGGCCCCGGGATGGATCTCG
>DAONEV010000424.1:0-3031 GCA_035403265.1 Thermoanaerobaculaceae bacterium | reverse complement strand
CCGCTCCCCCACTCCCGCTCGCCGCCGGCGCCCCACACCCGCTCGTTCTCGGCATCGCTCCAACCTTCCTGCGCCAGTCGCCGCGAGGCGGAGAACGCGAACCGTCGGTTGGCCGTCAGGAGCATCCACCACCTCCGCCGCGCGCGGGCCGACCCGGCTCGGCCGTGACTGCGACTCCGCGAGCTCGGCTCCTCCTCCAAGGGTAGCAGCAGACGGGTCGGCGGCGGACCTTCCGGAGTGCGTCAGTGGCTTCCGGGCCCTCCCGCTCGTCATCGGAGCGCGCCGGGCGCCGCTCAGGGACCGGACGAGCCTCGCGTCCCCGAGGTGAGGAGGCCGCGCAGCACAACGCGGTAGGCCGGATGGTAGGCATCGGTGTAGGCCTGACTATGGTGCCCGGCCGGGTAGCTCCTGGCCGCCATCTCAGGTGCCAGCGCCTGGAGGCGACGAGCCTCCTCGATCCGCCCCACCTCCTCCAGGACTCGCCCGGCGTCCCGAAGCCGACCCGCCATCACCCCCGGCTTGCCGTGCACCGAGCTGGCCGTGGCCACCAGCGCCGCGAGCAACACCTCAGGGTCCGAGCCCGCCGCCTTGAACGGCCGCAGGTTGACCCGCACCAGCTCCGGATCACCCGCCAGCTCCTCCAGGAGCGGCTCCGAAGCGCTCGCCGCGACCCCGGCCAGCTCCTGCAGCAGGTAGGCACGTGCGCCTCCCACGTCGGAGATCAGATGGGCCGGCCCAAAGGTCGCCTGGTGCGCCAGCTTGTAGAGATCCTCGGCCTGCATCAGCGGGTAGCGGGCAAGCTGCTGGCGCACCGAGGCCACCCAGCTCCCTTCGGGAGTCTGGGGGACCTGCGCCCCAACCAGCAGTTCCGCGCCAAGCATGACTGCCGCTGGCAACCAGAGGGACGCAGGACCCATGCCGGGAGCCTACTTCCTCAGCTTCTGGAGGTCGGCCAGCACCTGCTGCGCGTGGGTGGCAGGGTCGACGTCGCGGTAGGCCACCAGCACCTTGCCGTCACCCCCAACCAGGTACGAGACACGACGCGCCCACAGCCGGCTCGGGGAGTCGGCGGCTCCCACCGCCACGGCCAGGTCCTTCTTGAGATCGGACAAAAGTCGGAACGGGAACTTGTGGGTGCTCACGAACTCGGCGTTGGCCTTCGGCTCGTCGAAGGAGACGCCGAGCACTTCGACCCCGAGCTTCTGGAAGTCCGCGTAGGAGTCCCGGAGGGTGCAGCCCTCCTTGGTGCAGCCCGGCGTCAGCGCCTTGGGGTAGTACCAAAGCAGGTAGACCTTTCCGGCCAGCGAAGACGACGCCACCTGGGTCCCGGTCTGATCGACGAGCGACCAGGTCGGGAAGGCATCTCCTGGCTTGAGCATGTCGGCCGCGACCACGGCACCTGCAAGCAGCGTCGAAACCAGTGCGAAGAGAGTGCGGAGCATTGGACTGTCCCTCCAGCGTCTCGAACCCCGTGCCCCTAAGCGCGATTCCCTGGTCCGCCTGCGGTGGTGCACCCCGACTGCTCGGGAGCGGTCTTGCGGAGGAAGAAGTCGACGTCGGGGCGGGCCTCGGCCTCGATGTAGATCTGATAGGAGAACCATGTCTTGGAGACGGCGATCAGAAAGCGGTTGAGGGCCATCGCCAACCTGCCCAGGCGACCTGGCCCGAGCACCTTTTGAAACGGCGCCGGAATGCCGCGCACCCGCCTGATCGGGAAACCCTCCTCGCGCAGCACCCGCTTGAGCGTCCGGAACGTGAAGAGGCGGGTGTGGGTGCGGTCCAGGATGCCGACTCGTCCGTAATTGAACTGGCCCAACAGGAGCATCAGCCGCTGGACCACGAAGGCGACGTTCGGAGTCGTCAGGATGAGGGTACGGGGCTGCTCGTCGAACTGCCGGCGGAGCTGGCGCAGGAACTTCTCCGGCTCCCGCAGGTGCTCGAGGATGTCCAGCAGAAGCAGGTACCGGTAGGGCCGGATGTCGACCTCGATCGGCAGGTCGAGGTCCTGCTGCACGAACGAGACACCGGGAAGCTCCCGCCGCGGAGCGGTGCGATCGACCAGCAGGACCCGACACCCCCGCGCGGCCAGGAGCAGGTCCAGCTCGCCCGAACCTCCCCCGATATCCGCGACCGCGGCGCCGTCGGGAATCGCCGCCAGGGCCATGGTGTGGCTCGAGGCGTATCCCAGCTTGAGGTCGTAGTGGCTATTGTCGTCGGGAAGGCAGTCGTAGCGGCGCTGGTGGAGCACCCCGGCGCGGTGTAGCGTGCTGCGCACGACGGCGAGAAAGACGTTCCACGCGTAGCGGAGGCCGTTGACCCGGCAGATCTCGCCCCCGTAGTAGGTCGGGATTGGCAGCTCGAGGATCCGTTGCCGTGCGGACAGGAGCTGGACGATGATCTCGGTGTCGAAGTGGAAGTCGTCGGTGTTGAGAAGAAACGGAAGCCGGGCCAGGGCCCGCACCAGGTAGATCCGGTAGCCCGAGTGGAACTCCGAGAGCTGGGTCCCGAGCAGCATGTTCTCGATCGACGTGAGCAGGCGGTTGCCGAAGAACTTGTACATCGGCATCCCGCCCCGCAATGCCTCCCGGGGCCTGATCATGCGCGACCCGAATACGGCATCCGCGCGGCCATCGAGGAACGGCCCCAGCAGGCGGGGCAGCTCCTCGGGGGCGTACTGCCCGTCCCCGTGGACCAGCGCCACGACGTCGAAGCCGCGCCGGATCGCGTAGGTGTAGCCGATCTTCTGATTGCCGCCGTACCCCTGGTTGAGCTCGTTGCGCAGGACCGTCAGACGGATCTCCGGATGCTCCCGACGGTACGCCTCGCCGATCTCGAAGGTGCGGTCCTGTGAACCGTCGTCGACGACCAGGACCTCGCAGTCGAAGCGCTCGAAGACCTCCCTGGGAATTCGGTTGAGCACCCAGGTCAGGGTGCTCTCGGCGTAGTAGGCGACCACGAAGATGAGCACCCGCAGGGGACGTGCCGCCGCTTTCGGGTCAACCTCGGCCAGCGGGTCGGACGCCTGGACCAT
>DAONEV010000423.1:0-3056 GCA_035403265.1 Thermoanaerobaculaceae bacterium | reverse complement strand
CGTGCATGTAGGAGACGGAGTAGACGTGGATCAGGAAGCCGACGAAGGTGACGAAGAAGAGCATCACCGCCGACAGGGGGTCGAGACGAAGGGAGAAGTCGACGGCCAGGTCCCCGGCCGCGATCCACCTGAAGAGCGTCATCCCCACGACCTCGCCGTGCCGGCCGGCGTATGAGAGGAGCGAGCCAAGGGTGACGAGGAGTGACAGCCCCACTGACCCCACGCCGATGGCCGAGGTGATCGCGTGGTTGAAGCGGCGCGCCCCGGCCAGGAGGGCGACCGCCCCTGCCAGGGGGAAGACGAGGACGAGCCAGAGGAGGTTCAGCATGCCGTCTCCTACCAGCGCAGGATGTTGAGGCGGTCCACGTCGATGGACTGGCCCTTGCGGAAGATCGCGACGAGGATGGCGAGCCCGACCGCCACCTCCGCTGCCGCCACGGCCATCACGAAGAAGACGAACACCTGCCCGTCGAGGTTGCCGTGCTGGCTGGAAAAGGCCGCCAGCGCCAGGTTGCCGGCGTTGAGCATCAGCTCGATGCCAAGGAGGATGGCGATGCCACTCCGGCGCAGCAGGACGCCCGCGGCGCCGACGCCGAACAGGAGCGCCGCCAGGATCAGGAAGTGTGCGGTCGGAATGGCCATCAGTGCTTCCTCTTGACCAGGACAAGCGCCCCCACCATGGCGGCCAGCAGCAGCACCGAGATGAGCTCGAAGGCGAACCCGTAGGTGGTGATCAGGAGCCGGCCAATGGCCTGGGTGTTGGCGGCAGGAACGGCTTCGGCCGGCGCGATCTTCAGGGTGAGCGCGAGAAGTGCACCTCCGACCGCCACGATTGCTGCCAGCGCCAGGCCGGCACTCTTCTGGACCGGGCGCTTGACCTCGTCGCCGCCGGTCTGTGGTGCCCCGAGCAGCATGATGACGAACAGGAACAGCACCATGATGGCGCCGGCATAGACCAGGATCTGGGCCGCTGCCAGGAAGTGGGCGCCCAGCAGCGCGTAGTTGACCGCCACGCAGAAGAACGTGACCACGAGGGAGAGCACGTTGAAGACAGGGTCGCGGTGGCTCACGGCGACAATGGCCGACACGACTGCCAGGATCGCCGCCACCAGGAACACGGCGGTCACCATGAGACGGTTCCCCAGTCGAGTCGGCTGTCAACTGCCTTCGTCATATCCACGTCCACTTCATGGCAACGGCGGCGGCCACCCAAACGAGGTTGAGCGTGGCGAGCGGCAGCAGGCCCTTCCACCCCAGCCGCATGAGCTGGTCGTAGCGGAACCGCGGCAGTGACCATCGTACCCAGACGAACAACCACATGAAGCAGCTCACCTTGGCGAGGAAGACGAGGTGGGAGACGATCAGGCCGAGCCAGCCGGTCAGGTGCACGCCGGGCAGGGTCCATCCACCGAAGAAGAGCGTGACCATGAGCGCGGAGGCGGTAACCATGTTGATGTACTCGCTCATCATGAACGCTGCGAACTTCATCGACGAGTACTCCACGTGATAGCCCGCCACGAGCTCGGTCTCCGCCTCGGCGAGGTCGAACGGCAGGCGGTTGGTTTCGGCGAACGCCGCCGTCAGGAAGACGACAAACCCCGCAAGCTGCGGCACCACGTTCCAGAGCCTGGCAGCCTGCGCGGCCACCACCTGGTCGAGCTGAACCGAGCCGGTGGCGAAGACGATGCCCAGGACCGCCAGCCCCATCGACAGCTCGTAGGAAACGAGCTGGGCCGAGGAGCGCAGGCCGCCGAGCAGGGAGTACTTGTTGTTCGACGACCAGCCGGCGAGCACGATCCCGTACACGCCGAGCGAGGAGATCGCGAGGAGGTAGAGGACGCCCACCTCGAGGCCGGAGGCGACCATGAGCCCGCCCAGCGGCGTGCCAAAGACGGACACGTCGCGGCCGTCGCCGAACGGGATGACGATGAAGGTGAGCAGCGCCACGAAGACCGAGATCATCGGCGCCAGGTAGTACAGCCACTTGTGCGCTCCGGCCGGGGTGACGTCCTCCTTGAAGAACAGCTTCACGGAGTCGACGATGGGCTGGAAGAGCCCCATCGGCCCGACCCGGTTGGGTCCCAGACGGTCCTGGATGAACGCGGCGCCCCGGCGTTCCACCCACACCATGACCGGCACGGCAGTGAGCAGGATGGTGGCCAGGACCAGCAGCTTGCCGCCGATGACGACGAGCTCAGCCCACATGGTGTCGCTCCCGGTACCCTGCGTCTGTCAGCCCGGTCAGCTTGGCCCACTCGAGGCCGGCAAATCCCTTCTCGTGCTCCGCCAGGTGCCCGAAGATCGCCGAAGGAGAGGCGAGATCCAGCTCCTCGTCCCCCAGCTCCCGGGCGAGCGCGGCGAGCGTCAGCCACATGGGCCGCGCCTCTCCTGGGGGGGCGAACGCCGGCGAGAACCGTTGCACCGCGCCGGTGGACGAGGTGGTGGTGCCGGCGTTGCAGGCCAGGGAAGGCGTCGGCAGCAGCCAGGTGGCGAGCCGGGTCACCGGGTTGTCGATGCGTGCGAAGACGACGGTCTGCCCGACTCGCAGGAGTTGCAGGGCCTCCTCGGTCTCCAGGAACGGGTGAGCCCCAGCGTCGAGGATCACCGTCAGGTCGGCCGCTCCATACAGGAACCTGGCGAGCCCGGACTGGTCGACGACACGAAGGCCGAGCCGGCGCGCCCCGGCGGCGTTGGGGTGGGCGTCCTGGGAGTGGAGCCAGTCGCCAGATGCGTTCTTGATCCGGCGCGTTTCGCCGGCGAGCACCGGCACCACGAGCTCGGCCCGGCGCGCGGTGCCGAACAGGCTCTTGGCAAGGTACAGCTCCTCGTTGGAGAGGTTCGCGGAGGCGACGACTCGGAAGCTGCGTGCCGCCTGCACCGCCTGTCCCAGCCCGCGCAAGGCCTCGGTCCAGGACACTTCCTGGAGATGGCCCTCGACCCGGCGCTGAGGACCCGAGATCTCTTGCTGGTTCAGTCCCTCAGCCAGGAAACGGCCATGGTCGCAGAGCCACGTGCCGTTGATGGCGGCGTTCTCGCGCGGTGTCAGGCGGTAGAGG
>DAONEV010000422.1:0-3141 GCA_035403265.1 Thermoanaerobaculaceae bacterium | reverse complement strand
CAGGAGGGGCCCGGCGTGATCGACGTGGTCAGTGGCTACATGCAAGGCCACGTGGACAACCCCACATACAAGCAGGTTTGCTCGGGAACGACCGGCCACGCCGAGACCACCAGGGTCGTCTACGACCCGGCGCGAATCAGCTACCGGCGGCTACTGGAAGCGTTCTTCGTCATGCATGACCCGACGGAGCTCGACCGGCAGGGCCCGGACGTCGGGTCCCAGTACCGCTCGGGGATCTGGGTCGTCGATGCGGAGCAGCAGCGGGAGGCCGAGGCGGTCATCAAGGAGCTGCAGGAGTCTGGCAAGCTCGGTGAGCGAAAGATCGTCACCCGGGTGGAGCAGGCAAAGACCTTCTGGCCGGCCGAGGACTACCACCAGGACTATGTCGACAAGACGGGCCGGGCGTGCCATATCGCGAACCCCTGGTAGAGAGGCGAGGGCCGCAGCTCGGAGGGAGATGGCAGTGGAAGCGGTGAGGCTAGTTGCGAGCGTGGTGACGGCCAAGGCGACGATAGAGGGTGCCGGCGTCCGGCTGCAGCGGGTTTTCGGCCAGGCCGACCCGGCGTTCGACCCCTTCCTGCTCCTGGACGACTTTGGCTCGGCCAACCCGGCCGACTACCTGGCTGGCTTCCCGTGGCACCCGCACCGCGGCATCGAGACGGTCACCTATGTGCTGGCTGGCGATGTTGAGCACTCGGACAGCCTCGGCAACCGGGGTGTCATTGGCGCCGGCGACGTGCAGTGGATGACGGCGGGAAGCGGGATCGTGCACCAGGAGATGCCCCAGCGCTACGAGGGGCGGTCCCGGGGCTTTCAGCTCTGGGTGAACCTCCCCGCGGCCAGCAAGATGATGGACCCCTGCTACCGCGGTCTGACGGCCCCGAGTATTCCCGAGGTCGTGACGGCACCGGGTGCCCAGGTGAAGGTCCTCGCCGGAACCGTCGCTGGCGTGACCGGACCCGTGCAGGACGTGGTCGCGCGTCCGACCTTCCTGGACGTCAGGCTCGATCCGGGATGCTCGTTCGAGCAGGCACTACCTCCCAAGCAGACGGTGCTGGCCTACGTGATCGACGGGGCCGGGCGGCTCGACGAGGATACGTCGCGAGCCCTGCACGGTGGCCAGCTCGCAGTCCTGGTCGGAGGCGAGGGCGTGGCCGCCGTGGCCGGCGAGTCGGGCATGCGGTTCCTGCTGTTTGCCGGAGAGCCCTTGCGTGAGCCGGTGGCCTGGTACGGCCCTGTCGTCATGAACACCGACGAGGAGCTGGAGACCGCCTTTCGCGAGTACCAGGCCGGGACCTTCGTCAAGCGGCGGATCGAGACCACCTGACGCGGCGCCACGCGGCGGGTGCAGACTAGTGCGAGGCGCCGAGTCGGCGCGGGAGCGTTTGCAGGCCCCGCTCGGCCATCATGGATGCGAACGCGCCGGGGCCGAGCTCGCGGATCTTCATAACGCAGGCTCGACGATCGGAGTTGAGGACGACTCCGATCACCTTCGAGATGAGGTTGTTGTGGATGCCACAGGCGGCCGGGTCAGCATGCTCGATGCACTCGGCGCAGCTCGACCATTCGTGCGCCTTGCAGCAGAGGCGCACCTTGCACCAGGTGGCCTTCTGGTTCTCCCGGCAGCCGGCGCAGCGCCCCTTGCGGAAGGAGCCGCAAGCCGCGCAGTACAGGCCGCACGCGGCAACCAGCTCAGGGTTCGTGGGGATCGGAGCCTTCGAGTCGCTCATCTGCTGCCTCCGGTGCCGGCGAGGTTAGCACGGGAGCGGCGGTGCGGCGCGGACGTCACCGTGATCCGGCAAGCCGCACGTCACGCTCGATGAGGAGCCACGTCGAATCATCATCAGCCCCCACGTCGACGGCACCCGCGACCTCCTCGACACCCCGGGCAACCTGCAGGAAGGTCCGAGCGAGCTGTTCGGCGGTATCGGGACCCGGACCGCCGGAAGGGAGCCCGAGGACGCTGGCGAACCTCGACAGGCGAGGCACGGGCGGCTCGAGAAGGACTGCCAGGGCGCGAGGCTCCCCCCGCAGGAGACCGACCGCCTGCCGGGGTTCCGCCACGTCACCAGCCTGGTCGTCGCCGCCTTGTCTGCGGGGCTCGGCCAGCACGTCGAGGACGGCCGAGCGCACCGGCGAGACGATGAGCACGCCGTTGGCCAGGGCCGCCGCAGGGGACGGCAGTGGTCCCTCCAGCACGCCTTCGATCTGAAGTCCGAGCACGCTGACCCCGCCCACCTCCTCGCTCAACCAGACGGCACTCGCCAGACCGCCCGAAAGGTCGGCAACCGCCCCGGCCCACCAGTGCAGGATTCTCGGCAGGGCGCGCGCCACGGCCTGCGCGTCGTCGACCCGGAAGATCCAGACCGGCCTTGGGAGCGGCCAGGAAGGCTCTCCCGGAACGGGGGGCAGCAGGCCGCCCCCAATGCCCTGGCCAAGAGCCGGAAGCAGCTCCGAGGCCGGGTCCACGCCTGCAGCTCGCAGCTCCGCAAGCCGATCGAGCAGCCATCGGTGCTGGCGGGGCGCGGTGGCCTGCAGCGCGTGCGCCACAGCCTCCGCGACGATGTCCGGTCGTGCGCCCAGGTCCCATGCCGCCAGGGCGTTGCGAGGCAGGAGCCGGGACAAGGGCTGGCGCACTGGCTGCAACGAGCGCACCAGGCGAGTCAGGGATGCGTTCCCCTCCGTGCCGAGGCGCACGGCGGAGCAGACCGTGAGGCCGGCCGCTTCCCGTCCGTCGCCCGGTCGATGCGGGCCGGAACAGCGGCCGAACCAGTCAGCCAGTGTGGCCGGGAGCGGGGCCCCAGACCGTGTCGAGGCCTGCGCGGTCGGACGCTCCATGGGCTCGTGGAGGGCATGGCGCGGGCCCGGCACCGGCGCATCCTCGGTTTCGGCCAGCACCGGATCCTCAGGGGCCGGGACCGAGGGCATCGCCAGGGCTGCCGGTGCCGATGCGAGCAGCGCGCCTGCAAGCATTGAAGCGAGAACTGGCGGCCTCATGACTCGCCCTCCAGCGTCTGCGCGCCTTCCGCGGTCGGGGCCGGAGTAGGCTCGGCGGTCTCGCGGCCCAGAATGCGGTCGAAGGCAGTCAGCCCGCCCATGGCGCCAAGCCCCATGGTCTCGACCGCGGTGGACGGGACGATG
>DAONEV010000421.1:0-3155 GCA_035403265.1 Thermoanaerobaculaceae bacterium | reverse complement strand
GTACCCCGACAGCAGGCCCCTGGGAGGCGGGGGGGACCCTCGTCCGCCAACCCGCCCGGTCAAGAGCCGAAAGTCGAGAGTCGAAAGCCCCCTCGTCCTCCCGTTCGCCCCGCTCGCCCCACCGGTCGAGGGTCGAGCGTCGAGGCTCCGGAGCCAGCACGCTCGACTCGGGTCGAGGGAGGTGAGCCGGGAGTCCGCCGCCAGCCGTTGTCACGCTCCGCCCCCCAGCCGGGGCGTGACGGGTGGCCTCTTGTTGCCACCTGCTCCCGAGGCCTCGAGGAAGTGCTGGCAGCCGAGCTCCGCGGATTGGCCGGCGTGGGGGGGGTGGAGCCGGGGCGTGGGCTCGTCGCGTTTCGGGGCGACCTCGCCACGGTGTACCGCGCGAACCTCGGGCTCCGTACGGCGATGCGGGTCCTCCTGCACGTCGCGGCCGGGGAGTGCGGCTCCCGCGCGGCGCTGTACGAGCTTGCCTCGACCGTGACCTGGGAGGAGTTCCTCGCGCCCGGGCAGACCCTGGTCGTGGACGTCGCCGGTCAGGGCGAGGGGTTCGAGAGCACCGCGTTTGCGGCCCTGGTAGTCAAGGACGCCGTGGTCGACCGGCTGCGGACGCGCCGCGGTCAGCGGCCCGACGTGTCGCGCACCGACGCTGACGTTCGCATCCACGTCCACCTGCACGGTCGGCGTGCCGACCTGGCGCTCGACAGCTCGGGTGAGCCCCTGTCCCACCGCGGGTACCGGCCGAGAGGCGGTCCGGCCCCGCTTTCGGAGGCCCTGGCAGCCGGCTGTCTGCTCCTGGCCGGGTACGACGGCTCCCAGCCCTTCGTGGACCCGATGGCTGGCACGGGTACGTTGGCCATCGAAGCAGCGCTCATCGCCACCGGCACCGCCCCCGGGGACCAGCGGACGTTTGCCTGCGAGCGGTGGCACTTTCACCGGCCGGAACGGTTGGCCGCGGAGAGGCTGGCGACGAGGTCGGCACGCCGACCGGCTGCGGCCACGATCCTGGCTCGCGACCTCGATCCGCAGGCCGTGGCCGCGATCCGCCACAACGCGATGGCGGCGGGGGTCTGGGGCAGCGTGCAGGCCGGGCAGGGAGACCTCCGGGATCTCCCGCCGCAGCCTGCCGGATCGCTCTTGCTGGCCAATCCGCCATACGGCGAGAGACTCGGGGAGGTCGAGGAGCTGCCGGAGCTCTATCATGCCCTGGGTGACACCTTCAAGCAGCGTCTCACTGGCAGCACCGCCTGGGTGCTGACGGGCAGCCCTGACCTGGCCAAGCACATCGGTCTGCGCGCGAGCCGCCGGTTGGTGCTCTTCAATGGGCCGATCGAGTGCCGGCTGCTGCGCTTCGACATCGTGGAAGGCCCTTTGAAGCAGGCCAATCGCGAGTGTAGACTGTGCGGCCCATGACGGTATCCGCGGCCGCCCTCATTCCCACCTTCAACTGCGCTGCCGAGATCGGCCAGATCGTCAGCGGCGTGCGGCGTTACGTGGCCGAGGTCCTGATCGTCGATGACGGCTCGGGGGACGACACGGTGGCCGTGGCCAGGGCCAATGGCGCCAGGGCCGTCGTGCACGACCACAACCAGGGCAAGGGCCCGGCGCTCCGGACCGGGTTGCGCATCCTCCTCGGTGAGAGGTGGACCCACATCCTGATGCTCGACGGCGACGGGCAGCACGACCCGGAGGACATCCCGGGGTTCCTGGCGGCCGCGGCCGAGGCGGACCTCGTGCTGGGAAGCCGGCTCCACCGGCCCGAGACGATCCCGCCCAGGCGATACTGGACGAACTTCATCGGCACGCGAGCGCTGGAGCTCATGACCGGCTACCCCGTGGAGGACTCCCAGTGCGGCTACCGGCTGGTCGCCGCGCCCTTCATGCGGCGCATGGGCCTGGTGGGGAACCGCTACTCGGTGGACACCGAGATCTTGATCCGCTGCGGCAAGATGCGAGCCCGCTTCGCGCACGTGCCGGTGACCGTGATTTACCGCAAGAGCATCAGCTCCCACTACCGGCCGCTCAAGGACACGTTCCACATCGTCTTTTCGGCGGTTCGCTTCAAGGCGGACGAGGGGGATCTCCGAGCCGACCCGGGACCGGATGCATGGCGCCGACTAGTGCCGGCGCCGGCGGTCCTCCCCGCCCTCGTGGAGGCACCTTGTTGAGATCAACCGTCGTGGTGAGTGGCGGCTCTCGCGGCATTGGCCGCGCCGTCGTGGAGCTGCTCGCCGCTCAGGGCTTCCGCGTCCTGTTCCTGTACCACAGCAACGAGCCCGCAGCGGCCGCCGTCGAGGCCGCCGTTGCGGCGGCAGGCGGCGAGGCCGTGGCCTACCGCTGCGATGTGGCCGACCCGAGGGCTGTCGAGTCCTTCCTCGACGTCATCGCCGATCAGTCCGTGTTCGGCCTCGTCAACAACGCCGCCGTGATCAGGGACGGCCATTTCCTCCTGATGCCCCAGGTGAGCTGGGACATCGTGTTGCAGACAGCGCTCGGGGGCACCTTCCACCTGACCAGGGGCTGCGTGCGGATCATGCTGAAGTCCGGCCGGGGACGGATCGTCAACATCGGCTCACTCTCGGGTCTTCTGGGCATGGCGGGCCAGGTGAACTACTCGACGGCCAAGGGCGGCGTGCACGCCTTCACCAAGGCACTGGCACGCGAGGTGGGTCGCTGGGGAATCACCGTCAACACCGTCGTCCCGGGATGGATCAGGACCGACATCATCGCCACCCTCTCCGAGAGCAAACAGCGGAAGGCCGAGGCGAGCATCCCGTTGCGGCGCATGGGGGAGCCTGCCGAGGTGGCTCGCGTCGTGGCGTTCCTGCTCTCCGAGCAGTCCTCGTACATCACCGGCGCGACCATCCGCGTCGACGGCGGGGTGGGGGGATAGCCCCGTTCAGCCAGTCAGCGCCTCGGCGAATCAGCAGACCAGCAAGAGCAGATCACTGGAGATCCCCTGAAGTGCTGATGCGCTGATTTACTGGTTGGGTGGGCGGGGCTGCGCTATTCTTGCCGCGGAGGTACGAGCATGGGCGGGATCTTCAAGGCGTACGACATCCGGGGCGTCTACCCGAGCGAGATCAACGAGAAGGTCCTCTACGCCGTTGGCTACCACTTCCGCGGCATTCTCGACGCGGACGACCTGGCCCGGGGGG
>DAONEV010000420.1:0-3162 GCA_035403265.1 Thermoanaerobaculaceae bacterium | reverse complement strand
CGGTGGGCGCCCATCTCCGGGCATGTCCGCGAGGCCGGAATCACCCGCGGCAGGCACTTCCCCGCTTTCCAGGACAAGTCCTCGGACGCCAACGAGCACAGCTTCGTGGTCATCGACGGGGCAGACGGCACGGTGGCCTACAAGCAGATCGCCGGCACCATCGCCCGCCGCGTCGTCTGCACGCTCGAGGCCGGTCAGGACGTCACCCGGGGCCAACGGGTCGGCCTCATCAAGTTCTCGTCGCGCGTCGATCTCTTCCTGCCCGCCCATGCCAGCGTCCAGGCGGCGGCCGGAATGCGCACCCGAGCCGGCGTCTCCGTGATTGCCGTGCTCAAGCCGAAGGCGGGCTCGCCGACATGAGGTTCCGCCGCCCACAGCGGGTGCGGCCGGTGCGGCTTCCAACCCGGGATTCCCTCCGCCGGGGGATCTACCTGGTCCCCACGCTCTTCACCGTCGCGAACATGGGCTGCGGCTTCGCCTCGACCCTGGCCTCGCTTCACGACAGGTTTCTGTTGGCCGGCTGGCTCCTCGTCTTCGCCGTGATCTGCGACGGGCTGGATGGCCGCATCGCCCGGCTCACCCATGCCACCTCCGAGTTCGGCAAGGAGTACGACTCCCTGGCCGACGTCGTGTCGTTCGGCATGGCGCCTGCCTTGCTGGCCTACCAGTGGTCGCTGCGCTCGCTTGGGCGCTGGGGCTGGTTCGTCGCCTTCCTGTTCCTCGTCGCCGGATCGGTGCGGCTGGCCCGCTTCAACATCAAGGTCCACACCACCGATCGCCGCTTCTTCATGGGCCTGCCGATCCCTGCCGGGGCCGGAGCGCTCACGGTGCTGGTCCTGGTCCATCCCGAGCCCCTGCTGGAGCGGCCAGCCTCTCTCATCGTCTGGGGGTACGTGCTGCTGGTGTCGCTGCTCATGGTGTCCACCATCCCCTACCGCACGTTCAAGACCGTGAATCTGCGCCAGCGCTGGCCGGCCACCGCCTTCTTCGGCGTCGCGCTGGTCATCGCGTTGCTGGTGCTCCTTCAGGAGGAGGGAATGGCGGCCGTCCTCGGCGCCTACCTGGTGACCGGTCCGATCGAGCTCGCCTGGCGCCGCCTCAGCGGCCATCCCATCAACCTGATCGTGGACAACGAGGCTCGGGAGGTACCCGGTGCCGTCAACGCCGACATCGATGTTGACCGTTCTTGACCCCGTGTCCCACCGCGGGCGCGAGCTCTGCGAGGCCCTGGTCGAGGGTCTTCCTCACATGCGCCGACGCTACCTTCACACCGCGGACGATCCCGAGCACCTCCTTGCCGAGATAGCAGGAGAAGCCCAGCTCGTGCAGCCACTTGGGGACCCCGAGGAGCTGGCGGGCAGCACGGCCGTCATCCTGACGTCGCCTCCTTCCCCCGCCGTCGGGCAGCGCCTGGCGGCGTGGCTCGCCACCGAGCCGGCCACGACGGTTATCGACTGGTCTGTGCCCTCGGTGCTCGAGGTCGGTGCGGCGGCCATCTTCCCCGGCCCCCAGGGAGGGTTGCCAGGAAGGCGGCAGTTTCAAGCCATCGCGCCAGCTCTCACCGGGCCAGTTCGCGTGC
This sequence comes from Thermoanaerobaculaceae bacterium, assembly GCA_035403265.1. Lineage (GTDB taxonomy): Bacteria > Acidobacteriota > Thermoanaerobaculia > Thermoanaerobaculales > Thermoanaerobaculaceae > JAAYVZ01. Next base: position 1,583 of record DAONEV010000420.1, on the reverse strand, counting down.
TCGGGGCACTCGCCCCCCTCGGGGTGTCAGCGGCCCACCTCACGCTCGTGACCCCTGCCGCCGACGCCGGAGCCGAGGCCCAGGAAGAGCTGGCCGCCCAGGCGGTGGCACGGCTTTCCGGCCAGTCGCCGGCGCGCCCTCGCCACCTGCCGGCCGTCATGGCGTTCGATGCCGGCTCGCTGCCCGAGGCCCGCCGCGGCCACCTCCAGGCCCAGCTTGCGCGGCTCGGCCTCCCCTGCGAGCCCCACCTCTCGGCGCTCGGTGTCTCGGCCTTTCATGGCCACATGGCGACGCTGGTCTTCAGGCTCGATGGGTCGCCGCGGACGACTGCGGTGGAGACCACCCTGAGACGGGACCCCAGCTTGCAACTGCTGCGCTCCGGCAAGCTCGGGATGCTCTCGCAGAGCGTCGCTGCGGAGCAGGTCAGGTGCGCCGAGCTGCAGCAGGTTCAGGGCTTGTGGAGCGTCTTGTTGGTCTACGACGGTGCGCAGCTTGCAGGTCCGCAGCTCGTCGTCGACCTGCTTGTCCGACTCACAGCGGCCTAGGGCTGACCTTCAGCTCGCCGACCACGTCACGCCCGTCGCCCAGGCGGACACCCCAGCGACCACGGGGCTCGTCTGGACGGGAAAGGAACGAGACGCTGGCTCCGCCGATCCTGGCCTGCGGTGCCAGGTAGGAGATGTAGAAGCGAAGCACTGCCGCGTCCCGAAGCACTGTCGAGCGCAGGGCTCCACCTTCCATCCGCCCGAACTCCAGACCGCTGAACTCGCCGACCTGAGCATCGGCGACCTGGCCAGGCACGACCTGAATCTGCAGCCAGTTGCCGGTCGACGAGAGCGCACTGCCGTGGGGGGTCGGGTTGGAAAAGGTGAGCAGGAGCTTGTTGCCTGCCCAGCTCGTCTCGATCACCGGCAAGGGACCCGGCCCACCACCCCGGAAATAGTCGACGAGGGCCTCCCGACTCAGGCCGATGGCCGGCTCCGGGGGTGGCAGCCCCACCGTGTCCCATCCCGCGAGGCCCGGGCGGACCGGTCGCAGCGTCAGAGCAAGATCGCGGTCATAGCGGGCGGTGTCGAAGGCTTCCACCTCGACGCGCTGGTGCGGGCTCAGCACGATCCCACCCCAGTCCAGGCTTCGCTCGAGCACGAAGACGTCACCCCGGCTGCCGGGTTGATAGGCCGAGACGCCGCTGCGCGTCAGGATGGCCAGCGACGCACCGCCGGGACCAGGTGCCGGCGTCGCCACCGGCGCCACCACGATGGCGACCCGATAGGGCACGGACTTGAAGTCCAGCCCTTCGAGGGCGAGGCGGTCGTCCTGCACCGTGGAGGCGGGCAGCCCCAGCGCGGGAGGGTTGCCAAAGGCAAAGGCGAGGAGCTTGACTCCCTTCCACCCACTGGCCGGCACGTGAGCCGCCAGGTCGCTCGCCGGCAACGCCAGCTCCACGGGTCGGTGCAGGCGCTCCGCCACGCCCATGGCGAACTCCGGCAGTCCCTCGCCATAGCGCTTCGCGACGAGGATCAGCGAGCCGTTGCCCGGCAGCCTTCCCTCCACGGCGCCGAACTGGACCACGAACCGTCCCG
>DAONEV010000419.1:0-3198 GCA_035403265.1 Thermoanaerobaculaceae bacterium | reverse complement strand
ACGCTCGGTGTCTGAGAACCAGCCGATCGTCGGCTTCCCGAGAAGCTCCTCCGGCTCCCGGCCGAGCATCTCACACAGACGCGGGTTGACCAGTTGCAGTCGGCCGCTGGGGTCGATCAGGGCGATTCCTTCCCGGGCGGCGGTGACGAGCTGCCGGTAGCGTGTCTCGGAGTCCTGGAAGGCCGTTGCGAAGCGCATCGCGTCGGTGGCGTCGCGTTGCGCCTGCTGAAACCACGGGCCCAGGGCGAGAACGGCGGCCAGCATCAGCAGGGAAATGGCGAGGCCCACGATCTCCTGGCCCCATGCGAGGGCGGATGGATCGGGGTGGAGGAGCTGGGACCACAACGAGACAGCTCGACGCCCGGTCATGATCAGGAGTGCGGCCGCGAGGAGGAACCAGCCCAGACGATGTCCGGCGGAACGCAACCTCATCATCGCGAGTGTTCCGGCCGCGAGCTGCACAGCCACCGCAAGCGCGAGAATCCAGACCAGGCCGCTCATCGAACCGTGGTCAAGGCCACGAGACCTCCCCGCCGACCGTCCCGAGCATGCGATCCAGTGGATCATTATACAGACTCCATCTCAGTCACCTGCGGTCTGCCAGAGACTGCGTTGGTCGGTCGATTCCTCTCCCGATCGGTGCAGGCTGGATTGCATGCTGCCGGAAGGCTCTCCCGGTCGCAGGAATGAGCTGATTGAGGAGGTGCCGCCGGTGCGCTCTCCGGCTGCGGGTCCCGGTGCTCCAGCAAGGGCCCGGCTTGGATCTGGCGCGGACTCACCTGAGACGGAATATCGATTCAATTCGAAGCATTAGCCGGTGTGACGGGACGCGGAGGAGGCGCAAGCAGCATGGGATCACACCACTGGGGCCGGGACGACGAGCGGGAAGCTCTGGACACGTACGTCAAGCTGATGCGAGCCGCCGAATCGGTGACGGCGCTGCTGCTTCCGCGACTTGCCGCAGCGGGCCTGACGATGGGGCAGTTCGGCGTGCTCGAGGCCCTGCATCATCTCGGTCCGCTGGCCCAACACGAGCTCGCCGGCAAGCTGCTGCGCTCTTCCGGCAACGTCAGTGTCGTCATCGACAACCTGGAGCGGGCCGGCCTGGTGCAACGGGCCCGCCGTCCGGAGGACCGCCGCGAGGTAATCGTGTCCCTGACGAACGCCGGGACGGCGCTGATCGGGGAGCTGTTCCCGCTTCACGCGGTGGCCCTGACCGAGGCGATGAGCGCTCTCGGGCCGTCGGACCAGCGGGAGCTCGGGCGGCTGTGCCGCACGCTGGGGTTGTCCGCAAGGGCCCGACTGCTCGCGCTCGACCCGGAGGTCGGCCGGGCCAGGGCTCCGAGGACGCGCCGCCTGCCCCGTCATGAAGTCGAGGCGGAACCACGAGTCGCAATCTGAATGGCGGCGCCCGAAAGGCCCGCAGGACCGAACTGGAAAGGGAGAACCCCATGAAGAGTCATTTGATCGTAGGAATTGCCCTGGCGCTGCTCGTCGCCACCGGAGCCCTGGCCGCGGACACCTACACCATCGACCCGGCCCACTCGAACGTCGGATTCTCTGTCAAGCACATGATGGTGAGCACCGTCAGGGGTGTTTTCTCTGACGTCAAGGGCACCATCACTGCGGACCCGGCTGACCTCGCGAAGTCGGGGGTCGAGGTGGAGATCGCCGCCGCCAGCATCAGCACGAGCAACACTGACCGCGACAATCACCTCCGCAGCGCGGACTTCTTCGACGTCGGCAAGTACCCGACAATCACCTTCAAGAGCACCAGGGTCGAGCGCAAGGGCGATGCCTTCCTGGCGACTGGCGTGCTCACGATGAAGGGCATGAGCAAGGAGGTCGCCTTGCCGTTCACGGTTGCCGGGCCGGTCGTGGACCCCTGGGGCAACACCCGGTACGGGCTGGAGTTCGACCGTGTCAAGCTGAGCCGCAAGGATTTCGGGCTGCTGTGGAACAAGGCCATCGAGACCGGCGGCGTTGTAGTCGGGGACGAGGTGACGGTGGACCTGGCGGTCGAGCTGGTCAAGCAGAAGCCGCCTCAAGCGGCCAAGTAGGCTGTTTCGGCAGCAACCCTGCGGGGGCTGGGGGCAAGGGGCCGCTGGTGCGGCCTCTTTGCTTTGGCCCGCGTCGTCAGGATGAAGGTTGGGGCGAGATGGCAGCGAGAACGGGCACGGCTCCAACTCAGAAGGTCAGGCCCTGGCCCTCCTGGCTGCAGGGGGTCGCACGCCCGTCAGGTCGGGCTCGCGTCGCCGGTACGTTGCCGATCGCGTTCACGGCCTCGTCGAGCTGCCGAAAAATCGGGAGCGATCCCGCGTCTCGAACGGCGGTGGGCCCGGCTGATCTCGCCCGGGTTGCGTGGGTCCTCGTGCAGGGTGCGGGTGGCGACGGCCCAGCCAATATAGCCGGCCGAGCCGCGGGGCGGGGATGGTGGTCAAGGGCGGGTGGATCTACTCCTCGCGGAGAATGATCGCCGGGTCGGAGGCGGCAGCACGCCGGGCGGGGAGGTAGGCGGCCAGCGCCGCCGTTCCGACCAGCACCAGGCATGTTGACACCAGGCTCATGGGGTCGTTCCTGCCCACCCCGTACAGCAAGCCGGCCAGGAGGCGACCGGAGATGAGCGCGCCGGCGAGCCCGAGGACGATCCCAATCCCGGTGAGCACCAGCCCTCGTCCCAGAACCAGGGCATGAAGCTGCCCGGGCCGTGCGCCGACGGCCAGGCGCACGCCGAACTCCCGGCGCCGCAGCCCCACGACGTGGGCGAGCAGCCCGTAGAGGCCGACCGCCGACAGCAGAAGCGCCAGCACGGCGAACAGCCCAAGGAGCGCCGACTGGAACCGTTGTGGTTGGAGCGAGGCCGACAGGACCTCGTCCATGGTCTCGAGGTTGGAGACGGCGAGCCGGTCGTCAAGCTCCCAGATGGCTTTTCGCACTCCTCCGGCGAGGGTGCCCGGGGACACGTCGGTCCTCAGCACCAGGCTGACCGATCGGGTGACGCCCCGGATCCCGGACACAGCCTGCGCGAGCGGCATGTACACCTGGGGCCTCACCTCGGTCCCGAGCCCCTGCGTCGGGACGTCACGCACGATACCGACAATCTCGTATGCCGTCTTCTGCTTGAAAAAAAAAAAAAACAAAAACGGCTGGCCCAGTGGGGCGCGGTTGCCGAACAGGCCCTTGACGGCCGCCTGGTTG
>DAONEV010000418.1:0-3254 GCA_035403265.1 Thermoanaerobaculaceae bacterium | reverse complement strand
GCGTGGGACAGCACGATGCCGTGAGCGAGAACGCATGAGGCCAGGACGGCGTGGGCAACTGTTGCATGCCCGGGAGATCGAGCCAGGGGCCGGAGCGTCGACCAGACTGCCATGATGGCCGCGCCGCAAAGCAGGGCCAGCCCGGGTGCAGCCCAGAAGCGGCAGTTGCGGGGCACGAGGAGGATGGGGAGAAGGGTCCACACCAGGGGCAACGCCCATCCCCGAGCGATCGCCACCGGCATGCCCAGCAACGCCAGGGCCGCGAACAGCGTGAGATGTGGCTCCCCTGCCAACTGCCAGCTCAGGAGCCGGTCTCCGGCCAGCTCCAGGCTGCCGAAGCCGTCACCGGCGCGCAGGGCGCTAAGGAACGGCGTGAAGCCGTGCCGAGACACGACGACGACGAGCCACGGCAGGATGGTCGCCACCGCCGCGACCGCTGCCACGGCACAGGCGCGCCGAGTCGCGATCAGCTTCCCGGAGAAGGCCGCAGCCGCGATCGCAATGGCGGCGGTGACGAGGGCTCCCTCGGGGTGGGTCAGCGCCGAAGCGCCCAGGAGGACCCCGGTGCTCAGCGCCAGGCGAATCGACGGCATGTCGAGCATCCGCAGCAGAGCAAGGACGGCGAGGACCATCAGCAGCAGCCCGAGGCTCCGCGTCAGTCCCCCCCCCTCCAACCCGAACCAGTACGGGATCGGCAACAGCGCCGCGACCAACCCAGTGGCAAGCCCAGCGTGTTCCGAGCCCAGAATCTGCCTCCCCAGCACGCTCACGGCGCCCGGGACCAGGGATGAGAGCACGAATGGCGCCCAGAGGAGCACCTGAAGGGTGGGCAATCCGGACAGAGCTGCCAGGAAAAGGGCCAGCGGCGGATAGCAGAGGGGTATTGACCCGCCGTTGAAGGTGGTGAATGCCGGAAGGGCGAAGCCAGCCGCACGAAGATCGTCGATGACCTGTGCGAACAAGCCGCCGTCACCGAGTGGGAAATCCGCAACCAGCACGAACGGCAACCGGACCACGAGCGCCGTCAGTACCGACATTGCGGGTGCCAGCCAACGGGCGGAACTCGACGGCAAGGGGGTGGAGGCGTGGTCGGCAGCCGCTGTCGGAGAGTCAAGGACGGCCGCATGGAGGCGATTGGAGAGCCATGCGAACTGGCTGCGAGCCCACCGGCAAGGCAGACCCCTTGGTCCGTTGAAGGATAGGAAGTTGAGGGGCAGGGAGCTCCCGATCACCGCGACCGAGGATATCACCGCAGGCCGTCGAGCCATGGCTCGCTGGCTGATCATCCCGGGCGGTCCGGCGACGCCTCCACCGCCGGCCGTCCTTTGGCACGGAGGGATGGTCGGTGCCCGGTGCAACAGGCCTGGGTGGCCGGCGGGGCGAAAGGTGTCTTGACAGGAAATAAATGTTCCTGTATAACCATCTAGTGATTGATGGAGGGCGCATGAGACGGGCGATGATGGTGGTTCTCCTGCTGGTTTCGGTAACGCATGGAGTCGGCAGCGAGCCGCTCTCGTTGCGGGCGGCGCTCGATCAGGCGCGGCACGCGGCAGGCGAGGCCGTCGCAGCTCGCGAACGTGCACAGGCGGCATCTCAGCGAGCTCGGCAAGCGAAGGGGTTTCGGATGCCTTCCGTGACGCTGAGCGAGATCTTCACGCGCACCGATTCGCCGGCCGAGGCTTTCGCGCTCAAGCTCAACCAGGAACGGTTCTCCTTTCCGGCCTTCATGACCTCGGACCCGAACCAGCCGGATGCGCTGGACACGGCAATTACCCGGATCGAAGCAACGGTGCCGCTCTTCACCGGCGGTGAGCTTTCGGGGCGCATTGCCCAGGCCGAGCTCGGTGCTCAGGCCGCCGACGGGCAGGCGCGGTGGGCTGCCGAGCTGGCGGCGCTGTCCGCTGGCGAGGCGTATGTGATGGTCGAGCAGGCTCGGGAGTACGCGGCGCTGCTGGAGAAGTCCCGGGAGACGATGGCCGCGCACGTGAGATTCGCTGAGGCCTATGCCGAGCAGGGGATGCTGGTTACGTCCGAGGTCCTGCGAGCTCGAGTGGAGCTTTCGCGTCTCGATGACCTGGTGGCGGAGGCCGAGGGACGGGCACGGGTGGCGACAGCGAACCTGTCGTTCCGGCTTGGCAGGGCTCTGGGCACGGCATGGGAGCTGGAGGCGCTACTGGCACCGGCGCCACTCCCCGGCAGCATCGACGAGTGGACGGCGGAAGGCGAGACCCGACCCGACCTCCAGGCGGCGCGTCACCTACTGGCTGCCGGGGAACGGGAGGAGCGGGTACGCAAGGCTGCGTACCTGCCGCGGGTTGGCGTGGTTGCACGCGCCGACTGGGTGGACGAGACGCTCTTCGGGTCCCATGGATCCTCGACGGCCATCATGGCAGTCGCCTCGCTCAACCTCTTCGCCGGCGGCAGCGACCGCGCGGCCGTGGCGGCGGCGCATCACGAGGCCGTGGCCGGTCGGGAGGACGTCAACCGCTTCTCGGAAGGCGTCAAGCTGGAGGTTCGACAGGCGTTCGAGGAGGCCTCCACGGCCCGAAAGCGTTACGCCACGGCCAGACAGGCGGTGGCTTCGGCCCAGGAGGCGGAGCGCATCACCGGGGAGCGCTTCCGCTCCGGCGTGGTGAAGATGCTCGATCTCCTCGATGCAGCGACGGCCCGCCGCGAGGCCGAGACACGCGAGCTGGTGGCGCGCGCCGAAGCGCAGCTCGCCCTGATGCGTCTCGCGGTGCGTGCCGGTCGCCCGGCCGACTCGATCTTGCCCAATTGAATCCGACCTCGAAGGAGTGACTCGATGACACGTGCGCGAATGGTCCTTGCAGTTCTTTCAGTGGCAACGATGGTCGTGGCCTGTGGCGGTCGTCACACGCCTGTGGCGTCCTCGGCAGGCACCTCGGTGCAAGCACGGCTGGGACGGGCCGACGTGGCCACCCTGCCCACCACGGTGGAGCTGTACGGCTCGGTGGAGGCCGGTCGCTCGGTGGCCGTCTCCTCTCGCGTCATGGCAGCGGTCACGGCGGTCTCTGTGAAGGCTGGTGACACGGTGCGGGCGGGGCAGGTGCTGGTGCAGATCGATCCGCAGACCGCCCTGGGCCAGGAGGCCCAGGCTCGTGGAGCACTTGCCCAGGCGCAGGCCGCCCTCTCGGTGGCGACCCGCAACCACGCGCGCTTCAAGGCACTTGCCGAAAGAGGAGCGGCCTCGGAGCTGGAGCCCGAGGTCCGGCTGCTGAAGCTCAATGCCGACG
>DAONEV010000417.1:0-3258 GCA_035403265.1 Thermoanaerobaculaceae bacterium | reverse complement strand
CAACCTGGCCGACGAGGCCAACCAGGCGATAGAGGCCCTTGCCGGCCGGCCCCGTCGAGGCCAGCGAAACGCCGACCACCATCACGACCAGCACAATCGACGCCACCAGGAACACGGTCTTGAGCTTCACAGATCCCTCACTTGCCGATCGGCTTCAACCATCCCATGGGGTCCTGAGCCTGCTTGCCCGCCCGCATCTCGAGGTAGAGGTTGCCGTCACCTTCCTCGGCGGGTCCCAACACGCCAACCGGATCGGACATGCCGACCCGGTCACCGGCGCGCACCAGCATACTCGAAAGCCTGGCGTACAGCGAGTAAAGCTCGGTACCGTGCTGCACGATCACGAGGTTGCCGTAGCCCTTGAAGAACTGCGCAAAGGCCACCCGACCCGAGGCGACGGCCCTCGCCTGCGAGCCGGCAGGCGCGGCCAGGACCAGGCCATTGGAGACCGTCACGGTTCCATACTGCTGGTCGCGGCGGCTGCCGAACCGCCGCACGACGCGCACCCCTTCCACAGGCCACGGCAGCCCTCCTCGCAGCAACCGAACGGAACCTCCGGTGCGCTCGTCCCCCTCCAAGACGATGCCCCACAGACGCTCGAGTCGGGACTCCGACTCCTGCGCGCCAGCGAGTGCCACGGCGCCGGCACGCCGGGTCTGCTCCAGCCGCGTCAGCTCGGCCGTCACCCGCTGGCGAATCCCTTCGAGCTCGGCGCTGCGCTGAGCGCTCTCGGCCCGCAGCGCCTCCAGCTCGTCCTTGCGCTGAGAGAGCAGCGAGAGCGAGTGCGTGCGCGCATCGGCCAGGCTCGCCACCTCCTCGCGGCGCAGGCGCTCCTCGTCCACCAGCGCGAGGGCGACCGTGACCCGCTCCTGGAGGTCCCGCTCCGAGCCCGCGGCGTAGAGCAGCAGCGGCGACAACCCGGCTCGTCCCAGCACGGCGAGGAGCGAGACCTGGAGCCGCAGCCGGCTCACCGCGCCATCGAGATGGCGCCGCGCCTCCTCGGCCACCCGACCGGCCTCGGCCAACGCCTGCTGCGCGCGCCACAGCTCGGTCTCCCACTGCGAAAGACGCTGGGCCGCCGTGTGCAGCTCGGCCTCGAGGCTCTGGCGCTGGGCCGAGAGGTCGGTCTGCCGCACCTCGATCCCGGCCAACCGGTCCTCCAGCTCGCGAATCTGCTGGCGGACCTGGAGCAGCTCCGGAGGCGGTGTCGGCTGCTGGGCCGCCCCGCGCCCCGCCACCAGGAGAACCGTGGCCACGAGCGGCGCCAGCCGCCAACCAGGGCCCGCGCCCCGGCTCATGCTTCCAGCGCCCCCGGTGCCAGTCTGTGGAACGCCCTTCGCAGCGGGTGCAGGTTGGGCGTCTGTCCCCCGGGGTGGAGACGGTTACCGAGGAGCACCAGGACGACCCTGCGGGCCGGGTCCACCCAGACCGAGGTGCCCGTGAAGCCCGTGTGGCCAAAGGCATCCGCCGACAGGTCCGGTCCGGCCGAGCAGCCGGGGGTCGCGGCCAACTGCCAGCCCAGGCCCCGCACCTGCTCCTTGCCTGCCGTCCAGTTCCGCGTCGCCAGCTCGGCCTCCTCGGCATCCAACACCTCGCCACCTCCCGGCAGGAACTCGGCCGCCAGGCGCGCCACCGCTGCCAGGTTCCCGAACAGCCCGGCATTCCCGGCGACGCCGCCCAGGCCCCTGGCGTTGCCGTCGTCACACGGCCACGCCTCCGGATTGGCAGGAGGCGGCTCCCCGGGACGACCCCGCAGGCTCAGGAGCCGGCGCTCCACGAACCACTCGCTCTCGCCGCCGGCGACGGCCACCGTTCGCGGCGGTGCGAACCCACAATCGGATCCCAGCCCGAGCTGCCCGACCACGAGCTCCTCGAAGAGCGTCGCCAGGTCCACACCGGCCGCGCGCTCGAGGGCCAGCCCGAGGGCGACAAACCCGAGGCATGAGTAGACGACGCGCTCCCCGGGCGCAGCTCCGGGCGCGATCCCTGCCAGCGTCGCCAGGTAACGGTCGCGCCCCAACCCGCCGAGATACAGCGGCTCCCAGGCCGGAAACCCCGCGGTGTGAGAGGCGCACTGCTGCACCGTGACCCTGGCCCAGTGCGAGCCTGCCAGCTCCGGAAGGAGCTCTCCGAGTGGAGCGTGCAGCTCCAGGCCGTCCCGGCGGGCCAGCAAGAGGAGGGTCGTGGTAACCAGGGGCTTGGTCAGGGAAGCGAGGTCGAACCAGAGGTCGGCCACGACCTCCGCGCCGCCCTGAGAGAGCGTCCCGGCGCACCAGCACATCCCTTCCTCGCCCTCGCGGACAAGGCCCGCGACCCAGCCCTGTCCAAGTCCAGCGGCAACGGCACGGCCCAGGAGCGGCCCAACCTCGGACATGGCATTCTGCATGCTGCCACCCTAGCGAGCCAGCCCTGGATTGTCCATCCGGCGCACGTCCCGCGGCCGGATGGTACCCTGCATGCATGAGCGCTAGCCTCCGCCTCGCCAGAAGGGCCCAGCTCCTCCTTGGCTGCTCGTTCACCCGGGCCAAGCACGAGGTGGAAGTCGGGCACGTGCTAGTCAACGGCAACGTGGCCAACGACCCCGGACAGACGGTGACGGCCGACGACGAGGTCTCCCACAATGCCAGCCTGCCGAGGCGCCGCCGCCCGCCGACCTTGCCCCCCATCGTCATCCTCCACCTCGACCAGGACGTCGTTGTCGTCGACAAACCTGCCGGCGTCGTGGTCCACCCCACCCTCGCCCAGGAGGACGACACGGTGATGGCACGCGTGGCCGCCGAGGTCGAGCGCCAGGTCGGGGAGCACCGCCGCATCTTCGTCGTCCACCGACTGGATCGCGACACCTCCGGGGTCATGATGTTCGCCCTCAGCTCCCAGGCCGCGCAGAACCTCCAGGCCCAGCTCCGCGTGCACAAGATCGAGCGTCGCTACCACGCGCTCGTCGGCGGCGACTTCCCCGAGACGGTGGAGGTGGACCGCAGCATCGGCCGGCCCCGGCCGGGGGCCCGGCGAGCGGCCCTGAGCCCGGGGAAGGGCCAGACGGCCCTCACGACCTTCACGCCGATCCGCCGCCTGGGCATCGCGACCCTCGTCGAGGCCATCCTGGGGACCGGGCGCACCCACCAGGTGCGCGTCCACCTCTCGTACCTCGGCCATCCCGTGCTCGGCGACTCGGTGTACGGCGACCCCCGCCACGACCCCGTTCAAGCGCCCCGCCTCGCCCTCCACGCCGCGCTGCTGTCGTTCAATCATCCGCGC
>DAONEV010000416.1:0-3319 GCA_035403265.1 Thermoanaerobaculaceae bacterium | reverse complement strand
CGGCCCTGATGTCTCCCGCCACCGGCAACGGCCGGTCCAGCGAAGGCGTCGCGTAGAGCCGCACGTCGGAGCGTTGTACTACCGAGCCCAGGCCCAGCGGCACGTGCCCAAGCAGCAGGCTCCACTGCTCTGCGGGCTGTGAATCCGCAATCGGGGTTGGGTCGTTTGGATCGTAGAGATACGAGTCCGCACCCCCGGTCGGCAGCTCGGGACGAAGCTGGCCTCCTGCGTCGAGGTATAGCGCCTCGACCCGCGACCGTTCGGGAGGCCACTCCCGCGCTTCCAGCCAGACATTGCGCCCCATCAGGTAGTACTCGACCGCCGCCCCAGGCCGCGAGCCGTCTCCTCGGAGGTGTCGCTCCTGCCAGTCCCCCATGATGCTCACCCAGTCCCGACCGGCGTTGGGGGGAAACCGTAGCTCGCCCCAGGTCGGGAGGTACGAGAGGGAGTGCTCCCAGGGGCCCAGGATGAGCTTCGACCCCTCGCGGACCGCCGCGCTCGCGTTTCTTCGCAGCGCCTGGAAGATCCGGATCGCCCCCGGCTGGTCGCGGTCGAACCAGCCCGTCCCCAGCAAGGCCGGGGTTGCGACGGACGGAAGACGGCTCTCGAACGAGCGCGCCTGCCAGAAGTCGTCCCATTGCCAGTGTGTGAGCCAACGGTCCCACCACGGCACACTCACACCGGCCAACTCGTCCCATCCGGCGATTGGCGCGGTGCGCACGATGGCCGCATAGTCCGCATAGGGTGCGGACTCGCCAGTCCGGCCGCGCACCTGCAGCCCCCACAGGTAGCCAGCCACGGTCAACGGCCCGTCGTCGAAGGGGATGTTCCCGAACGGGTCCGAGGGACAGACCATCACGATCATGGTGGTGAGCGCGGGCACGCCCTCGACCGCCGCCAACGCCTGCACCCAGCCGTCATAGGAGCCGCCCTGGGTCGCCACCCTGCCGTCGCACCAGCTCTGGGCCGCCGCCCATGCAATGACGTCCGCGCCGTCCCGCCCCTCGTGCAGGATCGGCTCCCACTCACCTTCCGAGCCGTACCGTCCCCTCACGTCCACGGCCAGGAACGCGAGCCCCCGAGCCGCCAGCAGGGGTGCCCAGCCGCTGAAGTTGGAATGCCCGTAAGGTGTACGGAGCAGCACAACCGGGAATCGCCCGCTCTCGGACGGTAACCACAGCGTTCCGGCCAGCCGCACACCATCGCGCATGGGGATCTGGACCGCGGAACCGGTCGCCGAGACTCCCTCGGGCCACGACATCGCCAGAACCGGCCCGTCGGATGGAGGTGCGCCGGGCGTCGCCGACACTCCCGGACGACCCAGCCCCACCGCCGCCAGACCGATGAGGACCCAACCCAGCCTCCCGCCTCGTGCCCTCGGGCTCTCGAGCATGACGCCTCCGTGCGGCTCCACGATAGCCCAGGTGCTACAGTCGCGCTCCGGAGGGGCGCATGCCGAGATCGAGGGTCGTGGCACTGTGGGCCGTGCTGGGGGTGCTGGCAGGCAAGGTTGGGATGTGCGGGACGAAGGTCGTCCAGGCACCGCCCAAGCCGCCCGAGGTGACGGTCTCCGTTGAGCGCTGGATGGTGCTTGGGCCCGTGGCTGCTCCGCTGCCGGTCTTCGCCGGAGAGAAGCGGGGCGGGTACGGCGTGAGTGATCTCCTGAAGACCTCCCTGATCTCGACGCCCGAGACGATGCCGGCGGCCGGCCGCCGCGAGCCCTGGCTTGGCGGCAGCAGCCTGGAGTGGCAGCAGGCGACGGTCGGCAAGGACGGCCTGCTCGTGCTGGCACCAGCCTCCAAGGGCACGCCCCAGGTGGCCTGGCTGGCGACCCAGGCGGAGGCCAGGCGCTGGCAGTCCCTGAGCGTCGAGCTGCAGGGTACCCAGGCCCGGCGCCTCCTGGTGGACGGCAAGCAAGTCGCCGCCACCGAGAAGGCCGAGGCGGCGGCCGAGGCCAAGGGCACGGTCAAGCTGCTCCCCGGCACCCACCTCCTGGTCGTACAGACGGTGCTCGACCCGGCGCGAGGGGGAGACTGGAAGGTCGGCCTGCGCCTCAAGGCTCCGACCGCCCCCGAGGTGAGCGTGGCCACGATGCCGGACCGGGACCTCGACATCCTCGACGTACTCGACCGACCTGACATCGGCTCGGCCGCCATTTCGCCGGACGGCGAGCTCGTCGCCGTGTCCCTCAAGCGCATCTTCCCCGCAACCGACGACAGCGAGAGCTGGCTGGAGGTGTGGTCCGTCCGCGACGGCGCGCTGCGCTGGACCTGGCGCGGCACCGGCGAGCTGCGAGACGTGGCGTGGGCGGCGCCCGGCCGACTGAGCTACATCTCGTCCGACAGGACGAAGGGCAAGGACGCCAAGGATGCCGACCTGGCCACCCTCTGGCTGGCCGACCTGGCGACTGGATCTGTCGCGCCCGTCATCGAGCGGGTCGAGGGTCTGGCCGGCTATCGCTGGGCCGGAGGCGGCTCAACCGTCGTCTTCTGGACGACCGCCAAGGCCGAACCCGACAAGCGCGGCGTCAAGGTGCTGGAAGGGCTGCTCGACCGCCAGCGCGGATACCGCGACAAGTCCTACCTGTGGCTCGCCCGACACCCCGGCGGCGGGCGCGTGCGGCTCACCGCCGGCGAGCTCTCGAGCCAGGTCACGGACATCTCCCGTGACGGGGCCCGTCTGCTCTTCACCCGCGAGGTGGAGGACCTCACGACCCGTCCGTTCGCGCGCAAGGAGCTGTGGGAGCTCGACCTCGGCAACCTGGCCGCGACCAGGCTACGGGACTGCCGCTGGCTCGACGAGGCACGCTACGGCCCTGACGGCAGCTTGCTGATCGTCGCCGGCCCGTCGGAGTTCGGGTCTGTCGGGGTGAGCTTGCCGGCCGGCACTGTCCCCAACGAGGGCGACGGGCAGCTCTACCTGTGGGACCCCAAGGCAGACAAGGTCGAGCCCCTCAGCCGGGACTTCGACCCCGCCATCGGCAGCGCCGAGTGGTCCCCGAGCGCCGGCGCCATCCTCGTGCGGGCGACGGTGGCCGACGAGGAGGGCCTTTACCGCCTCGACCCCGCGTCTCGCCGTTTCACGCGCCTCGACGTCGGATCGGCGGTGGTGTCGGATCCATCGCTGGCGGAGAACGCTCCGCTCGCCGCGGTGACCGGCAGCTCCCCCTGGCAGCCCGAGCGCCTGGCCGTGGTCGACCTGGCAACCGGCACGAGCAGGGTTATCCTCGACCCATCCCGCGACTGGTACCCCCCGACTCGCCAGGGCCGTATCGAGGCGTGGGGCTGCACCGTGGCCAGCGGCGTCCAGGTGGTGGCCG
>DAONEV010000415.1:0-3388 GCA_035403265.1 Thermoanaerobaculaceae bacterium | reverse complement strand
GGATACGAGCAGCCTAGGGCCGCGGAGGTGGTGGGGTCCCTTGACGCCCCAAAGAGGGCAGGCGGTGACCTGCCCTACAATCCGCGCGTGATTGAGTCGGAGTTGGAGACCCTCTATCCGGGCCAAGTGCGCTCAGGCACAATTGCCCCCAACCCAACCGGACGTGTGGTGCACCCAGGCACCAACATCCTGATCGACGAGCGTGGTTTCCCGGTGTACGACGATGTCGCCCGGTTCGACACCCGCCTCTCGGATTCAATAGCGTCAGTCCCAAGCAGGAGACTGCACGGGCAGGAAGCTACGCGGGCGTTAAATGATGCAATCCTCAAGGGCCAGGTGCGCGCTGGCCAGTTCTCGCCTCAGCAAATGGCGGCCATCGAGGCTGGCAGCGAGAGAATTCCCGGTTTCACTTGGCACCACCATCAGCAATTCGGCCGGATGCAGCTTGTCCCTTCGACGATCCACCGCGCTGTTGGCCACGTTGGCGGCTTCAAGTTCTGGTACTGAGGGTGCGACATGAGATGGAAGAACAGTGACTGGAGAGGTTGTCACCCGTCCGTGAAGGACGAGGTCTTCGCAACGGCGGAGAGGGTATTTTGCGTCCGCTTGCCCGACGACTACAGGGAATGCGCTCGGCTATGCCATGGAGGGCAGCCCACCGAGAACGCCTTTGCCTTTGATGACCCGGAAATCGGAAGAATGGAGAGCTGTCTTGGCGTACTCCTAAGCTTCTCCCAGGACGACCCCGAGAACATCTTTGAGGCATATGAGAGCCTGCGCGCCTCTCTCCCGGGAGGCGCGATCCCGATCGCCGATGACGGCGGGGGTGACTTCGTGTGTCTCGACTACGGCCACGGTTCGCCACCGAGCATCGGGTACTGGCATCACGGAGAGAACTCACTCGTTCCGCTGGCATCTAGCTTCTCCGGGTTTCTCAGCATGCTCTACGGGGAATCCCCGGAGTTTCAGCCGGGGCGGACTCCTCCAGCTTAGCTCCGCTCTTCAGGATGGTGGTGCTTGCGACGTCCAGAGTTGTCGATGATCGGCGGAGGCAGTTGATGTGGAGACAAAGTGGAGACAAAAGGGATGAGAGGACACGCGCACCGCGTGCGGCTCTTCGCGACGATCGCGCTGGTCGCCGCTGTGGCGCTGGCATCCGCATGGACGGCGCACGCAGGAAGGCTCCGCCGCTCGGGCCTTTTCGTGAAAGCGGCGGGCCCGCAGTATTGTCCTGCGACCACGACGACCAAGCTTGGAGAACGACCGTTCGCCGAGTATCCGCTCCGTCTGCCGCACACGCCCGCCCCCACGCAGGCCGTCGAAGATCCTGGGGCGCCCGGCTCACCATCGCTTGACCACGCGCAAGGGCTTACCCCAATGAAGGAACTCCCCGAGCTTCCTGAAGGCAACTACTTCCGTTGTGTCGGGGACACCACTCAGGTGTTGAGGAATCCCGGGCGGGCAGCGGACTTGCCTTTGAGGTACTTGGACGGAGCGGATAGGTACGCGGTATCACACTCCTCGCACTTTTCTTTGGTTCCACGTCCATGACTCGCAATACTCCTGTGCAGACGGCATGGCAGGCGCGACACCGATCAGCATCGCGCCTGCGTCCGACCTGTGGGAGCAGCTAGAATCCTCCATGTGAACCGCACCCAAGCCCAACGGCTCGCCTGGGTCCGAAGCCTGCTGGCCGTCGTCGCCGTGCTTCTCGCCGAGCCGGCACGCGCCAGCCTCGCCGGTCACCCGCGTGAGGACCTCCTGGATGGTTGTCGGGAGCGAGCCGCAGCCGCCCTCGTCCTGTCGACCGAGGCTGCACCCTCCGAGGGCCGCGTCGCGGCCCGGGATACCGCGCCCCACTTCCGCCTCTTCGCTGCCGCCGGCGCGGGGACCCTCGACGAGACCGACGGCACCTGCAGCGCGGCCGACCTCGGGTGCTACCGCTTCGAGTACGGCGAAGGCGACCAGCTTCACCGTCTGACCGCCGAGCACGCCAACGAGGTCACCAGCTTCGACGTGGGCAACCTTGGTCGCATCGTCAGTCGGAACGGAGCGGAGTTCGGATATGACCTCTCGGGGCGGCGCCTCGAGGACGACCGCTTCACCTACACCTGGGACTGGCGCGGCCGGCTCGTCCAGCGCGACGTCAAGGCGAGCGACGGCTCGGGGGAACGCGTCACCTACAGCTATGACGCCGCCGGGCGCCTGCTCACCCGCACCCAGCTCGGCGCCATCCCGCCGGGCCACGGCGATGCCGACCGGCCGTTCGTCGCCAAGCGGGTCTTCACCTGGGACGGCCAGCGCCTGGCCGCCGAGGCGGGCCTCAACTTCCAGGATCAGCCGATCTGGCGGCAGCAGTACGTGCCGGGCCCGCGATGGCTGGACGACGCCCCCCAGGTGCGAGTCGAGGCGGGCCTTCAGACCTCGACCCCGACCGTCAAGACCTACGGCATGATCCGGGACGAGGTGGGCAGCGTGCTCGCCGTAGTCGAGGATGCCGCACCCGGCGCCGGGCCCCTCAAGCTCCTGGGCCGCTACCATTACAGTCCCTACGGCACTACCCACCTTGAGCTGGGTCCCGAGCTGGTCGAGATTCGGTTCGACGCCACCGTGACCCAGGTTGGCAGCCAGACCCAGAGCGGGCCCGTTCCGGGCGAGATCGTGGGCGGGACGCTGCGCATCCGCACGACGCTTCCCCTGGCACCGACGACCCTGGTGGATGGCGTCGTCATCGAGGTGTGGAACGGGGCCACCTCGACCTGGGAGCCGGCAGACCGGGCCGAGTTTGCAGTCGGCCCTGCAGACGATGACGTCTCCGAGCTGCGCGTCATGCGGTTGGCCGGTTGGCCAAAGGGCGCCAGGTACCGGGTCACCTTGATGCCGAGCCTTGCGGATGCCTTCGGGCGCCTCATCAGACTCCCGGCCGGTGAGGTCGCGGGTGTTCGCATCGAGCTCGAGATCCCAACGGATGGCACGACACCCCCGACCTGCGAGCGCAAATTCACCCAGAGCCACGACCCCGACACCGCCGCATCCACCTTGGACGGCGCCTTCCCCGGCGGACAGACGAGCCTCTTCCAGGGCCTCTGGCACGACCCCGAAGGCGGCTTGGCGTACGCCAGAGCCAGGTGGTACGACCCGAGAAACGCCGCATGGCTGTCCGAGGATCCGCTCGGACCTGTCGACTCACCCAACCTCTACCAAGCCTTCGGCCTCGATCCACAGAACAATACGGATCCGCTGGGGCTGGCGACCGACTGGAACGACACCCCCGAGGCGCGGCGTGCTCGCGCCCAAGCGGCTCACCAGCCAGCAGACACAGCGTCCCTGAAATTTGCCGCGGGGCTTGCTCTCGGGCAGGCATTGGCAGGTCCCACGGCGGTGTTGC
>DAONEV010000414.1:0-3389 GCA_035403265.1 Thermoanaerobaculaceae bacterium | reverse complement strand
CTCGAACGGGCCAACTCCTCCGAGTTTGCCCCCGACACCCCGTACAAGGTCATCTACAAGCTTCGGGAGTTGGTCAACGTCGAGACGATGGGCGGCACCATGCGCCTGGGTAAGTATGCGTGCCAGCTCAAGCCCGGCTCTCACGGCTGGGAGGCGTACCACGCCGACACCGTCTGGGAGCGTCACCGTCATCGCTACGAGGTCAACCTCGACTACGTGCCGATCTTCGAGAAGAACGGCCTGGCGATCACCGGGCGCTCCCCCGACCGGGTGTTCGTTGAGATGATCGAGATCCCGGACCACCCCTGGTTCGTGGCCTGCCAGTGCCATCCGGAGCTGAGGTCCAAGCCGTTCGCGCCACATCCGCTGTTCGTGGCGTTCGTCAAGGCCGCGATCGAGGAGCGGGAGCGCCGTCAGAGCAGCGAGACCGCAGCGGCACCGGCCGAGCAGCTCCAGGCACCGGCTCAGAAAGCCGACAATGCCTGACCGGCTGGCCGGGCCGGTTCGCCTCGCCGCCGGGATCTCGGTCGGACCCGGCCACCCGCTCGTGTTCATCCTCGGTCCCTGTGTCATCGAGTCGCCGGAGCACACCCTGCGCATCGCCGAGGCGGTCGGCGAGCTGGCAGGGGAGATCGGCTTCCCTCTCGTCTTCAAGGCATCGTTCGACAAGGCCAACCGCTCGTCGCTGCAGTCGTTCCGGGGGCCCGGGCTGCGCGAGGGCCTCGCGGTCCTGGCCGAGGTCAAGCGTGCCACGGGCCTGCCCGTGCTCACCGACATCCACGCGCCGGAGCAGGCGGAGGCCGCCGCCGGGGTCGCGGACGTGCTGCAGGTGCCGGCGTTCCTGTGCCGGCAGACCGATCTGCTGCTGGCGGCGGGGAGCGCCGGGAAGCCGGTGAACATCAAGAAAGGGCAGTTCCTCGCCCCCGACGACGCCCGCCACCCCGTGGACAAGGTGCGGTCCACCGGCAATCCCAACGTCACCATCACCGAGCGGGGCGCCAGCTTCGGCTACCACAACCTGGTGGTGGACCTGCGGGCGATCGCCATCATGCGGGCCTTTGCCCCGGTGGTGTTCGACGCCACCCACTCCCTGCAACTGCCCGGGGCGGCCGGGGACTCCACCGGTGGGGCGCGCGAGTTTCACCTCGAGCTGGCGCGCGGCGCCGTGGCGGCCGGTGCGGACGTGATCTTCGCCGAGGTTCATGACGACCCCTCCCACGCGCTGTCGGATCCCACGACACAGCTCTCCCTGGACGAGGCACGCGTCCTCATTCTCCAGTGTCTCGCCGTGCGACGCGCGCTGGTTGAGGTCGGGGCCGCGTAGGCAAGCAGCTCTGCCCACCCACAAGTACTGCCAACCTGGCCGGGGACGTGGACGTAGACGAAGACCTGAGCCGGGACCCACCCCTGCCCTCATGCGCAAGCGAGCCAGCCGCGTGACGCGTCTGGTGATCGTCGGGTTGCAGCCAGGTTCTTCTTTGACTCTCCACGAGCTGCAGCGTGCGTGTGTTACGCTCCTCCCCCGAGGTGGACGCCATGGAGCTTGCCATCACCGACCTGTTGGACGGCTTCGAGCCCGTCCCCAAGTCCTACACCCGACCGGGGCCTCTGGCTGGCGTCGAGATCCTGCCCCTGCACCGCTTCGTGGACGACCGGGGGCTCTTCATGGAGCTCTACCGCGCCGCCGCAACTCACCCGGGAAGCGAGAAGCTGGCCTCGTTCTTCGCGGGCGTGCCGGTGGCCCAGCTCAACTACTCACTGGTGACCGCCAGTGACCACGTCAAGGGGCTGCACTATCACCTCAAGCAGAGCGACATCTGGTTCTGCCCGCCGCCGTCCAAGCTCAAGGTCGTGATGCTCGACCTGCGCCGTGACTCGCCGACCGCCGGCCAGACCCAGGTCGTCGTGCTGGGGGACGGCAAGGACGCCCTCGTCAAGATTCCGCCGGGCGTCGCCCACGGCTACAAGCCGCTCACCATGCCATGCGGCCTGCTCTACGTCGTCACCAAGTGCTTCGAGCTCGACTCACCGGACGAGTTCCGGGTGGCTTGGGACCACCCCCTCGTGCGCGACCTCTGGCCCGTCCGCAACGAGTGAGGTGGCTCGCACGTGACCGGAACGGCTGGCTTGCTGGCTAGACCGCCGGCTTCCAGGCGTCCAACAGGATTGGCTCGCCCCAGCCTTCACCCTGGCGTGGCACGACCGCGAGATTCCAGTCGAGCTGACCGGGCGTGTAGCGCGGAATCCGGCAGAAGACCCATGAGCCATCCGTCACCGGGGCCGCCTCCAGCAGCGGACGCCGCTGCTTGCCCGGGAGACGCACCTCGCGGACCGTCTGCTTCTCGAAGAGAAGCTGCCGGTCGCCGCGGCAGAAGTAGAGGATCGAGTTGGGGCCGACCCGCGGCGAGTACTCCGGCCCGAGGGTGTTGATTCGCGGCTCGAGGATCTGGGCAGGCTTGTCCGGAGGCTGGAGCCAGAGGTCCGAGGTCTCGGGCTCGTAGGCGGTCCAGATAAGGAAGCTCAGCTCGGGTCCGAACCGCTGGGCGTCGCCGACACTGTCTCCGCTCGGCAGCTTGACCCGGTCGATGGCACCCCACGGCTTGCGGGCATCATCGCGCTTCGCCGCCCAGAGCTGGCGTTCGCCCGAGACCAGCAGGACCTCGAGCAGGCAGGCGGTCTCGTCCTTCCGAACCCAGGTGAGGCGGGCGCTGGCATCCGCGGGAATCCCGGCCATCTCCACCGGCTCGGGCGTCCCCCAGGCGTCCTTGAGCCACTCGACCCGGTACGGCCGGTAGCCGCCCACGGCCCAGGGCTGCAGGGCCTCGGGAGCTCCCATGCCGGCTCGCAGCGCGCCCACCGGTGCTGGACGCAGGTCCGGTCGGGCCGACGGTGCCAGCCCGCCGGCGAAGTAGACGACCTTGCCGCCGTACAACGGCAAAGGGCTGAGCTCGGCTCCCGCCGAGTTGATACGCCCTGGATCCGACGGCTCGGTGACCTCGTCAGGGAGCTTCTCGAGCGCCCCAGCCAGGTAGCGGACCTGGAACGCCGAGAACACAAAGAGCTCGGCGGCATTCGCGAGCAGCCGCTTGGAGCCCACCATCGCGCTCGTGCCCGGTACCGGGACCACTGCGACCTCTTGCCCGATCCGGAAGCTGTCGATGTCGGTGGGGAGGTAGTCGGCGACACAGAGCGTCTCGCCCGTGACCCTGACGACGACCTTGAGGTCCTTTTCGAGCTGAGGGACCGGCCGCCCGTCCCGTTGCAGCGCGCTGCTCATGGACTCCGGAAGGCCCGCCTGGATCTCCACCTCCGTTGCACCTTCCTCGCCCGCCGCCGGGTTGATGCCGGCGATGCGGCCGTAGATCGTGGTGTCCGGCTGCGGCACCGGC
>DAONEV010000413.1:0-3391 GCA_035403265.1 Thermoanaerobaculaceae bacterium | reverse complement strand
CGCGGCGTGCGGTGTCGGGGAAAGCACCATCACAGCCGCTCCTTCACCGAGACGCATGCCGGTTCGGCCGGGACGAGCCAGCACCTTGAGACGGTCGTAGCCCTCGGAGTTGAGCCAGAAGGCCTCGTCGACGCCGCACGCGAGCGTGGCCTCGGCCCTGGAGTGGTCGAGGACGCGGGCCGCCTCGATGACGGCGCGCAGGCCGCTCGCCTGCTTCTCGACGAAGGTCAGGTTGGGTCCGCCGAGCTTCTCCAGGATCCCGAGCTGGCTGGCCGGGGCGTTGGCGATGGTGGAGGGGAACTGGGCCGGCGGCGCCTCCTCGGGAGAGGTCAAGAAGACAGCTTGCAGCACCTCCACCAGGGCGGCAGTACCGGCGTTCCAGGTGCCGGCCGTGATCGCCACGCGATCGCGGTTCCACGGCAGGGGGTCGCCGAACGGGGCCAGGGCTTCCCGTGCCGCGACGGCCAGCAGCCTGGCGGGGCGGTCGAGGCGGCGGGCGACCAGAGGAGGCAGCACGTTGCGGGGCGAGAAGTCGCGGCAGGTGGCCACCGGCAGAGGTGGCGCGTCCGGTCTCTCAAGGCCCACCTGGGCGTCCCATGTGGCGTCGGCAAGGACCTCGCCCAGGCACGGCACGCCGGTGCCGGCCGCGGTCACGGCGCCGACACTGGCGATGAACAGCGGTCTCATGGGCAGCTCCCCAGGACCAGCACGCCGGAGTTGCCCCCGAACGCGAAGCTGGACGAGATGGCATGCCGGATCTGCAACGGCCGGCCCTGGCCCGGCACCGGGTCGACCGGGCAGGCCGGATCCGCCTCGCGGAAGCCCACGGTGGGAGGCACCATCTGGCGTGAGACGGCGAGCGCGGTCAGCGCGGCTTCCACGCCTCCGGCGTTGCACAGGCAGTGCCCGAGCGCGCCCTTCACGGACGACACGGGGATGGACGACAGGCGATCACCGAAGAACCGCACGTAGGCGGCGCATTCGGCGGCGTCGTTCTGCTCGGTGGCAGTGCCGTGGGCGTTGATGTAGTCGACGTCCCCGGCGGCCAGGCCGGCATCGCTGAGAGCGGCATCGAGGGTGCGCGTCCAGGCGACGCCCGAGGGATCGGGCTGGGTCATGTGGAAGGCGTCGTTGGTGGCGCCGTATCCGAGAATGCAGGCATAGGGACGGGCACCCCGGGCGCGGGCGTGGTCGGCATCCTCGAGCACCAGCACCGCGGAGCCCTCGCCGAACGAGAGGCCCTGCCGGTTGCGGTCGAACGGCCGGCATGGGTTGGGATCCGCGGCGCGCAGGGAGTTGAAGCCTGCATACACGAGCCGGGAGATGGCGTCGGTTCCGCCCGCCAGCGCCACCGGGGTGACGCCATCTGTGATCAGCTCGGCAGCCATGCCGATCGCGATCGTCGAGGAGGAGCATGCTGTGGAGATCGTGATCCGTGTTCCGGTCAGGCCGAAGCGCCGGGCCACGTGGTCGGTTGGCACGTCCTGCATCAGCTCCAGAAACTCGGTGAGACCGCGGGCTCGCGGACCCTTGCGCAGGCGCCGGGCGATGAACACCTCGGTGTCGGGCAGCCCGGCGGCGCCGCCACCCATGACGAGCGCCCAGGGGCGCGGCTCGAAAGCCGTGGAGAGCCTCGCGTCGGTGAGCGCTTCGGTCGCCGCCACCAGCTCGAATCTTGACGCGCGACTGGCGTGACGCGGCGGGTCCACGAGCGTCAGGGACTCGTCATCCACTTGAGCGGCGATCCTGGTCCGGAATCCGGTGGGGTCGAAGAGCGTCAGCGGTCCGATGCCGCACTCGCCGGCCATCAGCCTTCGCCAGGTGGTCTCGCGGTCTCCTCCGAGGGCGGTCACCAGGCCAATGCCAGTGATCCAGACGTCCTTCATGGCGGTGAAGTATAGACCACGCCTGGGAGCGTTACACTCTGGGCATGCTCTCCGCCCCGCGGATACGGCTCGGCATGGCCTTGGCGGCTGGCGTCCTGGCCGTCGCGGCCAGCCCGTGGCTGAGTCGGCTCGAGCTGCTGACCTTCGACTGGCGCCAGCGGTGGCTGCCGGCCGAGCTTCCCTCCCGGTCCCGCGTCCTCATCGTCGCCATCGACGACGAGTCGCTGCGGGTCGGGGCCGAGGAGCTGCGCCGGTTTCCATGGCCGCGCTGGGCGTATGCCCGCATCATCCAGGCCGTGGCGCAGGCACGTCCGGCCGCGATCGGGCTGGACCTGCTGCTTCCCGAGCCCGGGCCCGGCGACGAGGAGCTGGCAGCGGTGTTGGCGGAGATCCCTGCAGTGCTGGCGTGCAATGCCGGCGAGGGTGGAAAGGCGGGAGGTCTGGAGCTGGAGGGGCCACTCCCGCGGCTGGCACCATCCTGGGGAGTTCTCCAGCCGCCGGTCGGTGTCCTGGCCGCGTCGACCTTCGCGATGGCTCGGGTCGAGGCCGATGAGGACGGCGTCACACGGCGGCTGCCATTGGTGGCGAACAACGGCGGGCGGAGCCTGATCTCAGTGCCGGCGGCGCTGGCGGTCCGCGCTGGAGCGCCCCTGAGGCTGACTCCAGACGGGGTGATGAGCGGGAGAATCCGCGTCACTGGCACAGACGGTACCTTTTGGCCCCGCTTTGCCGGGGGCGTTGGCAGCTTCCGGTACCGGAGCGCCTGGGAGCTGCTGCGCGGGTGGCAGTCGCTGTCCGAGAGTGCACCGATCGGCGAGGCCCTGCCCTTCACCAGTGAGATCGAAGGCTCGGTGGTCGTCATCACGGTAAATGCGACGAGCCTTTACGAGCTGCGAACCGTACCTACCGCCCGCGTCTACCCCGGCGGCGAGCTGATCGCCACGGCGATCGCGAACCTACTGGACGGTCGCGGGATGCGACCTCCGTCGGGGTGGGGGCAGGCCGGGCTCACCCTGGGCTCGGCGCTGCTGCTGGGACTGGTGGCGGTGCCGATCCGGCGTCCGGCGCTGCTGGCGGTGGCGTGGGCCGGGCTGACGGTCGCCTGGGGCGTCACGGCCATGACCGTATGGCAGTGGGCCGACGGCTGGTGGCCGATGACGGCGCCGTGGACGGCCATGGCCGTGGCCGCGGGTGCCATCACGGTGGAGGGGTGGTGGCGGGAGGGCCAGGAACGCAGGCGGGTGCAGGGCATCTTCGGCCACTACGTGTCACGCGACATCCTCAAGGTGCTGCTGGAGCATCCCGAGGCGGCGCGGCTGGGAGGCGAGCGGCGGCGCATCACGGTGCTGTTCTCGGACATCCGCAGCTACACCACGCTTTCCGAGAAGCTCTCCCCGGAGGCGGTGGTGGGTTGGCTCAACGAGTACTTCGGCGCCCAGGTCGGGGTCATCCACGCGCACCGCGGCACCGTGGACAAGTTCATCGGCGACGCGGTCATGGCGTTC
>DAONEV010000412.1:0-3395 GCA_035403265.1 Thermoanaerobaculaceae bacterium | reverse complement strand
ACGCGACCGTGAGGCTAGGCTTGCAGCCGAGAAGGCAGCGGCCGAGGCTGCGAAGGAAGCCGAAAAGGCCCTCAATCTGCAACATGAGCTGATCGTGAAGCAGAACAAGGCGTGGCACAGCATCCTGGTGGAGGTGAAGGATCTTGCAATCGAGTCCGGCGGGTTGACTGGCGACTTCGCGCGCATGCTGGCCATGCTCGACGCGTCCGAGCCGGCCCTCGCGGCGTTGGTCCGGGAGGCGGCGGCGTTGGCCACGGAGGTTGCCAACAGTGGCACCGTGGTCGACCGAATCTTCCCGCTCATCACCAACTATGAGCCGCTCGCATCGGGCCTCGCCGAGAAGCAGGTCCAGCAGGCCGCCCCCGGCTACGAGGCATTCCGGGACCTGCAGAAGGACCTGCAGAATGCCGTGAGCCGGGGCATGACTGACGGCCTGCTCGCCGGACTCGCGGCCGATAACCTCCGTGACGGCATCGCCGCGTTCGGCATCGCCTTCGCCAACTCCATGAGCAACGTGGCCGCGTCCCGACTCGACATCATGTTCAAGACCCTGGCCACCGGAGGAACCGGCCGTGAGGCGATGGAGGCGGCCGGGCTCTGGAATCCAGAAGCCAACGGCGGCAAGGGCGGCGTCAACTGGGGCGGCGTCGCGCAGCTCGGCGGCGGGCTGCTCATGAGCTACGGGCAGCAGAGCGGCAATCGTGGCGCCGCAATGGTCGGGGGCGCGGTGTCCATGGGCATGGCCGGCTATCAGATGGCGGGCGGTCCGGGCAACCCCTACGCGTGGATCGGGGCCGTGGTCGGCGCGATCGTAGGCGCGGTTGCCGGTTACTTCTCGTCCGCTTCAAAAAAAATGGACGTCAACATCGGCTCGCGAGCCCAGGGCACATCGGGGTCCACCTTCAACATCGACGTGTCGGGCATCGACCAGGAGGCGGAGAACGAGCTCGTCCGCACCTGGTTTGACAAGACCAAGAAGCTCAATAGCCAATTTCGTGAGCTGTTCGACGCGCTCAAGCAGGCGGTGCCCGACTTCATGGTCTACCTGCCCGAGATCAACAAGTCGGTGTCCGACTTCTCGAGCTACTGGAAGG
Source organism: Thermoanaerobaculaceae bacterium (assembly GCA_035403265.1). GTDB lineage: Bacteria > Acidobacteriota > Thermoanaerobaculia > Thermoanaerobaculales > Thermoanaerobaculaceae > JAAYVZ01. The sequence goes on along the minus strand of DAONEV010000412.1, from coordinate 2,301 downwards.
CCCTGCTCGAGCACGACCTCCCGGCCGTCCTCTTCGGCGAGTTTCGCCCCGGGCTTGAAGCGGCGCTCAAGGCAGTCGGGGTTGGGGATACCCGCATCGCCGAGATGCTGTCGGAGTTCACCGCCGGCAACTTCGACCAGGCCACCACCGAGCTGCTGGCGTTCGTCAAGGGCCTCTTCGCCCTCAAGGACGCCTCCGAGCTCTACGGCAAGAGCCTCGACACCCTGCGGATGGAAGCCAACCGCACCCCCTGGGAGGAGTGGTCGGCCGGCCTTGTCACGACCCAGGAGCAGATCGGCAAGCTGCTCACCGACCTCCCGAAGCTCACGAGCGAGGAGCAGGTCGCGCGGGCCCAGGAGCTACTCAGCCTCACCCAGGCGCAGTACGAGGCGAACATCAAGATGTTCCAGGAGCTGGAGGGGATGCGGACCGCCGCCGCGGGCACCCTCTCCCAGTACGTGGCCGACCGCAACCTCGCCGCCGCCCAGCGCGGCGGCTGGGGCGCATCGGAAGCCTACCTGCGCCAGGGTTTCAATACCTCCCGGGCGATGCTGAACGAGGGTGCCATCGGGTATGTCGACATGGACCCGCAGGCCGCCCAGCGCACCCTCGACGACGCCTTCCGCTACGGCCAGGCGCTGGCGAGCCTGGCCGATGCCATGGAAGGCGCACTCCCCGAGTTCGACGCGCTGATGACAGGGTTCACCGACTTCCAGGAGAAGGCGGCCGTCCCTCTGGCCGACGTCATGGCCAAGCTTGGCCGCGGCGTTCGCCAGGCGTTTCTCGAGGACTCGGCCGACACCATCGCCCGCATCACCAGCCTGCGGCAGGGTCTCGACAAGCTTGCCCCGGCCGACTTCGTGACGCGCATGCAGCAGATCGGGCAGCTCCAGGAGGAGCAGTACACGCGCCAACTCGAGTACGTCAAGGCGCTGGCGAGCGCGCAGCAGCAGCTCAACGAGTCGATCGACGCCCAGCTTCAGAGCATCACCGAGAACGAGCTCGCCAAGCAGGGCAAAGACGTCATCGGCCAATACTACGTCGACCAGATGAAGGCGTTGTGGGAGCAGCTCCAGGCCGAGCAGGACCCGATGAAGGCCAAGGAGATCGCCGACCGCATCCTCGCGTTCAGCCAGAAACTCTACGGCCTCGACCCGGACATCATGCTCAAGGTCGGCAACCAGACCATGGGCGCGGGCTCCTGGCTCACCGGCTTCCTCGAGCAGCTCCGCACCTTTATGAACGGGAAGTTCGACAAGGCGGGGGACGAGGCCCAGGGCGTCGCCAATCAGCTCCTGCTGGCGATTGCCGGCCTCACCACCGGCATCACCACCAAGAAGGACGAGCTGCAGGCCAGCATCGACGCCATCCGTAAGCTCGTGGACGAGGGTCTGTTCGGCGCGGTGAACGACTTCAACGCGATCATCGGCGTCTTCCAGCAGTCCATCGTCGCCGACAATACCGGCCTGCAGGCGGCGATCAACGCCATGATCACGGCATTCCAGGGCGCGGCTCTCAACGTCAACAGCTTCTTTGGCGTGTTCGGCAGCACCCCACCCGGAGACGAGACCGACCCTGGCGAGCGCGGCGGTGGCGAGATCCCGATCAGGCTGATCCCGATCGTGGACGACTTTGGGACGTCGGTGGGCCACGCCGACGGGGCCGTGAGCGGCCTCGCCACGAGCGCCGGGAGTGCCGCCTCAGCGTTGGAGCTGGTCGCGCAGCGCATCGGCGACCTGCGCAACCTCACCATCACCATCGAGCTGCCGGAGGGCGTCGAGGCCACCGTGAGCGACCCGCAGTTCGCCCGCCTGGTGCGGCGCAACCGCAGCGGGGTGGCGGCATGAGGACGTTCCCGGCCGAGGTCACCGCGGCGATCGCCGCCTCGTCCCACCGTGCCGCGCTCGCCGTGCGCATCGTCGACCAGGCGGGGACGGAGTGGCTGTGGACCGACTGGCCGGTCAATCTCACCGTGTCCGTGGACGTCGGCGCCGGTGCCGTCAACAAGACGTTTGTGGCGTCCGTCCTCAAGATGCCGTCTGATCCCGAGTACGCGAGCCCCAACAGCGCCCAGGCCGGAATCCAGATCGCGGATCCGCTCGGCACCATCCGCGCCGCGGCCGACGCCGGCCTCTTCCGCGACGCCAGCTTCATGCTCTGGGAGTGCTTCGACCGGGGCCTGGCTTACACCATGGCTGCCGCGTGCATGCTCAAGGGCTCGGTCGAGCGCCCGGGGTTCGGGGAGCTGGAGATGGTCGAGCTCGAGGCCCGTTACCCGGGCTATGGGCTGGCGGGGCACAA
>DAONEV010000411.1:0-3402 GCA_035403265.1 Thermoanaerobaculaceae bacterium | reverse complement strand
GACGCGGACCACCTGATCATTGGAATCCCGGATCGTCTCGGTGCCGCCAACGCCGGAGTAGCCATAGTTGACACTCAACCCCAGGGAGGGAAGCACCGCGTTCCGGGCCCCGAGCAAGCTGACCTCGCTGATCTCGGTCGAGAGCTGCTGCTGCTTGAGCTCGGTCCGGCGTCCGAGCGCCTCGGTGATGGCCGCGTCGAGCGATGCCGGCTCCGCCTGCGGCTCGAGCAAATCAGTGGGGACAATCTGGCTCTGCCAGTCCTCGCGATCCTCGAAGCCCATGAGCTGCTTGAGCAGGTCGCCCGCGTCCCCGACCTGGTTCTCGGCCAGGATGATGTCCTGCTCGCGGGCTGCCACCGTGGCCTCGGACTGCACGATGTCGATGGGCGCGGCGGTGCCGATTCGCACCCTGGTCCGCGTCTGGTCCAGGAGGTCCTGGGCAAGCTTGAGCGACCGCTTCTTGACCTCCAGGTCGTCCCGCTGGAAGACCAGGTTCCAGTAGGCCGACTCCACCTGCTGGAGGATCTTGATAACGCTCTGCTCGAAGGCCAGGCGGGAGATGTCACGGTTGCGCCGCGCCACCTCGATCCCGGCCCGGTTGACGTCAGTGCCAAAACCCTTCAGCAGGTTCTGCTGCAACCCGAGGGTGAACCCCGAGCCGTACGAGGGGTTGAGGAAGTAGAAGCTCGAGTTGGTGCTGGACCGGGTGTTCGTCCAGTCCACCGTGAGCTGGGTGCCCGTCGCGAAGGCCTTGCCGAGAGTGAAGTCCAGGCTCCGGCGCCTCGACGTCGCCACGGCCGCGCCAACCAGGTTGTTGGTCGCCGGCGAGGCACTCTCGCTGGTGGAGCCCTGGACGTTGAGGTACGGGTCGAAGACACCGACACTCCCGCCGAGGGCCGCCGTGCTCCCTGCCAGCCCGAGGCGCGAGACCTCGAGATTGATGTTGTGCTGAAGCGCCAGCCCAACCGCGTCACGCATCGAGAGCCGCATCTCAGGCGCTCCCATGCGGGCGCCGCGAGTCTGCAGCCCCGGCTTGGTGGAGACCGCCGTTGGCTCCTCCGCAGACACTGACCCCAGCCCGACCATCACGACCACTGCCACCCACGCCAGCCCATTACTGTGCTTCACACGCACCTCCGTGCTCGACGCCTGTTACGTTCCCGGTCGGTGAGGGGTTTCACCCGGCCAACCCTCTGCCCACCGCCGCATCGTCTCGTCCAACGAACGAAGGACAGCCAAGGTTCCCGACCGCCCCCGCCCCCGCACCCAGCCCCGCCGCGCTCAGAAGCGCGACCGTGGCCGCCGCCTGGGGTCGCGCCATGATAGATGCAGTCTGCCCTTCCTCCACCACCCTGCCGGCGTCCATGACGAGGAGACGGTCGGCCACGTCCCGCACCATGTGGAGGTCGTGGGCGATGAGCAGAAGCGCAAGACCCAGCCGGTCGCGCAAGCTCAGCAGGTCTCCGAGCACCTGTTGGCGCACGGCGGCGTCAAGGGCGCTCACGGGCTCGTCCAGGATGAGTGCCCGGGGGTTGCAGGCCAGCGCACGGCCGAGCAGGACGCGCTGGCACTCGCCGCCGGACAGCTCGTGCGGCAGCCGTTTCCACAGCTCCTGGCGCCCTCCGAGGCCCACGATCCCGAGGAGCGCCTCGATGCGTGCAGGGTGTTCGGCCTGGCAGCCCACACGGTGGATCACGAGGGGCTCCTCGGGATCGTGGGTCTCGAGCCCAACCAACACCCGTGCCAGCGTGCTCTTGCCGGCGCCTGAGCGCCCCACGACCGCTACCACCTCTCCGGTCTGGAGAGCCAGCGAGACGTCGTTCAGGGCCGACACCGGGCGCCCCACCTGACCCGCACCCCGCGCGGGAAACCGCTTACACAGACTTCTGGCGTCCAGCAGAGGAGGCTCAGGCATGGACGCCCTCCGATGCCTCGCTCCAGAGGAAGCAGCGGACCACACGGTTGCCAGGCAGTGGGCTGAGTGCCGGCCTGGCCTCGTGGCAGCGCGGCATGACGCGAGGGCAGCGGGATGCGAACCGGCAGGCCTGCCGCGCCTGGTGGCCACCAGCGACGCCGGCTGGTCTGGCCGCGATCTCTCCGGTCAGGAGACCCCTGGTATAGGGGTGAGCCGGTCCCTCCAGAACGCGCTGCCGCGGCCCGCGTTCGACCGTCTCTCCAGCATGCAGCACGGTGATCGTTCCGGCCATGACCGCGGCCAGCCGCAGGTCGTGGGTGATGGTCAGAAGGGTCAAGCCGCGCTCGTCTCCGAGATGGGCGAGCAGGCGCAGGATTGCGGACTGGGAGATGCTATCCAGGGCCGAGGTCGGCTCGTCGGCCAGCAACAGCCGCGGCCGGGCCGAGAGCGCCGCGGCAATGGCCGCCCGCTGCCTCTGCCCACCAGAGAGCTGATGGGGGAATGCGTCTGCCATCTCCCTCGGTTCCTCGAGCCCGACCTCCCCGAGTAGCCTCACGGCCAGATCGAGCCGCTCCGCCCGGCTGCGGACGAGGCGGTGGCGCGTCGCGGCCTCGCTCACCTGTGGCCACAGGCGCCGCACCGGGTTGAAGGCCGCGCCAGGGTCCTGCTGCACGAGACCGACAACTCGACCTCGCAACCCCTGCAGCACCCCCTCCGACGCCGACTGCACCTCGACGCCGGCGACGCGGAGGCTGCCCCCCAGGACCCTTGCCGCCCCCGGAAGAAGGCCGAGCAGCGCCAGCGCGGTGAGGGACTTGCCGCTGCCCGACTCGCCAACGACGGCAACCGACTGGCCCTCTTCAACCGCCACGCTCACGCCATCCGCAACTCGGCGCATGGTTCCGTTTGCTTCCGGGAATCCAATCGCGAGGTCCTCGATCTCGACCATGGGCGACATGCCGATCATTGTACGGCCCCCGTCGACCGCCTGTCCTCGACGCTGGACCGGGGCGCCGACCAGCGACCAGATCGGTGGCCACTTCCGAAGCTGCGGACGTGGGCCTGCCGGCTGGCCTCCTGCTGAGGGCTCGGGCCTGCCCACGCCGGCGCCGAGGCTCGAGCCAGGAACGCAAACACCGCCGCTGGCGAGTCGCGCAGGAAAGCTCCGAGCTGTGGACCTTCAAATGCCGGAATGGGCGGCGGGCTTCGCCGCGACGAGACGGACAACCCACTTCGGGCCGCGGTGCGCCGGGTTGTCGTCCTCTTCCACGAGCCGATCCTCGTAGAGCAGCACACGCAGGTGCGGTTGGACGAGAGCCAGCAGCTCGTTGGAGCCCCACAGCAACTCGGGATCGCTGGGGCCACCCGTGTGCCGCCCCAACTGATCGCGAGCGAAGCCCTGGGCGACCAGGACACCCCCGGGTCGCAACCAGCGGTGGGCCGAGGCGACGGCATCCCGGTCGTGGTAGTTCAGGACCAGGAGGAGA
>DAONEV010000410.1:0-3449 GCA_035403265.1 Thermoanaerobaculaceae bacterium | reverse complement strand
CGCCCTGCTGCAGTCCGGGGACTCGGCGGCGGCCGGGATGCAGAGCCTGGACGAGTGCATCATCCGGAACGTGCGAGAGGGTGCGATCGGCCCGGAGGAAGCCCTGCGGGTCGCCAACGTCCCCGACCTCGTGCGCCGGCAGATCGCCGAGATCCCCGAGGACGCGTGAAGTCCCGACCGCGCGTGCTGGCGAGCACGGCACGTGCGATCATGTCGGGCTCAGGAGGTCGCATGCGCGCGAATGTACCCATACTCGTCGCCCTTCTCGTCAGTGTCCTGGCACCCCCGCCCCTGCCTGGCCAGGCCCCGACCGCGACGTCCACGCCAACCACGGCCGAGGTATGGGCCGCCTACGGCTCGGCTGGGCCCGAGCACGCGGTGCTGGCGCGCCGGGTGGGGAGCTGGGATGTCACCATCCGCACCTGGTCAGCGCCCGGTGCCACGCCACGGGAGAAGACGGGCCACTCGGAATGGCAGCCAATTCTTGGCGGGCTGTTCTTCGAGGAGCGGTTTGAGATCCCGTCGCCAGAGGGTGCCTACTCGGCTCGCGGTCTGGCCGGATTCGACAGGCTCCGCCAGGCCTACGTGTCGACCTGGGTCGAGGCCGACGGCACGGCCATCCTTCACTCCGAGGGCCACGCCGACGCCACGGGGAAGATCCTGACCTTCGCGAGCGACAGTCCAGACCCTGTGCATGGCACCGTCAAGAAGATTCGCACCGTGGAGACCGAGGTGGACGCGCGCACCTGGACGATGGAGGCGTACCGCGCCGACGTCTCCGGCCGTGAGTACAGGTCGGCCGTGTTCATCTACCACCGACGCTGAGCGGATCCTCAGCCTGAAGCTCGCGCCACTCCGCTGTCGCCTTCGGAGGTCGCGATCGGTCTCGAACACCGGCCGCGGGGTAGCATGGTGGTGGGAGGCACCCATGCGGATCGCTCTCGTGCAGCAACACGCCACCGACGATCTCGACGGCAACCTCAAGCTGGGGCTGGAGGCCGTGCGACGTGCCGCCGGCGCGGGCGCCCGACTGGTCGCCTTTGCCGAGCTTGCCCTGACGCCGTTCTACCCGCGCCACGACACCTGTGGAGCGCCACCGCTCAAGCTCGCCGAGCCGGTCCCGGGCCCCACCACCGAGGCCTTCGCGGATCTCGCCAGGGAGCTCGGAGTGGTGGTCGTGCTCAACCTCTACGAGCGGGCCGGCAACCACGCCTTCGACTCCTCGCCGGTCATCGACGCCGACGGCCGGTTGCTGGGGGTCACGCGCATGCTGCACATCGCCCACATGCCGGGGGCCTGGGAGCAGAGCTACTACACTCCGGGCGATTGCGGGATGCCGACCTTCGACACGGCGGCCGGGCGCATCGGCGTCGCGATCTGCTACGACCGGCACTACCCGGAGGTCATGCGCGCTCTGGCGCTGCAGGGAGCGGAGCTCGTGGTCGTCCCGCAGGCCGGCGCGGTTGGCGAGTGGCCTGATGGCCTGTACGAGGCAGAGCTGCGGGTGGCCGCCTTCCAGAACGGCTACTTCACGGCGCTCGCCAATCGCGTCGGGCATGAGGAGCCCCTGGAGTTCGCCGGCGAGTCGTTTGTTTGCGACCCGGCTGGCCGCGTCATCGCCCGTGCCCCGGCCGGCCGCGACCATATCCTCGTCGCCGACGTGGACCTCGCGCAGGTCGTCACGTCGCACGCCCGCCAGCTCTTCCTACGGGACCGCCGGCCCGAGATCGTTCCAGAGCTGATGGGAATCGAGCTGCCCGGCCAGCGACCACAGCGACGGCGGTAAAGCCGTCTGCAAACGTGAGGTGATGCCCATGACGTCCCACACCCTCGCCATCCTTGTACTGGTCCTGACCGGCGCCGCCATGGCGACCGCCCAGGCACCGACCCAGCCCGCAGCTCCGCCTGACACGGCGCTTGTCATCATCGACATCCAGCAGTTCTACTTCGAGGGCGGCCGGCTGCCGCTCGTGGGACCGGTCGAAGCGGCGGCCAAAGCCAGGCAGGTGCTGGATTGGTTCCGCGCCAGGAGCCTGCCAGTGGTGCACGTGCAGCACCTGGGCAAGGACATGCCCGGCCCCGATCTCGCCTGCCCCGATCCCCAGTACCGCATCCGGCCGGAGGTCATGCCGGCGGCCGGTGAGAAGCTCATCGGCAAGCACCACATCTCCAGCTTTCGGGACACCGACCTCGAGGCGTGGCTGCGCGGTCGCGGCATCACGAAGCTGGTGCTGTGCGGGATGCAGACCCACATGTGCCTCGAGGGTGCGGCCCGGGCCGCCGCCGACCTCGGGTTCGAGGTGACGGTGATCGCCGATGCCTGCGCAACCCGTGACCTCGAGTACGGTGGCGTGAAGGCGCCGGCCGCCCAGGTCCACGCCTCCACACTTGCCACCCTCGAGGGCAACTACGCCAGGGTCACCACTGCCGCGGAGTGGTTGGCTGGGCCCAAGCGCTGACGTTCGTCGCTCCCAGCTCCCATCAACCGCCAGCCGTGGCGTTCCGACTTGCGGGGCGTGCCGGAGCGGCCTATGCTCCGGCCGGTTTGGAGCGCAGACGGATGAGCGAAGGCAACCAACGACCCCTGTCGATCCTGCAGGTCCTCGAGAAGAACCTCTTCAACACCGGCTCGGTGCACCAGATGTTCCAGGCTGCCTCCGGCCTCGCTGAACGCGGGCACCGGGTGGCCGTGGTGTCGCGGTCGGGAGGCGAGGTCGAAGGGCGCTGCCGCGCGGCCGGGATCGACTTCGTCCCCCTGCGCATGCGCAACGAGTTCGACATCGCGTCGGGAAGGCGGTTTGCCGGAATCCTCAAGGAACGCCAGGTGGACGTGGTCCATGTGCACAAGGGGATCGCCCACGCCACCGCACTCTGGGCATCCTTCTGGACGCCAATTCCGTGTTTCATCGTCAACCGCGGGGTCTCTTTCCCCATCGACGTCTGGATGCGCCCGAAGTTCCGCACGAAGCGGCTGCACCGCGTCGTCACGGTGTGTGAGGACATCCGCAAGGTCATCATCGGAACCGGCAAGCTCCCTCCCGAAAAGGTCCAGGTCGTCTATGCCGGCGTGGACCTGCGGCGCTTCGACCCGGACAAGGTCGATGGCAGCAAGATCCGGCGCGAGTTCGGCCTCGCCGACGACGCGTTCGTCATCAACCAGATCGGCGTGCGCTGGTGGAAGGGGTGGACCTACCTGGTCGAGGCCATGGCCGAGGTGGTGAAGGTCAACCCGAAGGCGCATCTGCTGCTGGTGGCGTGCAAGGACGAGGCGGCCATGGCCGAGGTCCGGGATCTCGCGGCCAAGCTCGGAGTCGAGAAGAACGTGACACCGGTCGGCTTCCGCCACGACGTGCCAGAGATCTCGGCTGCCCTGGACCTTTCGGTTGACCTCTCCTACGCCGGTCTTGGCGTCACCGGCGAACTTGGACAGCTCCGCCTGCACGTTGGAG
>DAONEV010000409.1:0-3457 GCA_035403265.1 Thermoanaerobaculaceae bacterium | reverse complement strand
ACCACACGCGCACATGCGCCCCCGTGACGTAGTCCCAGGAGTGAAGGAATCCGCACAGGGTTTGCCAGGGCCGACACTCGATTGCCGGGAAGGAGGAAGCGGCAGCGCCGCCGCCGTGCTTGAGGTCCCACGCGCTTCCCACGACGAACTGGGGCACGAGGTAGGGTCCGAGTAAATCCTGCGTCGCCGGCGACAACGCATCGAACTGCTGCGATGCCTGGGTCAGCGCCTGTGGCTCGATGACGCCGCGGTCGTCGCCGTGATAGCCCGCCGGCAGGCGCGGGTCGGCGACCTGGGCGAACACCTTGTAGGTGAGAGCCTGCTCGGAAGTGATGACCCCTTTGGCCAGCGCCTGGTCGATGAGATTGGAGCTGCTCGGTGGCCGCGACCCCAGGGCGGCACGAAATGTGGTCGGGTCGTTCGTCAGCGGGTCGATGGTCGAGATCGTCGCGGCCCAGCGGCCGGTGGCGATGCCCCACGCACAGCCCTCCCCGACGCCGGCGCCGAGGAACGCACCGAGATTGTCGATCTGTACGTAGCTCCCGGCCGGAACGGCCTGGGTTCTCGGCGAGCCACCTGCCGCGAGCGACACTGTGATGTCATGGTCGTCGAGGTTTTGCAGCAGCAAGTTGGAGCGGAAGCCGGATGCTGTGCTCGCAGGGGTATTGAACGGTAGCGCCATGAACGCCCCGGGCGCGATGCCGCCATCGCTTGGTGTGGGGGGCAAGTCCTGGCCGAACGTCTCCTTCGCGGTGTCCCCGGCATGCGGGCGCTGGTTGTAGGTGCGGACCCACGCAAGGGCGGGGCCGCTGACCCGGAGCACGCCGGCGCCGTCCGGCGCGCCGAGGAACTCATAGAGGCTCCCGATCCTCCGCGTCTCGCGCGGTGCCAGTTGGACCGTGGCGCTGGCTCGAATCTCGCTCCCGCCGCGCGGAACAAGATCGAGCGTCGTCGAAACAGGGTCGTCGGACGGGTTGTAGAGGATGGCTTCCGAGCGCCACGCGGCCCCGTTGGACCCGGCCTTCTGCGCCACCCCGACGAAATCGCGCGGCCCTCCCTGGACGCCCGGGAGCCCACGCACCGTCGTCGGGTCACCGGTGAACGGGTCGATGGTCGAGATGACTGCGGCCCACGCTCCGTCGGCGGAGACGAGTGCCGTTCCGAACCCGGGAGCCGCGCCAAGTGCACCGCCCAGGTTGTCGATTTGCACGTACGCCCCGGCGGGAACCGTCCGTGTCGTCTCGAGCCCGCCGCTCGTGGCCGTCACCGTGATATCGACGGGCTCGAGGTTGACGAGCATGAGGTTCGAGCGGAAGTCGCGGGCCAACGAGCCCGGTGTCGAGAAGGGGAAGGCGACCTCCGCGTGGGCCGGGAAGCCGGCATTCCGGGTGATCTCGTGGAGGTCTTGCCCAAAGGTTCCGCTGCCCTCGTTGAAGGTGCGCACCCAGGCCATCACATCCCCGGTGACGCGAAGCATCCCCGCCCCGCTGGCGGCCTGGAGAAAGTCGTAGAGGCTGGCGATCTCGCGCGTTTCTCCGGCCGTCAGATCGATCGTCTTGCTTACTGCCACGGCGGAGCCGCCGCGCGGCAGCAGCTCCAGGAGCGCCGATTGCGTCGACGCAGTCGGGTTGTACAGCACTGCGCTCGACCGCCAGGCCGTGTTGTTCTGCCCGGTCGTTCGTGCCACGCCCGGGTAGAGTCTGACGGGTTGTGCCGCCCACGTGCCCGACACGAAAGCGAATGCCGCAAGGCCCGCACCGAGCCCTCGAGATCCGGCCATCGTCCCCCCCAGCCCAATGGCGAGGCGGTCACTGAGAGAACCATTTCCGCGGCCTCCGGTCTGTTGAGCTGTGACGCGGCTTGCCACCAGACAGGGGGCGAAGAAGGGGGGATGGAAATCCTTCTCGTCGGCCGGCCCATCGTCATTGGCCCGATGGGCTGGCCCTGCAAACGAGGGTGCTGTGCCTTGCATTCCGTCGAACGTTCCTGGCCGAAGCTGCATGCTGTCTTCGACAGGCTCGTCAGGCCGGTGTTCGCACCCGAGTCGGGCTGATCGCGGCCCTCGGGGTGTTCCCGGCAGCGCAGGCTCCGGCCCGGCGGTCGGTTTCGGTTGATGTACGCTCTTGTCGAGATGCGATGATGGGTCGAAGCGGAGGTGAAGTCCATGTCCGAGGAGAGGTACGTGTTCAAGGCGAGTCGCCTGACTCACGGCAACTTCTGGTTCCCGGTGCGGATCGAGATCACCCGTGAGCGAGTCGCCCGCGTCAAGCCGCGGCTGGTGGGCTCCAACGAGGAGAGCATCCCGATCTCGAAGGTGGCGTCGGTCAACATCAACACCGGCTTCATCTGGTCCGAGATCCGTATCGACTCGAGCGGCGGCTCGAACCCGATCCTGAGCCACGGCCACACCAAGGGCGACGCCCGCCGCATCCGTGACCTGATCGAGCGCTTCCAGAAGGAAAGCCCCGCGGCCGGAGCCGAGCGCGCGGGCTGAGTCTCCCGGCCGGCGCGCCACGTTCGGCGAGGATCTGGGGAGCTACGCCGACGCTTCGTCCAGCCGTCGCAGCTCGTCGCCGGTCAGGTGGATGGACAGGAACGGCAGCAGATCCGCGAGCTGCTCCGGGGTGCGGGCGCTGGCGATCGGTGCGACGACCCCCGGACGCGTGAGGAGCCAGGCGAGGGACACCGCCGCGACAGTCGTCCGGTGCTCGGCGGCGATCGCGTCGAGCCCCGCGAGGACATGAAGCCCCTTGTTGTCGAGGTACTTCGCCGCTCCCGAGGCGCGGGCGCTCTCCACCTTCGCGCCGGGACGGTACTTGCCAGCGAGGAAGCCGCTGGCGAGCGCGTAGTAGGGGAAGCAGGCCAGACCCTCGCCGGTGCAGAGGGCGGCCAGTCCGTCCTCGTACTCGGCCCGGTGGACGAGGTTGTAGTGCGGCTGGAGCGCCACGTAGCGAGCCACGCCCAACCGCCTGGAAACCGCCAGGGCCTCGGCGAGACGCGGCCCGGTGTGGTTGGAGGCCGCGATGTGGCGGACCTTTCCCTCGCGCACGAGCACATCGAAGGCGCTCAGAGTCTCCTCGAGCGGTGTCGCGCTGTCGTCGACATGGGCGTAGTAGAGGTCGATGCAGTCGGTGCGGAGCCTGCGCAGCGAGCCCTCGGCCGCGGCCCGGATCGTCTTCGCGGAGAGTCCCTCCAGGCCCGGCAGCTTGCCCACCTTCGTCGCAATGACCATCCGGTCTCGGCATCCCCGCTCCGCCATCCACCGGCCGAGGATCGTCTCCGACTCGCCACCCGCGTGACCCGGCGCCCAGGCCGAGTAGACGTCGGCCGTGTCGACGAAGTTGCCCCCGGCAGCGGCATAGGCGTCGAGCACGGCGAAGGACTGCGTCTCGTCGGCCGTCCAGCCGAACACGTTGCCGCCGAGACAGAGCGGAAAGACGTCCAGGGACGTGCTATC
>DAONEV010000408.1:0-3490 GCA_035403265.1 Thermoanaerobaculaceae bacterium | reverse complement strand
TTTCCGTTCATGTTGGGGAGAGCGCTGTGGATGCAGTTCTGGGACGGGAGCGCCTGGAAGGAGCTGACGATCCTCGGCGCGGCCCTCTGTCATGCCCAGATCGACCGGACCCACGAGCTGCTGCGCGGCCTGGTCAGGCCTCCGGCGTCGCCTCCCCCGCAGGTGGGGTAGCGGGCGCTGCTTCGGCAGTCGGCTTTGGTACGGTCGCTGGAGGTCTGACTCGCAACACTGCCGTGTGGGCGACGCGGTCATGGGGCAGGCGGCGGTTCGGGTCGTGCCAGAGGTCGAGCAGCGACAGCCCAAGGGAGCCCGGGATGTGCAGGTAGCCGGCGAAACGCTCGAAGCCCTCGGGGATCGACAGTCGGTGGCCGTCCAGGCGCGTGACGCGGATACCCATGACGCGCTTGCCAAGGGTGGCACCGCGGCGGCCGGTGTGCAGGAGCGTGAAGTACACCGCCGCCAGGCCGAACAGACAGACTCCCTGTAGCGTCTTGGGAATGAGGCGCTCGAGGGCAATGCGCACGGTGCCCGGTGCCAGCTCCTCGTGGTGTGGTCCAAGGCCAAAGGCGACCAGGAGGTTGATCTTCTCGACGGCCATGGCTGCCCGTTCAACGTCGCCGGCCTCGACCGCGTCCCTCACCTCCCGTGGCAGACCCGGGGCGTCGATCTGAACCAGCAATGGCGCCAGGTGCCGGAGCGCCTCGTGGTAGGCAGGCGTGCCCTCGGCCTTCTCGGTGACCAGGGTGCGGAGCGCACCGAAGCCCTCAGGATCACGCAGGTGGAGGAAGAACGCCGCCACCCCCAGGGCCAATGCCAGGGTCGGTAGGAAGAGGACGACATAGTCGATGGCGAGGGCCAGCGCCCGGCGCCAGGGTCCGGCGAGCTCGGCGCCCACCAGCTCGGGGAGGACCCGGAACGGCTCGTCGGTCAGTCTGCGGTTGCTCATGGCGGTACATTCCAGCCGGATGCGAGGCCGGAGTCAAGGGGCCAGGGTGAGCGTGTGAACGGGCGGTCCTGGTAGGAGCGGGGTTGCCTCGCCTCGCGCCCATGCCTCGTGGCCGGCGCGGTAGAACGGCGACAGCGGGTGCCCCGACTGGCCTCCCGGCATGTGGAAGATGCCCTCGGCCTCATGCCCGGGCGAGACCACCATGCGCTCGGAGGCGCCGAAGGCCGGCGCCTGCACCCGGGGCATGTTGGAGTCCCCGGGGAGCTGCAGCTCCGGCATGTCGAGCGCCCGGGAGAGGCCCGGGATGGCGCCACTGAGCGGGTGGCGGATGCGCGTTGTGTTGCGGCGGCCCCAGGTGTGGGCGGCCAGACCTCCGGAGGTCTTTTCGGCCGCCGCAGCTACCTCGTCGAGAGCGGCCAGCTCCAGCTCGTCCCAGCTCGCGTAAGCGGTGTCCAGCAGGTGGATGGGCCTGGTCTCGAGCAGGGTCCAGAGGGGGCCTTCGATTTGCCGCAGGTCGAGGGCCGAGAAGCCGGGACTGGCCTTCTCACAGGGTGCCGTGAGGGGTCCGAGAACGCGTCGGGCGCAGGCCAGGCGGAAGTCGCGCACCAGCCGGTAGGCGGCCGAGTCCACCGAGGCCCGGCCTGTCCAGGTCGTCTCCAGGACCCTCCGGAGCTCGGCCCGCCGGGCGCTCGACGCAGTCGAGGCCGGGGTGAGCGCGACCAGGGCACGATCCCGCCAGCGGACCAGGAAGAGCGCCCGGTCGTCGAGCTGCACGGCCAGCAGATCGCGCTCCGAGGCCTTGTCGATGGCCAGGATGTCGTCGCGAATCTGTCCGGCGCGGGCGCCGTTCGCGTAGCCGCCATCGCCTAGCAGGGCAGGCGCATCGCCGCCGACGATCCGGTTGTTGGCAGTCCAGAGGCGACCGTCCGGGGGTTCGACGAGGCGTGGGACCTCCCGGGGGGGCACCCAACCGAACCACCCCCGCTCGCCGCTCGCCCACGAGGTGGGAACGCTCCCGTCGAGCCCCAGGCGCCTGGGAATCCGTCCGCCGATTGTCCAGCCGATGCGGCCGGAAGCGTCGACGGCGACGAAATTCTGGGCAGGGATCCCGGCACGGTTGGCGATCGCCTGGGCAGCCTCGAGATTGTCGGCGTTTTCCATCTCGCTGAGGGTGAGGTTGACGGCCTGGGGATCCTGGGCCACCCATCGGTAGACCCGGCGGCGACCCAGGTGATCCCGATCGACGACCGGTCCCCAGATTGTCTGCTCGACGGCCAGCGCCTGGTCTGGCTGGCCGCGCACCTTGATGACCTCGGCGAGGAGCTCGAGGCGGCGCGGACCTCCCGGCGTGAGGTAGGTCATGTCATCGCCCGGCGGGGTGTCCAGCACGATGAGGTCGCCGGTGTCGATCTGGGCGTTGGTGAACCCCCAGGCCACGCGGCCGTTGCTGCCGACCACCATCGCTGCGGTGCCCGGAAGGGTGACGCCGACCACCTGTCGCATCCCGCCTGACACGGCCGGGTCGGGCCAGCGCAGCACGGCGCGAAACCAAACGTGCGGAACTCGCAGGGCGAGGTGCATGTCGTTGGCCAGTAGGGCGCCCCCGTGTGCGGTGTGAGTTGCGGCCACCGCCCAACTGTTACTGCCGGCGAGAAGGTCCTGGTGTTGGGGGTCGAGGGATGCCCGCCGGGAAGGGGACGCGGTCGGAGGCAGTGCCCGCAGGTCGAGGACCTCCGGGCCGGGGACCGGTGGGGGGAGCACCGTCGAGCGGTCGATGGGGGCGTCCCACTCGGTTCCCCCTGGTGTCAGGAAGGTTGCCAGGGCCGGCGGCAACAGCTCCTGGACCAGCCCGTGGGCTGACTCCCGGGCGCCGTTCGTCTCCTGGAGCTCGATGAACATGGCGAGGAGGACGAGAGGCGTGTCTTCCTCCCGCCAGGGTACGGGCGGGGTCCTCAGGACGAGATACTCCCACGGGTGCGCCCTCAGGGCGGAGAGGCCAGCGTTGACGCCCTCGGTGTAGGCACTGATCAGTGCCCGCTCGGCCGGGGGGGCGCCCTCGACGACACGTCGGGCCACGGCACGCAGGCGGTGCAGCCGTACCGCGCGGTCGTTTTCGAGCGCGGCCGGTCCGAGCAGCTCAGCCAGCTCTCCGGCCGCCAGCCTGCGCAGAAGGTCCATCTGGAAAAACCGCTCCTGGCCGTGGACGAAGCCGAGCGCGCGAGCCACGTCGCGGCGGTTGCCGCCGAGAACCGTGGGTGTCCCCAGCACATCCCGCTCGACGGTCACCGCTCCGGCCAGCCCCGGAAGTCGCAGGTGTCCGTCGAGGCTGGGGAGACTGGCGCGAAGCTGCCTGGCGACCCAGGCCCCGGCACCGACCAACCCGAGGGCCGCCAGCAGCAGGGTTCCCAGGGTAAGTCGGGCGAGCCGACGAGACCACGGTCGCGGGGAAGCCGGCTTCGAGGCGGGCGCGGCACTTGGCTGGGATGGAGGCGGTGACGTGTGCATGGCCGCATTCTGCCAGAGATGTCGCGGAGTTCGGGTCGG
>DAONEV010000407.1:0-3490 GCA_035403265.1 Thermoanaerobaculaceae bacterium | reverse complement strand
AAGGTGGTCGTGACACCTCCCTGATTCCCAGGTTACCGGGGGCGACGGTTCAGGGGCTCTCCGCCAGCTCCAGCAGATGCTCGCGGTAGCGCCGCATCAGGTCGCGGGTGACAGGGCCCGGGCGGCCGTCCCCGACGGGCATGTCGTCCACCCGTACGACCGGCATCACCTCGCGGCTGGAGGAGGTGATGAACGCTTCCGGGCACCGGGGAAGGTCCGGGAGCCGGATGGCCTCCTCGTGGACTGGCATGAGCTCGGCCGCGAGCCGCAGGACGATGCTTCGGGTCACGCCGAGCAGGACGCCGGCGCTGGCGGTGCGCAGCTCGCCGTCGAGCACCGCGAAGAAATTGGACGACGACCCTTCGAGGATCCGCCCCGAGTCGTCGACGAGCAGCAGCTCGTGCACCCGGGGGTCGAGGCCGGCCCGCGCCTCGCTGGCCGAGGGAATGAAGTGGGTGGTCTTGGCGAGGGGGTTGACCCGCGCCAGGCAGGAAGTGGTGCTGTCGGCGCCTGCCGAGTAGAGGTGCTCGGGATAGGGCAGAAATGGCTCCACGCCGAAAAGGGTCTGGTTGGCGGTGCGCGGCACGGTGATGCGCAGCCTGGCCTCGGGATGGCCGGCGGCCATCAGCACCCTGCGCAGGCCGTCCCGCAGCCAGGCGAGGTCGAGTGCGTACCGGATGTCGATCAGACGCGCCGAGTCGGCGAGCCGGCGCAGGTGGTCGACAAGACCCACGATGCGCGTGCCGCCGTAGGTCCTCAGGGTCGTGTAGACCCCATCGGGCAGGTCGAGCGACTGGGCGTCGAGGCTCGGCCAGCGTCGTGGGCTCGCCGCCAGACCGCCGGAGCTCCAGGTCCACAGCCGCACCGGGAGGTGGCTCATCATGGCGGCCATCGTACCGCCAATGGAGAGCGGGCATGGGATAGCACGAGGAATGCCGCTGCCTCGCGGCACGCTACACTCCGCTGATGGCGTCCTCAGCCGCCGAAACCGCGACCTGGAGCCGCGAGCAGCGGGCGGTGCTGGTCGTTGCCTGTGTGTCGTCGTTCATCACGCCCTACATGGCCTCGGCGCTCAACCTTGCGGTGCCTGCCATCGGCCGGGACCTCCACCTTTCGGCAGTGGCGCTGAACTGGGTGGTGGGCGCCTACCTCGTGGCGGCGGCGGCGGTCCTGTTGCCGGCCGGGCGACTGGGCGACATCTTCGGCCGCAAGCGTGTCTTCATGTGGGGCATCAGCCTGCACGCGGGGTTTGCCCTCGCGTGCGGGCTCGCTCGGAGCGGTCTGGCGCTGGTGGCGTTGCGAGGGGCGCAAGGGGCCGCCGCCGCGCTCATCTTTGCGACCGCCCCGGCGATTCTCACCTCCGCCTTCCCTCTTGCGCAACGCGGACGGGTGCTGGGACTCTCGACCGCCTCGGTGTACCTGGGGCTCTCGGCAGGGCCGGTGCTCGGAGGGTTGCAGACTCACTACTGGGGTTGGCGCTCGGTGTTCGTCGTCGTCGCGCTGGCCAGCGTCGGTCTTGCGGCCGGCGTCGTGGCGGCGATCCCGGACGAGTGGCGGGGCGACCGCGGGCGCTTCGATCCGGGCGGGTCGGCCCTGTATGCCGCCAGCGTGGCCGGGCTCGTGGGCGGCGTCTCCGCGTGGCGGGCCGTGGTCTGGGGGCCGTGGGCCGTCCTGGCCGGTGCCGTCGGCTTGACGGCGTTCGTGGCGCGCGAGACCCGGGCGCCGTTTCCCTCCCTCAAGGTCTCGCTCTTCCGGAACCCCGGCTTCGCTTTCTCGAACCTGGCCGCCCTCATCCACTACAGCGCCACGTTCGCGGTAGGCTATCTCCTTTCGATCTACCTGCAGGGTGTGAGGGGCCTCGACGCCCGCCAGGCAGGCCTGGTCCTGCTCGTCCAGCCGATCCTCATGGCGGCACTCTCGCCAGCCGCCGGGCGGCTGTCGGACCGCGTCCAGCCGCGGCTCGTCGCCTCCGCCGGGATGGCGCTCTCGCTCGTCGCGCTGGTCGTTCTCGCGCGTCTGGGGCCGACCTCGGCCTCGTGGATGGTCGGCCTCGGGCTCGTCCTGATGGGCGTGGGGTTCGGCCTCTTCTCCTCGCCCAACACCAACGCCGTGATGAGCGCCGTGGGAGCGTCCGACCTCGGCGTCGCGGCGGCGGCGCTGGGAACGGCCCGCATGGTGGGGCAGGCGATGTCGATGGCGCTGGTGGCGGTCATCTTCCAGGGGTTCCTGGGTGGTAAGACCCTGGCTGCGGCCGGTTCGGGTCCCCTGGTCGCCGCGATGCGCGGCTCGTTCTGGCTCTTCGTCGCCCTGTGCGGCGTCGGCATCGTGGCCTCTCTCGCCCGCTCGTCTCTCGATCGCCAGGACGCCTGAGGGGTCTTGAACGAGGCGCGCCGAGGGGCGCCCAGCCCGGAGGTGTCAAACCGAATGTCACCTGGCTTGCGGGCGGTATCCTGCCTTTGTGTCAACCTTCGGTCGGCTCGTGCGTCTACCGCGACATGGCGACACCTTCACCCCGGTTGCAGTCTCAGGGCGACATGGATGAAGGGGAGCTGATCGCCCGTGCGCGGTGCGGTGACCGCGCGGCGGCGGCGGAGCTGCTGTCGCGCCACGACCGCCTGGTCTACCGCACCTGCCGGAGGCTGCTGCCCACCGGCGAGGACGTCGAGGGAGCCACCCAGGAGACCCTGCTGCGTGCGCTGCGCAGCTTGCCGCGCTTCACCGGCAGCGGCAGCTTCCCGGGTTGGTTGGTGGCGATTGCCGCCAACCACTGCCGGGATCGCCTGCGGCGGCGCAAGCTCGTCCCGTTCGAGGCGCTGGAGACCGCGGACGACGAGGGGCCGGACCTGTTGGCGGTGACCCCGGGCGGCGGCGCGAGCCCGGAGCGCGCGAGCATGGCCCGCCAGGCGGTGGGGCTGCTGCACCGGGAGCTGGAGCGCCTGCCGGCGCGCCAGAGGGAGGTCTTCTCCCTACGGTTTTTCGTCGGGCTGGACCTGGAGGGCATCGCTGCCGCCCTTGGGGTGGACGTGGGGACCGTCAAGACGCACCTGCACCGCGCCGTGCACCGCGTGCGCGCGGCCGTCGAGGAGGCGAGGCCATGAGCATCCGACACCTGAGTGACGACGAGCTGGATGCCGTGCTCTGCGGCGAGTCGCTGCCGCCAGAGCAGGACGAGCACCTGAGGGGCTGCGTGACGTGCCGGCGGCGCCGCGACGCCTTCCTGTCGGCGGTGGAAGCGGACGTGGCGGACGATCCCGACGAGGCGACCCTGGCGGGCATCCGGGACCAGGCGTTGACACGCTGGCAGGGCCGCCCGGTCATTCACTGGTGGCGCTGGGCCGCGGCTGCCGCGGCGGTGCTGCTTCTCGCTCTGCTGCCGGTGCTGCGGGGCCTGCAGTCCCCTCAGGCGCCGGCCATCACCGTATCGGGGTTGATGGCCGGCGTGGATCGGGCGCTGGCCCAGGACCCGCTTGCGGCCCTGGTCTCCGAGGAT
>DAONEV010000406.1:0-3528 GCA_035403265.1 Thermoanaerobaculaceae bacterium | reverse complement strand
CGGGCCGAAGGAGCCGGCGGCTCTTGGTCTGCCGCGTGTGCCGGTGTCGCATCCGATGCCGGACCTGACCTGGCGAGCGCTCAAGCACGTCCCGGATGTGGTGATGTTCGGCGGTGTCTTCCTGGGTGGGCTGTTCTGGCTCACCAAGCGCAAGGAAGAGGTGGCGCGGATCGAAGCCAAGACAGGAGGTCAGAGCCATGAGTGAGGAATCGACCCGTCCGTTCCGATTCGGCTTCTGGACCGCCGTGAGCGGGTTCCTGATCCTTGCCCTCGGAGTCATCGCCTACTTCCGCTTCACCCGCGGGCTGGGCGCCGTGACCAACCTCTCCGATGGCTTCCCCTGGGGGCTCTGGATCGGCTTCGACGTGCTGTGCGGCGTTGGCCTTGCGGCAGGCGGTTTCGCGGTCACCGCCACGGTGCACATCCTGCACCTGAAGGACTTCAAGCCGATCGTCCGGCCGACCGTGCTCACCGCCTTCCTGGGATACCTGCTCGTCATCGTCGGGCTGATATTCGACCTCGGGAAGCCCTGGAACATCTGGCACCCCATCATCATGTGGAATCCTCACTCGGTGATGTTCGAGGTGGGCTGGTGCGTGATGCTCTATACCACCGTCTTGTCGTTCGAGTTCCTGCCGGTCGTGCTGGAGCGGTTCCGCTTCTCGAAGCTCCTGGGCATCGTTCGCACCATCACGCCGGTGGCCGTGGTCGTGGGTGTGATCCTGTCCACCCTGCACCAGTCCTCGCTCGGGAGCCTCTTCCTGATCCTCCCCCACAAGGTCCACCCGCTCTGGTACTCGCCGATGCTCCCGGTCCTGTTCTTCGTCTCGGCACTGGCGGCCGGGATCGGCATGACCGTGGTGGAGTCCTTCTTCTCGCGGCGGGTGTTCGGACGTGCCATCGAGACGGACCTCCTGGGCCGCCTGTCGCGCGCCTCCGTGGTCATCCTGGGCGTCTACCTCGCGCTCCGGCTGCGGGACCTCTGGGTCCGCGAAGCTCTCTCGACGCTGTGGCCTCTCAACCGGGAGAGCCTGATGTTCCTCGCCGAGCTGGGGCTGGGAGCCATCCTGCCGATGGTCCTCCTGGCTTCCGCGAGCTACCGGAAGTCGCCGCGCCGACTGGCATGGGCGCAGGGACTGGTCGTCCTTGGGTTCGTCTTCCAGCGGCTCAACGTGTCGGTCACGGCGGTCGAGGCCGCCACTGGCCAGCGCTATCTGCCCTCCGTGCCCG
This sequence comes from Thermoanaerobaculaceae bacterium, assembly GCA_035403265.1. Taxonomy (GTDB): domain Bacteria; phylum Acidobacteriota; class Thermoanaerobaculia; order Thermoanaerobaculales; family Thermoanaerobaculaceae; genus JAAYVZ01. The sequence goes on along the minus strand of DAONEV010000406.1, from coordinate 2,298 downwards.
AGTTCATGGTCTCGACGAGCCTCGTGGCTCTCGGACTGTGGGCATTCGTGCTCGCCTGCCGGTTCCTCCCGATCTTCCCGAAGGAAGGAGAAACCGAGCCGGTCGTCCTTCCAGCCGGCGTCCGCGAGCACGTCCCGGTGCCGGTGACTGAGGCGGAGACGGCCGGATAACTTTACCGTTTGGCCGCTTCGGGGTAAGTTGGGGCCGGGCATCGCGCCCGGCCCCGTTTCTGTGTCGTGGTGGGTGTCCGGGAGGCGAGGACATGCAGGCTTGGGGGAAATCCATGTGGCGCTGGCGTTCCAACTCGTTGACGGTTCGCCTCACCGGCACCCTCATCCTGGCCCTGGCGTTGCTGATCGCCCTGACGGCGGTCGTCCAGATCACCCTCCAGGAACGCTACGCCCGCGGCTCCGCGTCCATCAACGGCTTGGCACTCACCGAGACTCTCTACGGGTCGCTGCACACCGCCATGCTCGGGAACGATCGCGAAGGGTTGCACGCCACGGTCCGGTCGATCACCGAGAAGTCGCCCAGCGTGAGGGTGAGGGTTTTCAACAAAGAGGGGATGATCGTCTTTTCCTCGCGGCCGGAGGAGGCCGGACAGACGCTTCCGGTCGGTGCCGAGGGGTGTGTGCAGTGCCATACGGGGAACGGGCCTCCGCGCATCCTGAAGGAGCTCACACGGAGCTTCGTGCGCGACGGTGAGTCCGTGCTGGGCGTCATCAAGCCGATCGAGAACGAGCGCTTGTGCTCGACGGCCGCGTGCCATGCCCACCCGCCGGAGAAGCGACTGCTGGGCGTACTGGACGTGACCCTCACCCTCTCGAAGATCGAGCAGGCCCACCGCCAGACTGTCTGGCTCATGGTCGCCACCCTGCTGGGGGCGCTCCTGCTGGTGACGGGAGTGGTCATCGCCGTGGTGCGGCATGCGGTCCACAGGCCGATCCGCGCCCTCTCCACAACCCTGCAGGCCCTGGGGAGCGGCGATTACGGTGCCCGATTCGAGGACTCGGCCATTTCGGACTTCGCGTTCCTGGGCCGGGAAGTCAACCACATGGCCAAGGACCTTCAGACGGCAAACCAGCAGCTTGTCGAGTGGGCGCAGACGCTCGAGCGGCGTGTCGAGGAGAAGACCGCGGAGCTGCGACAGGCCCAGGACCAGATGATCCAGGTGGAACGCATGGCTTCGCTCGGCAAGCTCGCCGCGGTGGTGGCCCACGAGATCAACAACCCCCTGGCCAGCGTGGTGACCTACTCGCGGCTACTGGTGCGCCGATTCAAGGCGCGTCAGGACGAGTCACTGCAGGCTGGCGAGAACCTGGAGATCCTGGACGCCATCGCGAGCGAGTCGGCCCGCTGCGGCGAGATTGTGGCCAACCTGCTGCTCTTCGCCCGTCGCACGGGCACACGATTTGAGCCCACGGACCTCAACGACATCGTCCGGCGCTCGCTGTTCCTGCTCAAGCACAAGATGGACCTGACGCAGGTCGGGGCCGTTACGGAGCTGGATCCGGAGCTCCCGACGGTCATGGCGGACCCGGCACAGATCGAGCAGGCGCTGCTGGCGCTGGCCATCAACGCGATCGAAGCGATGCCGGAAGGCGGGACCATGACGATCCGCACGAGCGGGGGTCCGGACGATGGTGCCCAGGTGATCGTCGCCGACACGGGCGTCGGTATGGACGAGGACGTGCGGAGCCACATCTTCGAGCCGTTCTTCTCCACGAAGCAGGCAGGCGAGGGCAAGGGCCTGGGCCTTGGCCTGGCTGTTGTGTATGGCATCGTGCAGCGCCACGGGGGTGAGATCGCCGTCCAGAGCGCGCCGGGGCAGGGGGCCGTGTTCACGATGAAGCTGCCGTCGCACGGCGGCCGGGAGGAAGTCTGATGGGCAAGGCGGTTCGGCTGCTGGTGGTGGACGACGAGCAGCACGTTCGCACGTCGCTGGCGTGCTGGTTCAGGGAAGAAGGCTACGAGGTCGAGGTCGCCGCCAGTGGACGTGAGGCGCTCGCGGTCCTGGCCCGGGTCGGGCCACAGATCCTGTTGGTGGACATCAAGATGCCGGGGATGGATGGGATCGAGCTTCAGCGCCGTGCGCGGGAGCTGGCCCCCGACGCCACGATCATCATCATGACCGCGTACGCCTCCGTGGAGACGGCGGTACAGGCGCTCAAGGAAGGGGCCTACGACTACGTGGTCAAGCCCTTCGACCCCGAGCAGGTCTCCCGTCTCGTCGCCAAGGCCGCCGAACGGTACTCCCTTCTGGCGGAGAACCGGGCGCTGCGGGAGCGGATCGTTGCG
>DAONEV010000405.1:0-3534 GCA_035403265.1 Thermoanaerobaculaceae bacterium | reverse complement strand
GGACCTCCTGCCGTCCAGCTTCAAGAACCCGTTCAGCTCCACGGCGAACGCGTGGGAGAACCGCGGCAACTTCGACGGCGCGCCGGGTGCGACCGCGGGTCTGACGAGCTACGCGGATTCCAGCACGGCGACCTACAAGATCAAGGGCGTGGGCAAGAAGACCTCCGGTACGGGCTTCCCGCTCACGCTGGAGCTGACCGCCGGCCAGTAGCCGAAAGGAGAGTGCGCGAGGGGTGGGCCGACGCCCGCCCCTTGCGTGTTCCCAGCGACGCGGGAGCTTCCGCCCGGCCCCGGCGGGCTCCCCCCTCAGTCGAGGAGACGATGAGTAGGAATGCCGGGTTCACGTTGATCGAGCTGATGATCGTGGTCGTGGTCATCGGTATCCTGGCGGCCATCGCGATTCCCAACTTCCAGTCCATGCAGGCACGGGCGCGGGAGGGGGGCGTGAAGGCCAACATGCATTCGTTCCAGCTCTCGGCCGAGGACTACGGCGTCCAGAACGACGGCGCCTACGCCACCACCGGGGACATCGTCGTGGCCCTCATCCCGGGCGGCCAGTCCAACTTCAAGAACAGCTTCACCGGGCACACCGGTGAGAACGTCGCCTGGGAGACCCGCTCCAGCTACGCCGGCCCGGCCACTTCCACTCCCGGCATCACCAGCTACAAGGACTCGGTCGCGACGTCCTACAACGTCAAGGGTTTCGGGCAGAAGCAGGCGATCCCCATCGTCCTGACGTCCGGCTACTGATCCGGACGGGCGTCGTTCCACTCCGGAACGGTCGCCCAGCCATCCCCGCAGTTCCCTCGGCCCCGCGGTCCCTCTCCATCGGCACACACGTTGCACTGTCGGGCGTCGCGGCTGCCCTCGGAACGGGGCGGGTTTCACATCCGTAGGCGGCACATAGCCTTAGACGTGCAGGTGGTCACAGGACCAGGGAGGATGGCATGCAGAGTCCTACCGTCGAGATCGCGGGCCGGCCAGTGATTGGGCAGCGCGCCAGGGAGGTCGGCGCTCCCGATCCGTCTCTGGCCGTGTGTACCCGGAGGCTCGCGAAGGACTACGTGCATCCCTGGACGATGCGCCGCACCCGCGGCCTCGAGGCGTTGGACCTCGAAGTGGGGCGCGGCGAGGTGCTGGGCCTGTTGGGGCCCAACGGCGCCGGCAAGACCACCACGCTCAAGCTGCTCGTCGGGCTGCTGAAGCCGACGCGCGGTCGGGCCTGGCTGCTGGGGCACCCGGTGGAGGACACCGCGTCGCGCCGGGGGCTGGGCTTCCTGCCCGAGCAGCCGTACTTCTACGACTACCTGAACGGCGTCGAGTATCTCGAGCTGGCCGGCCGGTTGTCGGGCCTGGGTGGGGCGGCGGCGCACGAGCGTGCGCGGCAGTGGTTGGGACGCGTGGGACTCGGGGAGAGGCCGCGGCTGGTGCTGCGCAAGTACTCGAAGGGCATGCTGCAGCGTCTCGGGCTGGCCGCCGCCCTGGTGCACGAGCCCGAGCTGTTGATCCTCGACGAACCGATGAGCGGTCTCGATCCGTTCGGACGACGCGACGTTCGCGGTCTGATCGCCGAGCAGCGCGACCGCGGCGTCACGGTGCTGTTCTCGTCGCACATCCTGCCCGACGTCGAGATGCTCTGCGACCGGGTCGCCATCCTGCTCGGCGGACGCCTGACGCAGCTCGCCACGGTGGGCGAGTTGGTGGACGGGGGTCGGCAGTCGGTGGAGATCCGCTGCGCGCCGGGGGCTCTGCTCGAGCTGCCGCGCCAGTGGGCCGGCGAGGTGACGCGGAGCGAACGGGCCGACGAGACGGTCTTCCGCCTGGAGGACGAGTCCCGCCTGCAGGAGGTCCTGGCGGGTCTGCTGCGCGCCGGCGTGGCGGTGCGGGCGGTCACGCCGCAGCGCCCGACGCTGGAGGAGCTCTTCCTGGCCGCCGCCGCGGGCGAGCGGACGCGGAGGAGCGCATGACCGCCTGGCTGATCGCGCGGAACACGTTCCGCGAGGCGATGCGCGACCGCGTCGTCGCCGGCATGGTCGCCGCGGGGCTGGCGCTGTTCGCCGTCACGCTGATGGCGAGCCCGCTGGCTCTCGGCGAGGGTGGCCGGTTGCTGGTGGACCTCGGCCTCAGCGGGATCTCGGTGCTGGGTCTGCTGGTGATCCTGCTCACCGGCACCAGTCTGGTGGCGAAGGAGCTGGAGCGGCGCACCATCTACAACCTGCTGTCGCGCCCGATCCGGCGCTCGGCCTACCTGGTGGGCAAGTGGGCGGGGCTGTCGGCGACGCTGTGGACGGTGGCGGTGCTGCTCGGCCTGGCGCTGTGCGGCCTGCTGTTGCTGCGGGGCGGCGGCCATTCGGGGCCGGCGGTGCTCGAGGCGGTCTACCTGGCCGGTCTCGAGCTGACCGTGGTCACCGCGCTGGCGGTGATGTTCTCGGCGATCTCCACCCCGGTGCTGTCGGCGCTCTACACCCTCGGCTTCTTCCTGGTGGGTCAGTGGAGCTACGACCTGCGCCTCTTCGCCGCCAAGTTCCCGCCGGAGCTGGGCACGGTGCTGCGGGTCGTGGCCAACCTGGTACCCAACCTGCCGCTGTTCAACATGCGCACGCTGGCCGCGGCCGGGGAGACGACCACCGCGCTGCACCTCGGGCTGGCGACGGTCTACGCCGCGGTGTACGCGGCCTGCGCCCTGTGCCTGGCGGCGGCCGCCTTCGAGTCGAAGGACTTCAAGTGATCGCCCCGGGACCGTCCGCCTGGCACCGCCGCAGCGCGGCGGCCTGGGGGATCGCGCTGCTGCTGGGGGCGGCGGTGTTCGTGCTCGCCGACCTCTCGTGGCGCGTCGTGCCGCATCCGCACCCGCTCGAGGAACTCTCGTACTACCCGTCGGGGCGGCTGCTGAAGCCGGCCACGCTCGGTCACGCCGCCACCGCCGCCGATCTCGCCTGGCTGCGGGCGGTGCAGTACTACGGCGAGCACCGCTTCACCGACAACCGCTTCATGCGCATGGAGCACGTCTTCGACATCCTGACCACGCTCGATCCCGGCTTCCGCCCCGCGTACGTGTTCGGCTCCTTCGCGCTGGCCCAGGAGGGTCACGACTTCCCCGCGGCCGAGCGGCTCATGCTCAAGGGGCTGGCGGCCAACCCGGCCAGCGGCGAGCTGGCCTTCCAGCTCGGCTTCCTCTACTTCGTGCGGCCCGGCGGGCGCGACCTGGCGCGGGCGGCGCGGTACTTCGAGCAGGCCTTGTTCCAGGCCGACGGTCCGCCGCAGTCGGCGCGGTTCGCGGCCTTCGCCCGGCAGAACGGGGGCGAGCTGATCGGAGCGTACGAGCTGTGGGCCCAGGTCGAGCGGACGTCGCCCAACCCGTTGCTGCGCGAGCTGGCGAGCCGCGAGCGGGAGCGCATGCGATTCGTCGCGTCCGAGTATTGGGATGTGGAATCCACGCTGCGCACGCTCGCCGGCCAGAACGAGCAGGTCTTTGGCCACATGATCGAGTTGAGCGGCAAGCGAGTCGCCACCGGCAAGGACTTCACCCCGCAG
>DAONEV010000404.1:0-3554 GCA_035403265.1 Thermoanaerobaculaceae bacterium | reverse complement strand
AAATGGTGCAGAAGCTCGCAGGAGACCAGGATTGGTGTGACACCATCGTCTGGGCGCCCGACAGCTCGCTCGTCGGCTTCCTGATCCAGGACGCCCGCTTGCTCGTCGCTCGCCCCGCGACCGGGCAGGTGGTCTTCGACGCCTGGCTGGTCGACCGCCTCGGGGCGTATCCTCCGGCGTTCAAGGCCGTCGACGTCGCCTTCCTGCCCGATGCATCAGGCGTCGCGTTCTGCCCTTGCCCGCGGTCAGGCGGAGACTGCGGCACCATCCGGACCCAAAGCCTCACCACACCGACCCCGGCCCGGTTGCCCGCCTCGATCGCGAAACACTGATCCACCAAGGCACCCCGAGGCGTCAGAGGCGCGGCCCGCAGGTCCGCGCCCACCTTCGGACCGCGAGACGCGACAATCCCGTCAGGGCGTCGCGAGCCCAAGGTGGGCGCGGTCGTCCCCGACCGCGCCGGGCGGGAGGGGGTACCCATCCACCTGGCCGTCTCCTGCCGCCGGTCCAGGAGCGACGGGCAGCTACCGCGTTCGACCCCCGATCTGGCATCATGCCCCGGTTCGGGAGGATCGCATGCGCTCCGTCAACTCCGCACTCCTCGCAACCTGCGCCACGATGCTGAGCGGGTTGTTTGCATCTGCCCAGCAACAACCCGCCCAGACACCCACACCCACCGCCGCCGAAGCATGGGCGGCGTACGGCACACCCGGTCCGGAGCACGCCGTGCTCGCGCGGCGTGTCGGGAGCTGGGACGTGACCGTACGCGCCTGGTCCGCGCCCGACGCCTCACCTCGCGAGTCGAAGGGCCGTTCGGAGTGGCAGCCGCTCCTGGGCGGCCGCTTCTTCGAGGAGCGCTTCGAGGTCACGAGACCCAACGGCAGGTACGAGGCCCGCGGCCTTGCTGGCTTTGACAAGATCCGCAAGCAGTACGTCTCGACCTGGATCGACGGCGGGGGCACGTCGATCCTCCGCTCGGTGGGCACTGCCGACCCGACGGGCAAGATCCTCACCTTCTCGAGCGAAAGCCCCGACCCGGTCCACGGCACCGTGGGCACGATCCGCACGGTCGAGACCGAGGTGGACGCCACCACCTGGACAATGGAGGCGTTCCGCCCCGACCAGGCGGGCCACGAGTACAGGTCCGCCGTGTTCACCTACCACCGCCGCTGACTGGCCTCCCCGGAATCGACCCGCGCGTCAGGGCGCGAAGCGAAACCAGACCGGGCGGCCGGGCAGCTCTCGTGTCACAATGCCCTCCATGAACCCGTCCGAGCTGGTCGCCAAGTGGCGGCGGGCCGATCTCAGGGAGCGGCAGGCGGCGCAGGAGCACTTCCTCGACCTGTGTCGGATGCTCGGACATCCGACGCCGGCGGAGATGGACCCGCGGGGGGAGCGGTCCTGCTTCGAGCGCGGCGCCGGCAAGACCTCGGGCGGCGACGGGTGGGCCGACGTCTGGAAGCAGGGGTTCTTCGGCTGGGAGTACAAGGGGAAGCACAAGGACCTGGCCGCCGCGTACCGGCAGCTCCTCGACTACCGCGAGGCGCTCGAGAGCCCGCCACTGCTCGTCGTCTCGGACATCGAGCGGATCGAGATCCACACCAACTTCACCAACACCGCGCCGTCGGTGCAGACGGTGACGCTCGACGACCTCGCGTCGCCGGAGTCGAGCCCGGCGGCCCAGGCGTGTCCAATCCCGGACCCCGGACCCCTGACCCCGGACCCCGATCCCCAGACGCGGCCATCGTGCGAGCGATCAGCGCGGCCGCCCGCGACCTCGACGCCCTCCGCACAACCTGGCTCAACCCACCCGAGTGGACGCGCGAGGAGGTCCTCACCTTCCCCGGCTCCGCCGACGGCCCGTGGGCGCGCTACGTCGTCGACCCCGACGCCCGCGGCATCGGCACCGTCCGCTACCCGCGCATCGTCCCGAAGGACGCCGACTCCGCCGCCAGGCTCAAGCCCCGCACCCTCACGAACCTCTACAACCAGCGCCCCACCTGGCTCCGCCAGGCCCACGAGCGCCTCGACGCCGCCGTCTTCGCCGCCTACGGCTGGGACCCCGTCATGTCCGACGACGCCCTCCTCGAGTCCCTCCTCGCCCTCAACCTCGCCCGCGCCGCCCGCTCCTGACCCAAGGTGGGCGCGGTTGTCCCCAACCGCGCCTTGCGGCACGCGATGCGGCGCCCGTGACCTCGGAGCGACTCAGCCCGTTGCCGGCCTCGGCTCCAGCGCGGCGCGGACGCGCTCGGGGGTCATCGGGAGACGGAAGAAGCGCACGCCGGTGGCGTCGAAGACGGCGTTGGCAATGACCGCGCCCATCGGCACGATCGCCGGCTCGCCGCCTCCCTGGGGGCTCAGCTCGGGGTTGGGCACCAGCACCGTCTCGATCCCCGGCAGCCACGAGAAGCGGGGGATGTGGTAGGTGTCGAAGTTGCGGTCGAGGATGGTGCCACCGTCGAAGCGCAGCTCCTCGGCGAGGCAGTACCCGAGACCCATGGTGACGCACCCCTCCATCTGCATCGTCGCGCCGGTCGGGTTGACCACCAGGCCCATCTCCTGGGCGGCCACGACCCGGTCGACGCGTACCGCGCCCGTCGCACGGTCGACCGTGACGTCCGCCATCAGGGTCACGTAGGTCCCGGCGTCGACCCCGCACGCCACGCCGCGCCCGTGCCCCGTGCCGGCCGGCGCCACCCGCGACTTCCAGCCGTACGCCTTGGCCGCAGCCTGCAGCACGCGGCGCATGCGCTCGTCGGTCAGGTTGCGCAGGCGCAGCTCCACCGGGTCAAGCCCGGCCATCGCGGCCATGATGTCCACCTGCGACTCCTTGGCGAACACGTTCATGTTGGCGCCCGAGGCGCGCCACGGCCCGACGCCGAACAGGTGCAGCTCCTCGCCCTCGCCGCGCCATCCCCCGCTGACGCGGATCGACACGTTGGGCACGTCGTAGAAGAGCTCGGCGCCGCGGTCACCCGCTGCGATGACGTGGTAGTCCCAGAAGGTGATCTTGCCCGCACCGTCGAGGGCGGTGGCGAGGGTCACCACCGCCGCCGGGTCGAAGGTGTCGAAGAAAAGCTCCTCGGCGCGGGAGAAGCGCACCTGCACCAGCTTGCCGGTGATGCGCGCGAGGCGCGCCGCCTCCGACGCCTGGCGCCCCGCGCTCTTGCCGCCGAACCCGCCGCCCACGTACGGGGTGATCACGCGCACGGCGTCCTCGGGCAGGCCAAGCTCCCCGGCGATGCGGTCCCGGGTGGGGAACGGCGTCTGGGTCGACGCCCACACCGTGACCTTGCCGTCCCTGACCTCGGCCACGGCGGTGTGCGGCTCGATCGGTGCGTGCGCCACGTACCCCTTGTGGAACGTCGATTCGGCGACCCACGCGGCGGCGGCGCGCGCCGCGGCCACATTCCCTCGCGAGGTCACCTCTTTGCTTAGACCCGCGGCCTCGGTCAGGTGCGCGAACACTGCCTCGGTGCCGAACGGTGCCTTCGGCACGTCCCAGGCCGCCTCCACCCTCTGGCTGCTGCGGCTGCTGGGCAGGAAGCACCGCC
>DAONEV010000403.1:0-3568 GCA_035403265.1 Thermoanaerobaculaceae bacterium | reverse complement strand
AAAGACGCGCAACCCACGCCGCCGCGCTACCAGGTCGATCTCTCCGTGCCCGCCGTGCCAGTTGCGCGCCTCGATGACAAAGCCATGAAACCGCATCCACCAGGCGGCCAGCCCCTCACCACGACGCGCCAACCGATGCCGCGCAGGCCCCCGCACTTCAGGCATGGCTCGCACCGGAGCTCAACAAATCCGCGAAGAATGGGCTGGCCCGGCGCTCCAAAGGTGGGCGCGGTTGTCCCAACCGCGCATCGGCGCCCGCCGCGCGCCGGCGCGGCGCCGCGTGCCGCGTGGCGCGATCGGGACGATCGCGCCCACCGGGCGTCCTAGGCGTGATGGACCTCATCGAGCGCCTGGGCGGCGAGCACGAGCACATCGACGGTGCGCGCCTGCTCCTGCCCCAGCTCCTGCTGGCCGTTGCCGATCATCACCGCGCAGAACGGGCAAGCCACCGCCACGTCCTGGGCGCCGGACGTCTGAAGCTGCCCGACGCGCACCTGGTTGATGCGCTCGCCGAGCTTCTCCTCGAGCCACATGCGGCCGCCGCCGGCGCCGCAGCACATCGCCTTCTCCCGCGAGAGCTCGGCCTCCCTGAGCTCGACGCCCGGGATGGCGCTCAGGATCTCGCGCGGCGCCTCGTACTCGCCGTTGGTACGCCCGAGGTAGCAGGGGTCGTGGAACGTCAGCACCTGCTTGACCTCCCTCGTGAGCTCGAGCTTCCCCTGGGCGAGCAACTGCGCGACGAGCTGGGTACCGTGCACGACCTCGAACCGCCCGCCGAAATCGGGATACTCGTGCAGCAAAGTGTTCAGGCAGTGCGGGCAGTTGGTGACGATCTTCTTCACGCCGTGGCGATTGAGGGTGTCGACGTTGGCTTGCGCGAGCATCTGGAACAGGTACTCGTTGCCCAGGCGGCGCGCCGAGTCGCCGGTGCAGGTCTCCTCGGCACCGAGGATCGCGAAGCGGATGCCGGCCGCCCTGAGCAGCGTGACAAGCGCCCGCGAGGTCCTCTGCCCCGCCTGGTCGTAGGCCCCGGCGCACCCGACCCAGAACAGGTACTCGAACTCGGACCCGTCGCCGGCAAGTGGCACCTCGAGCCCCTTCGCCCAGTCGGCGCGGTTCTCGGCCGGGAGCTGCCAGGGGTTGCCGTTGATCTCCATGCCGCGGAAGGCAAGCTCGGCCTCCTCGGGGAAGGTGGCCTTCTCCAGCACCAGGTGGCGTCGCATGTCGACGATCTTGTCGACGTAGGAGATGAACAACGGGCAGGCCTCCTCGCACCACCGGCAGGAGGTGCACGCCCACACCACGTCCGGGTCGATGACGTCGCCGGCCAGCTCCCGCTGGGGCGTGCCCGGCGTGTCGCCGGGGTCACGGATGATCTCGCCTTCCGAGGCGTTGAGGTGATCCCGCAGGTCGATGGTGAGGTCGCGGGGGACCAGAGGCTTGTGCGTAATCGTGGTCGGGCACACCACCGTGCAGCGCCCGCACTCGGTGCAGGTGTAGAGGTCGAGGAGCTGCTTCCACGTGTAGTCCGTGATGCGCTGGGCACCCAGCGTGCTGCCCTCGCCGATGTTCTCGAGGTCCATCTTCTCGAGCTGGCCGGCCGGCTCGAGGGACCGCAGCAGCACGTTCGGCAGCGACGTGTAGACGTGGAAGTGCTTCGAGTACGGCAGGTAGTTCGCGAAGAGGTAGAGCGCCACGACGTGAATCCACCAGCTCCAGGCGTAGACGCCGTGAAGCGTGCCGATGCTCAGGTTGGAAATGAGGCCGCCTACTGCCGCCGAGACCGGCGTCCACTGCCAGGGCCCCGGGGCGCCGCCGGCGATGCGGGCGCCATCGGCCGTCGCGTCGGTGACCATGAGCAGGGCAATGAGCCCGAGGATCACCCAGGCGTCGGCCGAGTACTCCAGCCGCGCCGGCCTGGTCACGAGGCGCCGCCAGGCGGCGACGGCGATCCCGGCGAGGACCAGGACGACGAAGAGGTCCTTCGTCAGCAGGTACGCCGAGCCCAGCCCGGTGTGCAGGAAAGGCAGCTCCCACCCGCGGGCCAGCCCTTCGACGACGACCGAGGCCGACCGCACCGTGAAGACGAGGAATCCCCAGAAGATCAGGGCGTGCATGACCCCGGGCAGCGGCTCGAGGAACATGCGCTTCTGGCCGAGAAACATCACGAGCAGGCCCTTGAAGCGCTGGCCCCAGTCGTCGAGGCGCACGCCGCCGCGTCCCGCTCCCACCAGCACCAGCTTGCGGTGTAGCGAGTAGATGACGCAGACCACGGCGGCGACCGTGAGGGCGGCGAACCACGCGGTACCCGGCAGCCCAGCCAGGGTTCCCGCGGTTGCATGATGCTCCATGGCTTCCAACCTCCGGGGCGAATTCTGACACAGCGCCCCCGTCCACGGCGCCGAGCTTCGATCGGCCTCCCGTTCTCCCGACTGGTACAATCCGTCCTGGTGGCGCCGCTCCAGACGGGGCGGACTGGTTGCTTGGCAAGGGAGGTCGCAGATGAGTGGCAGGCTGAAGGTGCAGGCAGTGTCGCGGGTCGGACTCGACCCCCTGGTCGAGATGGCCGAGCACCTCCGCAACCTGCTTCCCGGCTGGGAAGGCAGCGCCCCGGTCGAGAGCCGCCGCGTGCCGACCGACCTCCGCCTCGACCTCGCGCACCTCGCCCACTTCGACACCGACGGCTTCCTCATCGCCAGCCAGGACTCGACCGTGGTCGGGTTCCTGCCGGCCTACGTGCGCTCGCGCCAGCTTGTCATGACCCAGCCGTGGATCCTCCCCGAGGCCCGCGAGGAGGGCGTCACCGATGTCCTCGTGCGCCGCGCCCTGGCCTTCGGCGAGCGCTCCGGCGCCACCGACTCCATCGCCCACGTCCTCGGTGGCGGGCCCGACCAGGCGGCAGCGTTCCGCTTCGGCCTGCGCCCTCGTTTCCCCGTGTACCGCCTGCGCCTGCCTGCCGAGCCGGCCCGCCAGGTCGGTATCGAGCTCGCCAAGCTGCTGCCTGGGCAGGAGCTCGATCCCGACGAGCTGTCCCGCCGCAGCGGCGCCGCCGACCTCGAGCGGATGGACCGTGCGACGCGCGGCATCTCCCGCCCGATGGATCACGAGTACTGGCTCACCCAGCGCTTCCTCCGCTTCGCCAAGATCAAGGAGGGCCAGCGCCTGGTCGGCTACGCCTACGGCGGCCCCGGCCAGTGCGGCCCGGTCGTCGGCACCACCCGCGAGGCGGCGCTGGCCGGCCTCGGCTGGGCGTTGCAGTTCGCCGGCGAGGCCCCTGGCACCGCCTGGGTGGACGTGCTGGTGCCGGCACCGTTCGAGACCGCCATCGAGCAGTTGCTCGAGGCCCGCGCCGTCTGCCTGAGCGCCAGCCAGTGGATGACCCGCCAGCCCTCCGCGTCCCCCGACCGCGTCATCCCTGGCACCATCACCCTGATCTGACAGGCGCGATCGGGACGATCGCGCCCCCCTGGCATTCGCTTCACCCCTGCTTGATTCGCTCCGTCTCGTGGCACGAAAGGTGGGCGCGGTGGTCCCAACCGCGCATCGGCCCCCGCCGGGCGCCGGCGCG
>DAONEV010000402.1:0-3588 GCA_035403265.1 Thermoanaerobaculaceae bacterium | reverse complement strand
CGCGGCGGCAATCGCCGGCGGCGAAGACTCCCTTCACGTTGGTGGCGAAGGTGTTGTTCGGCTCGTAGGGGTCCGAGCAGGTGGGTGGCGTGGGAGTCGGGGTTGGCGTCGCGGTCCTCGTTGCGGTCGGTGTAGGAGTGGGTGTCTTGGTGGGTGGCCTGGTGGGGGTCAGCGTGGCCGACCGCGTCGGAGTCACCGTGAAGGTGGCCGTGCGGGTCGGCGTCGGGGTGAACGTCGCCGTCCGCGTGGGAGTCGGTGTGGCGGTCGCCACCGGGGTCTGGGTGGCCGTCCGTGTCGCCGTCCGGGTCGGCGTCGGCGTGGGCGCGTAGTAGCTGACCACCAGCCGCGGAGCTGGCAGCTTGTCGCGGCTGAGGAAACGCCGGCTGTAGGCGCTCCCCGTGGCTGGGCCGCTCACCCCCAGACCGAAGTTGGAGTAGGTCTTGGACACCCACCCCTGCACCAGGTTCCTGGCCTCCCAGGACACCCATCCAGCCGTGGAGCCGATGCTGGCCGAGGTGAGGCTCTCGAGGTCAGGACGGCTGATCCAGGTGACCCCCGTCTCCGTCCAGGACGTCTTGGCCCGCCCCAGGGTCAGCGAGACGACCGAGAGGCCGGTCGCCACCTCCAGGTTCATCTGGAAGGTGGCCGCCTGCACCGTCGCACCGGCCGGGATGGACGACAGGTTGAAGCGAGCGAGGGTGACGCGACCAGCCAGGGTGGCGCCGAGGGCCACGTAGAGACTGGGGTTCGTCCCGTAGTTCGTCGACGGGTTGGCACTGTCCACGAAGGTGTCGGCAATCGCATCCAGGGTCACCGTGGTCGGGGCCGGCGTGGGCGCCGGGAGGGGTCCCGCCGCGCCCGCCTGCCCTGCCGGTTGTCCGATCGCCGCCAGGGCGCCGGCGGCCAGGATCGCCACGCCCAGCACCGACAACCATCGAGTGCTTCGTCCACGAGTTGTGCGCATGACCGACCTCCCCGGCGGGTCCGACGCGGGGTTCACGAGACCCTCCCCGCTCCCAAGTACCTCTTCTCCGCCGATCTTGTGCACAATCTAGGTCCGTCCACGCGCCCCGGGAATGCCTGCAGGCGACAGCTCCATATCCGCACACGACACTCGTGGCCCGGCACCATCGGAATGCACCTGTCCGGAGACCGGTTGGCTTTCGAGGAGGCGTCATGCAGGCCCCCCGCCGTGCGCTTGTCACTCTCTTCGTCATCGTCTTCATCGACCTGGTCGGATTCGGGATGGTCATCCCCCTGCTGCCCCTGTACGCCGAGACCTACCGACCCTCGCCCTGGCTGTTCGGGTTGCTGATGTCTGCCTACTCCGCCATGCAGTTCCTCTTCTCTCCCCTCCTCGGCAGGCTCTCGGACCGCTTCGGCCGTCGACCCGTGCTGCTCCTCTCCCTGGCCGGCGCGGTGGGCGGTTACCTGCTGCTGGCCGCATCCAACTCCCTGGTCCTGCTCTTCGCTTCCCGACTCCTGGCCGGTGCCGCCGGCGGCAACATCGCCACGGCCCAGGCGGTGATCGCCGACCTCACCGAGGCCAAGGACCGGGCGCGCGGCATGGGGCTGATCGGCGCCGCCTTCGGGCTGGGCTTCATCGCCGGACCGGCCATGGCCTCCGTGCTGCTGGGTCTCGGACCCGCCGCACCGGGCCTCGGTGCGGCGTTCTGCTCCGCGGTGGCGATGCTCATGACGTTCCTGCTGCTTCCCGAGTCCTTGTCGGCCGACCGCCGGGGTGGCGTGCGTGACAGGCGCTGGTCCCTGGTTCCGCTGGTCCTGGCCCGCCATCGTCGGGAGCTGCAACCTCTCCTGCTGATCGGCTTTGCGCTGGTGACAGGGTTTGCGGCGTTCGAGGTCACCTTCGCCCAGCTCGTGCACACTCGCTTCGAGCTGCCGATGCGGCAAGTGAGCCTGCTCTTCGTGTACATCGGCGTCCTCGCCGCCGCCGTGCAGGGAGGTCTCATGGGCCGTCTCACCCGCCGCTTCTCCGAGCAGCGCCTGCTCCTCGCCGGGCTCGTGCTGACGGCGGGAGGCCTCACCCTCGTGGCGGCGCAGCACCGGATTAGCGGCCTGCTCGTGGCGATGCCGGTCCTGGCTCTCGGAATGGGCCTCTCCAGCCCGTCGCTTTCGGCACTGGTGTCGCGGGGTGCCGCGGCCGGCGAGCAGGGCGAAGCCATGGGTGCCTTCCAGGGCGTCGGCTCGCTCGCGCGGGTGGCCGGGCCGTTCCTGGGCGAGCTGAGCCTTGGCCGATTCGGCCCAGGCTCCCCGGCGCTCGGCGCAGCGGCCCTCGCACTCCTGGCCGCGCTTGCCGCCGTGACGCTTCTCGCTCCGCTACCTTCCGTGTCGGGCTAGGCCTTCGAGAACGCGTCCTTGGCGGCGCCGCAGACGGGGCAAACCCAGTCGGGGGGGAGGTTCTCCCATGGCGTGCCTGGAGGGACGCCGTGCTCCGGGTCGCCGTCCGCCGGGACATAGACGTGCCCACACACTCCACACTGGTACGAGGGAGCCGTCGCGGCCGGTGCCGGGGTGAGCTCAGCCTTGACCTCCGGCTGGTAGGTCGGTGCGTTCTTCGGCGCCCGGCCCTTTCTCGCGTGGTAGCCGGCATAGGTGAGGGGAGGCGCCTCGACGACCATCTCGGCTCCGACGATCTCACCGACGAACAGGGTGTGCGTCCCGGTGTCGAGCTCCTGGAGGACCCTGGCCTCGCTGACCGAGACGGCGTGGTCGGTAACAAGGGGAATGTGCTGCCCCTCGCGGAAGCCGACCTGGGCGAGCTTGTCCACGTCACGTCCCGACTTGAAGCCGAACAGCCCGATCAGCTCCATTGGCGTCGCCTCGTCAAGCACTGTCACGCCAAACCAGCCGCCCTCGCGGATGAGCTGGTGGGTCAGGTTCTCCTTGTTGATGGCGATGGCGACCCGGGGCGGGTCGGCCGTGACCTGGAAGACCGTGTTGGCGATCTGACCGTTCGACTTCCCGCCCGCCCGCGCAGTCACGATGAACATTCCGTACGAGATCGTCCACAACGCCCTGCCATCCACAGCCATCACCCACCTCCCAACCAGCTAGTCAGCTCATCAGCGAATCAGCATATCAGCGAATCATCAGACCACCAGAGGATTGGTCTTGCTGATGAGCTGATCTCCTGATTCGCTGATTCGCTGGGCGCGTGGGCGGGGTCAGAGCTCCCGCAGGGCCTTGGCCACGGGCATGCGGGCGGCGCGGACGGCCGGGGCGAGCCCGCCCAGCAGGCCCATCGTCACGGCGAAGACCAGGCCGATCACCATGAGCCCGGGGGTGACGCGGAACGCGAACGCCAGGTGCGAGAACGTCTGCCAGTTCATCGTCCCGGTGGTCAGGCCGTTCAGTGGCAGCACCACCAGGCAGCCGATGATCCCGCCCACCAGCGAGATGAGCAGTGACTCGAAGACGAACGACATGATCACGCTCGCCGACGAGAAGCCGAGAGCGCGCATGGCGGCAATCTCCCTCGCCCGCTCCGCCACTGCCGAGTACATCGTGTTGAGCGCGCCGAAGATTGCTCCGACCGCCATGATCAGCGCCACGAGCGACCCGAGCACG
>DAONEV010000401.1:0-3625 GCA_035403265.1 Thermoanaerobaculaceae bacterium | reverse complement strand
GGGGCGCGCCGAGACCTCCACCGACCCGGCGCCGTTCTCGATGATGGAGACCACGATCGTGCTCAAGCCCGAGAGCCAGTGGGAGGCGAAGACCCGCTGGTACAGCTCCTGGGCGCCTGGCTGGGTCAAGCCGGTGCTACGGCCGATCTGGCCCGACCACATCTCGTGGGACGAGCTGGTCGACAAGATGGATCGGAGCTTGAGAATCCCCGGCGTCACGAACGCCTGGACGATGCCCATCAAGGGGCGCATCGACATGCTCACCACCGGCGTCCGGACGCCGATCGGCATCAAGGTCTTCGGCGCCGATCTGGCGGAGATCCAGCGCATCGGCGAGCACCTCGAGGGCATCCTGCGCGACATCCCAGGTACGCGCAGCGTCTTCGCCGAGCGGGTCACGGGCGGCTACTTTGTCGACATCGTGCCGCGCCGCGACCAGCTCGCCCGCTACGGCCTCACGATCGCCCAGATGCAGGACGTAATCGTGAGCGCCATCGGCGGAGAGAATGTCACCACCACGATCGAGGGACGCGAGCGGTACCCGGTCAACATCCGCTACCCGCGTGAGCTGCGCGAGGACCTCGACCAGCTTCAGCGCGTGCTGGTGGCGACGCCGTCGGGCGCTCAGATCCCCCTTGCCCAGGTCGCCGATATCCAGCTCATCCAGGGTGCGGCCATGACCCGGGACGAGAACGGCTTCCTGGCCGGCTACGTCTACGTTGACATCACCGGGCGCGACATTGGAGGGTACGTAGAGGAGGCCAAGAAGGTCGTCCGCGAGAAGCTCGAGCTCCAGCCGGGGTACGTACTGCAGTGGTCGGGCCAGTACGAGAACATGATCCGCGTGCGCGAGCGGCTCAAGGTGGTCGTTCCGATCACCCTCGTGCTCATCTTCGTGCTGCTCGTCGCCAACACCAAGTCCGCTTTCAAGGCTGGCATTGTCATGCTGGCCGTGCCGTTCTCCGCGATCGGCGCGATCTGGTTGTTCCACTTCCTCGGCTACAACGTGTCGATTGCAGCCTGGGTCGGCATGATCGCCCTGCTCGGGCTCGACGCCGAGACCGGCGTGTTCATGTTGCTGTTCCTCGATCTCTCATACGAAGACTATAGGAAGCGGGGTCAACTCACGACCGTGAGCGGCCTCGACGAGGCGATCGTGCACGGCGCCGTCAAACGCGTGCGCCCGAAGATGATGACGGTGATGGCGGCGTTCATGGGCCTGCTGCCAATCATGTGGTCGACCTCGGCGGGCGCCGACGTCATGAAGCGTATCGCCGCACCGATGATTGGCGGGCTCGCAACGTCGTTCTTTCTCGAGCTGTTGGTCTATCCCGCCGTGTACAAGCTGTGGAAGCGCACCCCCAAGCTGCGATCGAGCTGAAACGCCGCCCACAACGGGCGCGAGGCCCAATCGACGCCGGGAAACCCGGTCACCGGCTTCTTGCTTGAGAGCTGTCGACGGCAGGTCCGCGAGGGCGACTGCCGGCTCGCGTCAGCACCGGCCCCTGGAAATCCAAACGTCTGACCGCCTGCTCGGGTCAGATCTCGTCACTGCGGGGCTGCGGGCCAGGCACGATCCCGGCGATATCCGGGTCCTGCTCGGGCCCGAGGTCCGGTCGGTCCTGTTTGTCGGTCTTGCGCTGCTGCTTCTTCGCGGCCTTTTCCTCACGATGTTGCTGGAGGGCGCGCTCGCGTTCGCGCTTTGCAAACGTTGCCCTGTGTTTTACTGCCAAGTTCGCCTCCTTGCAGAGGGTTCCAGCACCCAACGCGTGCGGCCGAGAATCGCGCGACCTCGAAGGAATGGCCACGTTCGAAGGCGCGCCGTCGGGGACGCTTCAAACGGTGCCGAAAGCCTCCGCCCGACGCACCCTGGGTCTCCAGTCGAGAGTCCCACAGACGACCGTGGCGTCGGCCTGATGATGAGAACTGGCCGGCGCGGGGTTCGGAATCGAGCCCCGCGCCGCCAGGCATCTGCAAGCTCAGTAGCGGTTGCGACCGCCGCCGAACCCGCCGCCACCGTAGCCGCCGCGGCCACCGCCACCGCCACGGCCACCGCCGGAATCGGTCTTCGGCCGCGCCTCGTTGACGATGATGGCGCGTCCGCCGAGGTCCTTGCCGTTGAGCCCGGTGATCGCGGCCCTGGCCTGCTCGTCAGAGCGGAACTCAGCGAAGCCGAAACCCTTCGACCGGCCGCTGTCGCCGTCGGTCAGGATGCGCACCGACTCCACTTCGCCGTAAGCGGCGAGCAGGGCCTGGAGCTGGGACTCGGTTGTGTCGTAGGACAGATTGCCAATATACAGCTTCATCTCGGGAACCCTTCTTGCGGACATTGTCCGCTGCTGGTGATGGACTCGGCCAGCAAACCATCGTCCCCCTTGGTGGACGATGCGGAGCACATCATACCATGCTCCGCGCCGGAGCGCACGAGGGGTAGGAACACCGTGATCGTCGTGCCCTGGCCTTCGTCACTTTCGACGCTGATGCGGCCACCCATCTTCTCGACCAACTCCTTGACGATGACGAGACCCAACCCGGTGCCCGGCGCAAAGGGCTTGGCGTTCGCTGCCCGGAAGAACTCAGTGAAGAGCTGGGGGAGCGCCGACGCGGGGATCCCAATGCCGGTATCGCTGATCGCCACCTCCACTTGGTGGTCCGTGCGCGCCACGCGAGCCACCACGGCGCCGCCCTCGGGCGTGTACTTCACGGCATTGCCGATGAGGTTGAGGAAGACCCGGAAGAGGCTCTCGGGGTTGGCCCTGACCGCCAGCCCCGCGGCCGCATCGAGGTCCAGTCTGGCGATCTGGTGCTTCTCCTGGAGCTGCGACCCAAGGTGCTCGACTACCCGCCGTACGACATCGGCAAGAACGACATCCTCGGGCTCTCCCCGTTCCATCCCGACCCGACCCGCCGCCAGCTCGAGCAGGTCGTCGATGAGCATGCGAAGCGTGTCCAGTCGCCGCACGAGCCGCTGCATGAAGTCGCGCTGCCTCTCGTCCAGCGGGCCGACATAACCTCCGAGCAGGGTGCGCAGGATGGAATCCGCCCCGGCCACCGGCGCTCGCAGCTCGTGCGTGACCATCCGCACGAACCTGGACTTGTCCTGGTCCAGCTTGCGCAGGGCCTCGAACGCCATGGCGTTCTCGATCGCCATCGCCCCCTGCGCGGCGATGGCGCCGAGAAATCTCGCGTCGTCTGGACCAAAGGCGCGTTCCCGCGTCGAGTAGGCCCTGACCACACCAAGGACCCTCTCCTTGCCCCGCAGAGGAACAAAGAGCATCGACCGGATGCGCTCGGCGGCGGCGGCCTCGGGGTACTGCAGGCGCTGCAGGTCCTTCTCGTCCTGAATGATGAGCGGCTGGCCGGAGAGCACCACCTCGGCGTGCGCAGGGCTCTGGCTGAGCAGCACCGGCCCCTTCGCGAGGTACGACTCGGACAGGCCGAACGCCGCCACCTCCTCGATCCGGGTGTTGGTGGAGTCGACCAGGCCCACGACCACCCCGTGGGCGTCCATGGCCTCGGCCGTGGCCCCGGCCAGGCGGTGCAGCACCTCGCCCAGCTCCAAGGTGGAGTTCACCGCCTGAATCCCCAGGTACAGCGTGGCGATCTTCTCCTCCCCGCGCCTTGC
>DAONEV010000400.1:0-3633 GCA_035403265.1 Thermoanaerobaculaceae bacterium | reverse complement strand
TGCACACCCCACGCTTTTGCGGGCAAGACTTGAGCGCTGGGCTCTTCGTCTTGTCGACCACGGCCATCCGCCCGTGGCGTACGAGTTGGGCAATCGTCGGCATCGTCTCCTCACTTCAACTGGAAGGGCCAAGCCTGTTCCGGTGCTTGGCCCCCGGTTGCCACACCAACGCCACCGAGGGCGCAGGGGGGAAATTTTAGGTCAGGCCCGTCACTCTGTCAACTGCTGACGGGCCGGCTGGGCAGCGTCGCGGTCATGTCATCAAGGTCCGGAACCTCTTCGAGCCCCTCCTGCTCTTCGGGCTGCGGCATTTCCTCTGGTGGCACGGGTGCCACCTTGAAGTGGTGGTAGGCCTTGGCGCCGGTGCCGGCGGGGATGAGGCGGCCGACGATGACGTTCTCCTTGAGGCCGTAGAGATGGTCCACGCGTCCCGAGACTGCAGCCTCCGTGAGGACGCGTGTGGTCTCCTGGAAGGACGCCGCCGACACGAACGACTCGGTTGCCAGCGCCGCCTTGGTGATGCCCAGGAGAATCGGTGCGAAGCGCGCGGGCTGGCCCCCCAGCCGCTCGATGCGCTCGTTCTCCTCCTGGACGCGGTAGCGAGGCACCTGCTCCTCGAGCAGGAAGTCGGTATCGCCCGGATCCGTGATCTTCACGAACCGGCACATCTGCCGCACGATGGTCTCGATGTGCTTGTCGTTGATGGTGACGCCCTGGGTGCGGTAGACCTCCTGGATCTTGTCGACCAGGTAGCGCTGCAGCTCGGTCTCGCCCAGTACCGCAAGGACGTCGTGGGGATCGACGGGGCCATCGGTCAGCGACTCGCCCGACGCCACCCATTCACTATCCTGGACGATGAGGTGGGCAGCCTTGGGGATGGCGTACTCGCGGCTGATCTGCTCGCGACCCTCGACCACGACCTTCCGAGTCCCGCGGCTGGCCTCGCCGATGTGGACGATGCCCGAGATCTCGCTGACCACGGCGGCGTCCTTCGGACGACGCGCCTCGAAGAGCTCGACGACGCGCGGCAAACCGCCGGTGATGTCCTTGGTCTTCGTGGTTTCGCGGGGAATTTTGGCCACCACGTCACCAGGACTGACAGCGTCGCCCTCGGCCACCATGAGATGCGAGCCGATCGCGAGCTGGAAGCGTCGTTCCGTCCCGTCCTCGGTGCGGACGACGATGGTCGGGATGCGGCGATCGGCACCCAGCGGCTCGATGACGATCTTCTGGGTGTGGCCAGTGATCTTGTCGGTCTCCTCGCGGACGTTCTCGCCCTCGATGAGGTCGTCGTAGGCGATTCGCCCGGCGACCGTGGTGAGCACCGCCGAGGTGAAGGGGTCCCAGCGCGCGAGCACCGTGTTGGGCTCCACCCAGTCGCCGTCCGTGACCAGCAGCACGGAGCTGTAGACCAGGTTGTAGCGCTCGCGCTCCCGGCCCCGCTCGTCGCACACCGCCACCTTGGCGTTGCGGGCCACCACCACCGTCTCCTTCTTGGTGTTGGTGACCGCCTGGACGTTGAGGAGCTTGACAACGCCCGACCGGCTGGCCTTGTGCTGCGACTGCTCGGTGGCCCGGGTGGCGGTTCCACCATAGTGGAAGGTCCGCATGGTGAGCTGGGTGCCCGGCTCGCCGATCGACTGAGCCGCGATGATGCCGACGGCCTCGCCCATCTCGACCAGCCGTCCGGTCGCCAGCATGCGCCCGTAGCATTTGCGGCATGCCCCACGCCGCGTCTCGCAGGTCAACAACGAGCGGATTTTGACTCGCTCGTAGCCGGCGTCCTCGATCGCGCTGGCGATCTCCTCGGATACCTCGGTGTTGGCGGGGCAGATCATTGTGCCCTCGACCGGGTCCACGATGTCCTCGGCGGTCACACGGCCCACCAGGCGATCGCGCAGCTTCTCGAGGATCTCGCCGCCCTCGGTGATGGCCGTGACGAAGATGCCGTGGTCGGTGCCGCAGTCAGGCTCGGTGATGATGACGTCCTGGGCCACGTCGACGAGGCGCCGCGTCAGATACCCCGAGTCAGCGGTCTTGAGCGCCGTGTCCGCCAGACCCTTGCGGGCGCCGTGGGTGGAGATGAAGTACTGCAACACCGAGAGGCCCTCTCGGAAGTTGGCGGTGATGGGCGTCTCGATGATCTCGCCGGAGGGCTTTGACATGAGGCCGCGCATGCCGGCGATCTGCCGGACCTGCTCCTTGGAGCCTCGGGCCCCGGAATCGGCCATGATGAAGATCGGGTTGGCCTCGCCGCTTTGCTCCGTCCGGCGACGCATCTGCTTGAACATCTCGTCGGACACGCGCTCCGTCACGCGGTGCCAGATGTCGACGATCCGGTTGTGACGCTCACCTGACGTGATGATGCCCTGGGAGCGCTGCCCTTCGACCAGGTCCACTTCCTTGAGGGCATTGGCCACCAGTTCGCCCTTGGCGTCCGGGACGACCATGTCCGCGGAGCCAATCGAGATGCCGGCGGTGGTCGCCCAGGCGAAGCCCAGGTTCTTGAGGCAATCTAGCAGCCGAACCGTGACCGCATGACCAAAGCGCAGGTAGGCGAAGGACACCAGGCTCTGCAACCCGGCCTTCTTGAGCTGCGCGTTGACGAACGGGATCTCGGGCGGCAGCGAAGCGTTGAGGATCACGCGGCCAACTGTGGTTTCGAGGTGGAAGTTGCTCACCACCTTCGTCTCGGCGTGCAGGATGTCCTGACTGTCGGCCTCGACGGTCATGTCGATCAGGTTCCCGCTGACGATGACTTCGACAGGCTGCAGAGTCTCAACCCGACCGTTGGCATGGGCCAGCAGAACCTCGTCGATGCTGGCGAACACCTTGCGGCGCCCCGTGCTCTCACCGCCGAGCTTCTCCGATGTCAGATAGTAGATGCCCAACACCATGTCCTGGGAGGGCACGGCAAGCGGCTTCCCGGAGGCCGGAGAGAGGACGTTGCGGGGCGCCAGCATGAGGACTCGGGCCTCGAGCTGGGCAACCGGCGAGAGCGGCACGTGCACCGCCATCTGGTCGCCGTCGAAGTCGGCGTTGTAGGCCGCGCAGACCAGGGGATGGATGCGGATGGCCTTGCCCTCGACCAGGACCGGCTCGAAGGCCTGAATGCCCAGCCGGTGCAGCGTCGGAGCTCGGTTGAGAAGCACCGGGTGCTCGCGGATCACCGTCTCCAGGGCGTCCCAGACCTCGGGGGTGCGCTGCTCGACGAGCTCGCGCGCCATCTTGATCGTCGTGACCAGGCCTTTCTTCTCCAGCTCGTGGTAGATGAACGGCTTGAACAGCTCGAGGGCCATCTCCTTGGGAAGACCGCACTGGTGCAACTGCAGCTCCGGGCCGACCACGATGACCGAGCGACCAGAGTAGTCGACGCGCTTGCCGAGCAGGTTCTGCCGGAAGCGCCCCTGCTTGCCCTTGAGGGCGTCGGAGAGTGACTTCAGTGGACGTCCGTTGGAGCCCTTGATGACCCGCCCGCGGCGGCCGTTGTCGAAGAGGGCGTCCACCGCCTCCTGAAGCATGCGCTTTTCGTTGCGAACGATGACCTCGGGGGCCCGCAGCTCGAGCAGCTTCTTCAGCCGGTTGTTGCGGTTGATGACGCGGCGGTAGAGGTCGTTGAGGTCGGAGGTGGCG
>DAONEV010000399.1:0-3655 GCA_035403265.1 Thermoanaerobaculaceae bacterium | reverse complement strand
CGGTCCTCCGGCAGGCGCACGCGACCGGGGCGAGGTACATGACGCTCACGCACTGGAAGTCGCTTCGATGGGTGGACGCCGCCACCGACAAGCCGCTGCACGGTGGCCTCACCAGGTTTGGTCGGGAGGTCGTGCACGAGATGAATCGGCTCGGCATGCTGGTCGATCTCTCCCACGTCTCCGACGCCGTCATGCGGGATGCGCTTGCCACCAGCGAGGCGCCGGTCATCTTCTCCCACTCCTCGTCGCGCACCGTGTGCAACCACGTGCGTAACGTCCCGGACGATATCCTGCAACTGGTCGCCATCAACGGCGGCATCGTCATGGTGAACTTCGCGCCCGGTTTCATCTCCGACGCGGCCAGACTCTACGACGAGGTGGCGTGGCCCGAGCACGACCGTATCGTGCAGCTTCATCCAGGCGACCCGGCCAGTGTGCGGACCGAGTTCGCGGCCTGGCAGGTGGCGCACCCGGCCCCGATCGTGACCCTCGCTCAGGTGGCCGATCATCTCGATCACATCAGGCAGGTGGCGGGCATCGAGCACGTCGGGATCGGCTCGGACTTCGACGGCATTGGCCGCACACCGGTCGGCCTGGAGGATGTCTCGAAGTACCCGGCACTGCTCGCCGAGCTGCTGCATCGCGGCTGGACCCCAGGTGAGGTCAAGAAGGTGGCGGGCCTGAACCTCCTTCGGGTCATGCGCGGCGCCGAGGAGGTCGCTACCCGCCTCCAACGCCAGCGCTCGCCCTCGGACGCCCTCATCGAGGACCTGGATCCGCCAGCGACGCCGCCGAGCAGGCCCGAGCACCAGGAGTAGCGGGCGCCGGGCCTGACTGCTGCGTCAGAGGATGAACGGACCGAACCCCCGGTGTGTCAGCCGACGGTTCTGCGGCGGGGGCTCCCAGGACAGGCCAGGCAAGTAGGCCGCGCCGTGCGAGGAGCGACGGGCGCCTGGTTTGGCGGTGTCGCCGCAGTGCCGCGAGGTCCTCGGCCGTCGCCAGACGGTCGCGATCGAGGCCGAGGTCGACGGTGAGGCGCCCGAGCCCGGGCGCCGCCATCGCCAACCCGCCACACAGCGCGTAGCGGATGTCGTGACCTCACTGTGGCCACGAACAGGATCGAGCACGCTGGCGCCAAGCCCGAGGGCAACCCTCCGTGTCAAGCGGGGCGCCATGGGTGCCGCCGGCCGTACCTTGACGGCCGGTCCGGGCGCCGGGTAGTGTGCGCGATCCCAGGGGATGGAGTCCCCCTCGAACTGCCGGGGCCGGGCTGATGACTCCTACCGCGCGGGCCTGAGGTTCGCCTCGTCTGCCGTGGCCGAACCCGCGCGAAGCCGGCACCGGGAGGGATTCATGGAGTCCATGTTCGCCATTGCGGCGCTATGGCTGCTGCTTGCCGTCGCGGCATCGCTTCTCGCCCACCACCTCAAGCTCTCGATGGCGCTTACCGAGATTCTGGTCGGGGTCGCGGCAGGGTTTCTCGCCGATCGCTACCTGGCGCCGGGTGCCCTGGGCTCGGATCAGCAGTGGCTGCGCTTCCTGGCTTCCACTGGCGCCGTGCTGCTGACCTTCCTGGCCGGCAGCGAGCTCGAGCCAGCGGTGCTCCGGAGGAAGTGGAAGGAGGTCTCGGTCGTCGGGCTGGTCGGCTTCGTGGCGCCGTTCCTGGGGTGCGCGGCGCTCGCTCGCCTTGTCCTCCAATGGGACGTGCGGGCCTCGTGGCTGGCGGGTGTGGCGCTGTCGACCACCTCGATGGCGGTCGTCTACGCGGTGATGCTGGAGACGGGCTTCAACCGTACCGACTTCGGCAAGGGGATCCTGGGCGCCTGCTTCGTCAACGACCTTGGAACGGTGCTGGCGCTGGGCCTCATCTTTGCGCCTTTCACGATGCGGACGGCTGCCTTCGTGGGTGCCACCGTGGCGGTCCTCGCCCTCCTGCCGGCAACGATGCGCTGGCTGACGCGGAGGTATGCCTTTCGCACCGCCGCCATTCGCACCAAAGGGGTGCTTGTTGTGCTGCTGGGCCTCGGGTACCTGGCGATTTGGTCGGGCAGCGAGGCGGTGCTCCCGGCGTACCTGGCCGGGATCGTGCTGGCCAACGAGATGGCCGAAGACAAGCACTGGGCGCGCCGGCTGCGAACGCTGACCATCGGCTTCCTGACGCCGTTCTATTTCCTGCGCGCCGGGTCGTTGGTATCTGTCCCGGCCGTCGTGGCAGGGGCGGGCGTGTTCCTGCTGCTGCTGGCTGCCAAGGTGGCGTCGAAGATCTTCGGCCTCGCGCCGGTGATCGGAGCGTTCCGACCGCACCCCAAGGAGCGCTGGTACTACACGCTGTTGATGTCCACCGGCCTGACATTCGGCACCATCTCGGCGATCTACGGGTTCACTCACGGCATCGTGAGCCGGAACCAGTACTCGCTGCTGGTAGCGGCCGTGATCGCAAGTGCCGTCGTGCCAACGGCGATTGCCACGTATGCATTCGTGCCGAGGCATCTCGTGCAGGCTCCGGCGCTGGACGAGGAGATGACGGTGCTGGACCGGGAGGACGAGCGCGAGACTGCGGCCGCCTCGGGTAGGCAGTAGGCGCAGACCTGTGCAGGCTCCTAGCCCTGGCGGTGGACTGCGAGCGCCATGAGGTGGTTGACGGTGTTCCAGTTCCGGGCCGTCGAGGCAGTACCCAGGGTCTTTTCCAGGTAGGCGTTTGAGAGCTTGGTGCGGCCGAAGCCGTCGGGGCAGTGGATGTAGGCCTCGCTGCCCTCGACGAGGATCTCGTCGGGCTCGTGGGTCCGGGCCGTGAGCCGGCCGAGGGCCTCGGGCGACGGCTCATCGGCCAGAAACGCGACGGCCACGCGCGTCGGGTTGTGGGCAGCAGCGGCAGCGAACGGGCAGGCTTTCACCACGCGATCCATCTGAAGAGAGGTTCGCAGGAGCACCGTGACAGGGAATCCGAAGGTCGCGTCAATGGCGGCCTCGAGACGCCGCCGAAGCTCGGTCACGTCGCCCGGGGCGACGTCGAAGACGACGTTCCCGCTCTGAAGGTAGGTGACGACGTCGGCCAGGCCAAGGCAGGCGAAGGCGGCCGACAGGCGGCGCATGTTGACCGGCCGGTGGCCGCTCACGTTGATGCCTCGTAGCAGGGCGACGAATGTGCTCATGCGCCTCCCGTCCTTCCAGATCGCAGGATACCCGGAGTGGATCCTCCATGAAGTGGTGGATTCGGCCCGTTCCCTTTGGCGCTACTTGTGCAGGTGCCGGTGGTGGATGTCCGGGTAGTGCGAGTGCGAGTGGACCACCGGTGCATGCTGGTGCCAGTGGCTGTGTGATCCCTCGCGGACCATGTCGGGCGCGTGAGCGTGGTCGTGGTGACCATCGTGGGCATGGGCGTGCTCGTGCTCCATGGGCTCGTGACCGTGCTCGTGCTCGTGGTGCTCCGTCAGGTGGAGCCACACGCCTGTTCCCATCAAGAGCCCGGCCACGACGAGTTGCAGGGTCACGCCATCTCCGAGGAAAACGACCGAGAGGCCGGCGCCCACGAACGGCGCGACCGAAAAGTATGCCGCTGTGCGCGCTGCCCCGATGTGTCGCATGGCCGAGATGAAGAGCGTGAGGCTCAGGCCATAGCCGATCACGCCCGCGATTGCGCCGACGGCCAGGCAGG
>DAONEV010000398.1:0-3657 GCA_035403265.1 Thermoanaerobaculaceae bacterium | reverse complement strand
CCCCCTCCCGATCGCCGAGGCGGTGCTCACCACCACCGGCCCATGCCGCGGCGTTGATCGCCTCCACGAAGCCATGGTTGGCTGGGACGGCCTGGCCGAGCAGCGCTACGGCCTCGCCAGCGGTGTGAAGGTCAAGAACGCGCACGCCGGCGGCACGGGCCGCCTCGTCCAGCTCCACCAGATGGGTCGCTCCGCCCGCCACCAGCGCTGCGGCGCTGCGCGGACCTTCCAGGCGCCAGGCAAAGGAGACATCGGTGGGTGAGGGCTGGGTCGGGTCGGCGCGCGGCACGAACAGCTCGGGGTTGGTGTAGCGCCAGAGATGCCGGGCGCGGTCGGGCAGCACCAGGGGGTCCAGCATTCTGGCAGCGGCTTCCCGGGTGGCGAGCAGGGCTTTCGGCTCGCCGAAGGCACGGGAGCGCTCGGCCAACCGACCGAACGGTACGACACGGGTCGTCGTGGAAACGGGCAGGCTAGCCAACGGAGCCCTCCATCTCGAGCGCAATGAGGCGGTTGAGCTCCACTGCATACTCCATGGGCAGCTCCTTCACGAACGGCTCGATGAAGCCGTTGACGATCATGAGGCGCGCCTGGTCGTCGGTGAGGCCGCGTGAGCGCAGGTAGAAGAGCTGCTCGTCGCCGAGCTTGGAAATGCGCGCCTCGTGCTCGATGCGCACCTGATCCTCGGCGATCTCCATGGTCGGGTAGGTGTCGGTTCGGGCCTGCTCGCCGATGAGCAGGGCGTCGCACTGCACTGACGTGCGGCAGCCGTGGGCGCCCTTGCGCACCTTCACCATGCCACGGTATGTGGCCCTGCCGCTGCCCTTGGAGATCGACTTGGAGGTGATCTTGGAGGAGGTGTTGGGGGCAAGGTGAATCGCCTTCGCACCCGCGTCCTGGTGTTGGCCGGGCCCGGCGAAGGCGATCGACAACACCTCGCCGTGCGCACGCTCGCCCTTGAGGATGATCGACGGGTACTTCATGGTCAGCCGCGAGCCGATGTTGCCGTCCACCCACTCCACCACCGCGTCCTCGTACGCCACGGCCCGTTTGGTCACCAGGTTGAAGATGTTGGTGGCCCAGTTCTGGATCGTCGTGTAGCGGATGTGGGCGCCCCGGCGCGCGATCAGCTCCACCACTGCCGAGTGCAGCGAGTGGGTCGAGTAAACGGGCGCCGTGCACCCCTCGATGTAGTGCACCTTCGACCCCTCGTCGGCGATGATCAGGGTGCGCTCGAACTGCCCCATGCGCTCGGCGTTGATGCGGAAGTAGGCCTGCAGCGGGATCGCCACCTCGACGCCCGGCGGCACGTAGATGAACGAGCCGCCCGACCACACCGCCGAGTTGAGCGCCGCGAACTTGTTGTCCTCGGCCGGGATCACCGTGGCGAAGTGCTCGCGCACCAGCGCCTCGTGCTCCCTCAGGCCCGAGTCCATGTCGAGGAAGATCACCCCCTGGCGGGTCAGCTCCTCCTTGACCGAGTGGTAGACCACCTCCGACTCGTACTGGGCCGAGACTCCGGCCAGGAACTTCCGCTCCGCCTCGGGGATGCCGAGCCGATCGAAGGTGCGCTTGATGTCGTCCGGGACATCGTCCCAGCTCTCCCCCTGCCGCTCGGTGGCGCGCATGAAGTAGGTGATCTGGTCGAAATCGATCTGCCCGAGCGCCTCGGTGTCGCCCCAGGACGGCATGGGTTTGGCCAGGAAGGTGTCCAGCGCCTTGTGCCGGAAGGCGCGCATCCACTCAGGCTCGCCCTTGAGCGTGGAAATCATCTCCACCACCTCATGGGACAAACCCCTCGGCGTTCTCACGAAGAACTGCTCGGGGTCGCGAAATCCGTAGCGCTGCGCGTAGTCGGACCCGAGATCCTCGAGCCGCGGGTTGACGGCCATCACACCCCTCCCATCTGGGGGGTAAGCCAGTCGTAGCCGCGCTCTTCGAGCTGCAGCGCGAGCTCGGGCCCGCCGGAGCGCACGATCCGCCCGTCCATGAAGACGTGCACGACGTGGGGCTGCACGTAGTTGAGCAGCCGCTGGTAGTGGGTGACTAGGACCATGCCGACGTCCTGCTGCGCCGCCGCGTTGATGCCCCGCGAGACGATGCGGAGGGCGTCGATATCGAGCCCCGAGTCGGTCTCGTCGAGGAGCGCGAAGCGGGGCTTGAGCATGAGGAGCTGGAGGATTTCCAGCCGCTTCTTCTCGCCCCCCGAGAAGCCGTCATTGAGGTAGCGCCCGGCAAACCCGGAGTCCATCTCGAGGTCGGCCATGCGGGCCAGCAGCTCCCTGCGGAACTCCCGTACCGGCACCTCCGTCCCGCGCATCGCGGTCACGGCGGCGCGCAGGAACGAGGCGACCGTGACGCCAGGCACCGCCACCGGGTACTGGAAGGCCAGGAACATCCCCTGGCGAGCCTTCTCATCCGGGGAGAGCGCCTTCACGTCCTCGCCCCCGAGCTCCAGCCTTCCCTCGAGGGTGTAAGCCGGATGTCCCATGAGGGCGTTGGCGAGGCTCGACTTGCCGGAACCGTTGGGGCCCATGATGGCGTGGATCTCGCCCGGAGCCACTGCGAGGTCGACACCCTTGACGACCTCCCGGTCGGCCACCCAGACGTGAATGTCGTGACAGGAAAAGATCGGTTGTTGCTTGCTCATGGCGAGACTCCCTTCGGGATCGGAAACGTCGTGATGGGGACCCGGCTGCGCCACCGGAGCTGCAGTTGTCGCGCCGTGGCGGCCTCTCCAGACACCAGGTCGGCCAGCGTCAAGCCGGCCAGCACGTCACCCACCACCGCATCCAGCGTCGACCACACCGAGCGCAGGGCACAGTCCTCCTGTCGCACACAGCCCCTCGACGCCTCGCCTCGGTGCCGGTCGCAGAAGCCGCCGTCGAACAAGTGCTCGCCAAGGGCGTGGAAGACCTGCAGCACGGTGACGTGATCGGGAGCGGCCGCCAGCACATAGCCCCCGCTGCGACCCCGGCTGGCCACGACCAGCCCGGCCCGACGGAGCTGGCCCACCACCTTGGCGGCAAACGGCTCGGTCAAGCCCTCGTCGCCGGCCAACTCGGCCACGGCGACCGTGCGCGGGTGACGCTGCGCCAGGCGCAGCAACAACCGCATGCCCAGCTCCTCCGTTGCCGTGATCCGCATGCTCCCTCCCGAGCGGTTAAACCACAAAACCGGACTTGAAATTCCGAATTAGTCCCGCAAGCCATGGTCGAGGCGTGGAGTCCGAGGTCACGACCGGCCACCTGGCACTGTCCAAGCTCCAGGTCCGGGTTCGGCCAACCAGCCCGGGTGGGCGGGCAACCTTGAGCCTTGAGCCTGGCCGGGTGGGGGCTCAGCCCCGCGCAGCCGCCGCCTGGAGGACGACCGAGAGCTCGTCCGCGAGCCCGTCGCGGTTGGCGGGAGTGATCTCGAATAGCCGCGCCCCCGGGTGCTCCTTGACGGTCTTGGAGAGCCCTCCGCCCCGCAAGGCGACGGTGGCGACGAGAGGAGCGCCGGCGTCGAGAAGGCGGTTCACCGCCCGCACGAACTCCCGGCTCAGACACTCCATGCCGCCGATCTCGTCGATCACGAAGAGCTGAACGCCGGGCGCCGGCACGAGCTCGGCGGCCAGGGCGTCGATCGCCTCCACCCAGACGCCATAGCGGCCGACCCGCT
>DAONEV010000397.1:0-3660 GCA_035403265.1 Thermoanaerobaculaceae bacterium | reverse complement strand
GGCCCCACATGGTCTTCTCGCCGATCACCAGACCGAGCTCGGCACTCCGGTTGCGCCAGTCGAAGCCGCGCAGCCCAGCTCCGCCGATCAGGCGCGGCCTTTCGGTGCCCTGGACGAGGTCCACCGCGAAAGGCTGCTCGAGCGGGGGCAGGCGCAACTGCTGCTCGAACCACATGCTCTCCTGGGGATTGCTGAGGCCCAAAACCATGTCCAGATGGGCCCGCACCTCGGGATCGGCGAAGTAGCGCACGAACCTCTCGAGGTCCTCGCGCTCGATGGCACGGAGACAGACCCGATTGCCAACCAACATCGCATCCTCCCACCGCGCCAGGGGCGATCCGTCCCGGCGCGCCGTCGCCCAACCTCCGTCGCAGAAGACGGCCGGATTGTACCAGCCCGCCCTGCCGACCTGAGCAGTATGATGGAGTCATGATGACCCTTGGTGACCTGGCAGCTCCCGGTTCGATCGCGCCGTGGCTCGAGGCCCTGGGCGGTGCTCTCGCGCTCGCCTTCCTCGCCTGGGCCCTCCTGGAGCGCCGCCAGCGGGTCGCCGCGACCGGAAGGCTCAAGGAACTTGAGGACCGGCTTGCCAGGGCCGAGATGCAGCTTGGCGAATCCTCACGAAACGACCCGTTGACCGGCCTCGGCAATCGACGCCGCCTGGCCGAGGACCTGCCCGGGAAGTTGTCGATGGCTCGGCGCACCGCCACGGCCGACTGGCCCGACCACTTCACACCGCGTCATGGCCTGGGGCTCTTCCTCGTGGATGTCGACGGGCTGAGGCAGATCAACGAGGCCCGCGGCCGGGAGATCGGCGATGCCGTCCTCCGGAACGTCGCCGATGCCGTGCGGCAGCTCGTCCGCCAGGAGGACCTGGTGGTGCGCTGGGGAGACGACGAGCTGGTGGTGGTCGGCTCCGGAATGCCACGCGAGGGGCTCACCGCCCTGGCGACCAAGATCCTGCAGAAGGTCGGCGGCGTCCGGGCTGCGGGGGTCAACGGGCCGAGTGTCGCTGTCAGAGCTTCCCTGGGATTCGTCCCCTATCCGCTCATCCGGCGCGGCTCGATGTCTCCCGAGGAGTGGCCGCTCCTCGTCGAGCTCGCGAGCCGCGTCGTCGGGCTCGCCAAGCAGCACGGCGGGAACCGCGCCTGTGGCCTGGTGTGGGCCGGAACCTACCAGGAGGAGCAGGACGAGCCTGGCATCCTGACGACGCTCCTGACCAACCCGGAGGCGAAGGTCGAAGGGCTGGACCTGTTGGAGCTCACCCCCGAAGGCCACCCGTGAGGCCGGGAAATCGCCATCCCGAGCTGGCGGGGAAGGTTCGCCCGAGGTGAGCCCGCTGCTTGCCGAGCTGTTGGCAATACTCGCTCTCGTCCTGCTGAACGGCGTGCTGGCGATGGCGGAGATCGCCATCGTGGCGGCCCGGCGGGGGCGGCTCGAGGAGTTGGCCGCAAGCGGGCACAAGGGTGCGGTGACGGCCCTGCAACTTGCAAGCGATCCCAACCGCTTCCTCTCGACGGTCCAGATCGGCATCACCCTGGTGGGGGTTTCGGCTGGTGCCCTGGGAGGGCTCACCGTGGCCCACGACGTGGCTCGGTGGCTCGACGAGGTCCTCGGCCCGCACCACTTCCACGCTTCTCTGGCGGTCGGGGTCGTCGTGGTGAGCACGACCTATCTCTCGCTCGTCGTCGGCGAGCTGGTGCCGAAGCGTCTGGCCCTCGCGCACGCCGAGAAGCTCGCGCTGGTGCTCGCACCCCTGATGCGGCTCCTCGCCAGGCTCACCGCGCCAGCGGTCTGGCTGCTGGCCGCGTCAACCGACCTCGTCTTGCGGATGCTCCGCGCCAAGGGCAGCAGCCGCGAGCTCACCGAGGAGGAGATCCGGCTCACGCTTGCCGAGGGCGCCGCAAGCGGCATCCTGCACGAGGAGGAGCACGCGATCGTCGAGAACGTCTTCCGGTTCGCCGACCGCAGCGTCGCCGAGCTCATGACGCCGCGCAACGAGGTGGTGTGGCTGGACACCAACGAGCCGATCGAGGAGCTCTGGGAGAAGGCCGCGGCCAGTGGTCGCTTTCTCTTCCCGATCGCCAGCGGTGACCTGCAAAACGTGGTCGGTATCGCCGGGATCACGGACGTCGCCTCCAGCGCCTCCGTGCCTGCCCTGCGGGCGGTGCTCCGCGAACCGCTCTTTGTCCCGGCAACCACACCGGCCATCCGCTTGCCCGAGCTCTTCCGGCAGGCGGGCACCCGTGTCGGCCTGGTCATCGGTGAGCATGGAGAGGTCCAGGGTCTCGTGTCGGTGACCGACGTCCTCCAGGCCCTCATCGGCGAGCTGGCGATCCCCGAGGGCGAGGAACGCCCGGTCGTGGGCCGGGACGACGGGACGTGGCTGGTCGACGGGGCGCTCTCGGTGCGCGACCTCAAGGAGCTGCTCGAGATCGACCGACTGCCGGGAGAGGAGCGCCGCGGCTTCCTCACCGCCGGTGGCCTGGTCATGCAGGCGCTCGGGCGGGTGCCGCGCACCGGCGATGTGGTCGAGGTCGGCGTGCATCGAATTGAGGTCGTCGACATGGATGGACTGCGCGTCGACAAGCTGCTCATCGGTCCCGCCCGCGAGGAGACCCCCGCGTAGCAGGCTCAAGGCTCCCCCCTCCCTCGAGGTGATCCTACCTTGGTACGGGTGGGCGGGGGATCTGAAACCTTGAGCCTGGCGCCTGAAGTCTGGGCGGGCGGGGGAACTTGAGCCTGGAGCCTTGAGCCTGGATGAGAGGGGGATCACCGCCGGCGGCGGGCGGCCAGCTCGGCGATGCGCTCGCGGATGCGCTTCTCCCAGCCCTCGTCTCCCGGCTCGAAGATGCGCTCGTTCTGGAGCTCGGACGGCAGGCACGGCATGTCCGCCACTTTGCCCGGCGTGTCGTGGGCGTAGACGTACCCCTCGCCATACCCGAGCTCAGTCATCAGCCGGGTCGGCGCGTTGCGCAGGTGAAGCGGTACCGGGTAGGGTGGACGGCCCTCGACCAGGCTCCGGGCCCTCCCATATGCCACATAGACGGCGTTTGACTTGGCGGCGAGACACAGGTAGAGCACCGCCTGCGCGAGCGCGAGATTGCACTCGGGCATCCCCATGTGCTCGACCGCATGGGCCGCGGCGGCGACCTGCTCGAGGGCCCTCGGATCGGCCATCCCGACGTCTTCCGAAGCCACCCGCAGGAGCCGCCGCGCGACGAACGAAGGGTCGGCGCCGCCCTCGAGCATGCGGGCGAGCCAGTACAGCCCGGCGTTCGCGTCCGAGTTGCGGATCGACTTATGGAGGGCCGAGATCAGATTGTAGTGCTCCTCACCTTCCTTGTCGTAACGGGCCAGCCTCCGCTGGGCCACCTGTCGCACCAGCTCGGGAGTGATGGTGCCGCCCGCAGGCAGGGCCTCGGCCGCCGTCTCCAGAAGGTTGTAGGCGACCCTCGCGTCGCCGGCTGCAAGGCTCGCGATGACCTCCAGTGCCCCCTCCCCGGGCTCCAGCTTGTGCACGCCGAGCCCACGCTCGGCATCGGCCAGCGCCCGCCGGAGCAGATCGACGACATCGGCCTCGGCCAGCGGCTCCAGAACGTACACCTTCGCCCGGGACAGCAGCGCCGCGTTGAGCTCGAACGAGGGGTTCTCGGTCGT
>DAONEV010000396.1:0-3662 GCA_035403265.1 Thermoanaerobaculaceae bacterium | reverse complement strand
GGAAGACCTTCCGCCAGAGCTCGCGACCGCCCAGCATGGCTTGCAGCACGGCGGGAGTCTACCACCCGAGAGGCGCCGTCCTCCGCGGGACCAACGCTGTCCCGCAGCCGGCAACCGCTCCATGGCGACGCCCGTGCGAGGGTGGCAACCTTCCCTTGGACGCGAGCTCGAGTCCTCCGCCGCAAGCCCCTACTCGCCCAGAAGCGTGCCGACGCCCATTCGTGCGTCTCAGCGCTCACCACAATGGTGACCGGCCGCACGGGCCGACCTCATTGTCAAAGACCTCGAAGTGGTCTTAAATGCCCGGGTGTTGGTGGTGCGCTTTCGGGACGTGAGCAAGCGGTTCGGCGGACAGAAGGTTCTCGCCGGAGTGTCGGGGGAGCTGCGTCCGGGGCGCGTGCTTGTCGTCGCAGGACCCAACGGCTCCGGCAAGTCCACTCTCTTGAATATTCTGGCCGGCCTGTTGCGGCCCTCTCGCGGCGAGGTCACCTACGCCGAGGACGAGCGGGTGCTCAGCGCGGAGGAGTGGTTTCCCAATCTGGGCGTGGCCGCCCCCGACATGGCGCTGTACGACGAGCTCTCGGCGCTCGAGAACCTACAGCTTTTTGCCCGCTTGAGGGGCGTCAGCGGACACGACCACGCTTCCCTCCTTCTGGAGCTGGGCCTGGCCGCCGCCCACCATCACAAGGCACTGGGAGCTTTCTCGTCGGGCATGAAACAGCGCGTCAAGCTGGCGCAAGCGGTGCTCCACCGACCGCCCGTGCTCCTGCTGGACGAACCTTCCGCCAACCTGGACGAGGACGGGCACCAGCGGGTGGTCCGCCTCGTAACACGCATGCGGCCGGCCACTGCACTCGTGGTGGCCACCAACGACCCGCGGGAGATGGCCTGGGGCGATGCAACGATCGAGCTTGCTGGCTGAGAGCCTGGCGATCCTGGGCAAGGAGGTGGCGTCCGAGCTGCGGCGTCGTGTCGCCCTCAATGCCATCGGGCTCTTTGCCGTCACCACCCTCGTCGCGGTGGCATATCAGATCGGCCCCTACGGCCTCGCGGAGCAGGATCGCCCGTTCCTGCTCTCGGCATTGCTGTGGATCATCCTCTTTTTCGCCGCCACCGCCGGTTTGGCTCGGGTGTTCGTCAAGGAGGAGGACGCCCACACCGCCAAGGCACTTCGCCTGGCCGCCCGTCCCCTTGCCGTTCTGTACGGCAAGCTCCTCTTCAACCTGGTACTGCTACTCGCCCTCGAGGTCATCATCGTGCCCTTGTACTGCGCGCTCATGGGCTTCGCGGTGCGAAGCGTCGCCGGTCTGATCCTGGTGATGGCGGCGGGGGGAGCGGCCTTCGCCGTGACCTCCACCTTCGTGGCCGCCATCATCGCCCGCGCCTCGGGCTCCAATGCGCTGTTCGCGATCCTCGCCCTGCCCCTGCTCTTGCCGCTCCTGGTTGCGGTCATTGCGGGCACCCGAGCGGCGGCGGGAAGCATGGAGCTGGCTGCGGTGTTGCCCGCCCTGAGGGCAATTGTGTCCCTGGGGGGTGTGACCATGGTGACTGCGGTCTTCCTATTTCCGGTGGTGTGGCGTGACTGAGAAGACCTGGCAGAAGGGCTTGAAGTGGCTGCTCGGCGTCTGGCTCACCGGGGTCACGGCGGCAGCCCTGCTGTGGGCACCGCCGGCCGCAGGGTTTCAGGGAGACTCGTTCCGGATCGTGTTCTTCCACGTCCCGCAGGCGTGGGTGGCCGTCCTGGCTTTCTGCGTCAACCTGGTGGCGTCGCTGCGCTATCTTCGCGGCCGCCGGCCCCTCGACGACGCCAGAGCCACCGCCGCCGCCCGGTTGGGGCTGCTCTTCGCGATCCTGGCCACCATCACGGGCTCGATCTTCGCCAAGATCGAATGGGGGATGTTCTGGAACTGGGACCCCCGCGAGACCTCGATCGTCATCCTCCTCCTCATCTACGCCGCGTACTTCGCCCTGCGGCAGGCCGTCGCCGACGAGGAGCGGCGTGGCGCCCTCGCGGCCGCCTACGCGATCTTCGCCTTCGTCACCATGCCATTCCTCATCTTCGTGGTGCCGAGAGTCTACGCGTCGCTGCACCCCAACCTGGTCGAGGCGGCTCGCGGCACAGTCCGTTTCAAGATGGACCCGCACATGCGAATGGTGCTGCTGGCTGCCCTGGTGGGATTTAGCGGCCTCTTTACGTGGTTGTACACCCTGGAAGTGCGCGTCGCCCGCCTCGTCGCGGCGCGGCGGGCTCAAGAGGAGGCCTAGGCGATGAGCGAGTCATCGAGCATGCTGTGGGTAGCCGTGGTGATGGTGGTGATCTGGGGGGGCATCTTCGCCTACTGCCTGGGGCTCGACCGCCGCCTCCGCCACATGGAGGACCAGCAGTGAAGAACCGTCGCACTCTCTGGACGATTGGCGGCCTCGGCGCGATCGTGGCATTCCTCGCCTTCGGCGCGGGCGCGTTCAAGTCGAACCTGACGCCCTACGTGACGTTCAAGGAAGCTCGCGCGTCGCAGAACGCCGTGCAGGTGACCGGAAAGCTCGTCCCCGGAACGGACAGCTTCGAGGCCAGCTCCTCCCGCTTCCTCCTCACCCTGCGCGATGACCACGGTGACACCATGCGCGTCGCGTATCGCGGCGCGGTTCCCGGCAACCTCAAGGAAGCCGAGATGATCGTGGCCGTGGGTCGGTACCGTCAAGGCGTTCTCGAGGCGGAGGGGTTGCTCACGAAGTGCCCGTCCAAGTACCAGCAACAGGGTGAGCGCCATCCGGACGACGTCCCCAAGACCAGCTCGTAAGCTCACTTCGCATTGGAGGTCGCATGTTCGTTCCCGGCGCCGTCGCCCTCTGGGCCGCCTTCCTGGCCCTCCTGGGCTCAACCTTCTACTACTGGCGCGCCCTCCGCGGCGATGATGCGGCGCGCGAGCGGGCTCGACAGGCCTACTCGCTGGCCTGTTTCGCCGTCGTTCTCGCCACCGGCGTACTCCTCTACCTGATCCTGGCCCACGACTTCCGGGTCCACTACGTCTACTCGTACTCGGATCGTGCCCTGTCGACGCCCTACCTTGTCTCGACGCTCTGGGCCGGCCAGGAGGGGAGCTTCCTGCTCTGGCTCTTCTGGGGCATGCTCATCGGCCTGCTGCTCACCCGCTTCGCCCGGGAAGACGAGCCTGAGGTCCTCATTCCCTACAATCTGGCGCAGCTCTCCCTTGTCCTGATCCTGCTCCGGCAGTCGCCGTTCAGGTTCCTCGATGGGCTTGCGGCCGGCCAGATGCCGGCTGACGGGCAGGGGCTCAACCCGCTGCTCCAGAACCCATGGATGACCATCCACCCACCCATCATGTTCATCGGCTACGCGGCCACGGCGGTGCCGTTTGCACTGGCCATCGCCGCCCTCTGGCGGCGCCGCTACGACCAGTGGGCGGCACGCGCCCTACCCTGGGCGCTGCTCACGCTGATCACGCTCGGCCTCGCCATCATGCTGGGCGGGTACTGGGCGTACGTGACCCTCGGATGGGGCGGCTACTGGGGGTGGGACCCGGTCGAGAACTCCTCGCTGGTGCCATGGATCACCTCCGCTGCCCTCGTGCACGGCCTGCTGCTGCAGAAGGCCCGCGGACGGTTCAGGCGGCTGAACTTCGCGCTCGGGATCCTGACCTTCG
>DAONEV010000395.1:0-3665 GCA_035403265.1 Thermoanaerobaculaceae bacterium | reverse complement strand
GTCGCAGTGTCGGGCGCGAAGATCGAGGAAAAGGTCGATCTCGAACCTGCACTGGGCGTTGGCAAACCGGACGAGCCCAATCTCATGGTCATGCAAGTCGTACCTGGGAGGAGCAAGGAAGCCTTCGGCGGCGGCCAGGAGGACGACGACCTGCAGCCCCCGCTCGTGGACATCACGGTGCCTCCGGGCATGACCCAGGAGGGCATCCTCAAGGACTACGACCTGCGCACCGGCCGCTTCGTCGAGCTCCACGCCGTCGTCCCGGCGGAAAGCAAGTAGTCAGCGGATCAGCGGATCAGGGAATCAGCGTTTCAGGAAGTCAGGTAGTCAGCTCCCCCGCCCACCTGGGCGGGGGACTACTGCAACTGTAGTGTCTTGATGACTTGGTGCTTCGCTGATCTGCTGACTAGCTGATTGGCTGATCTCCCGATTCGCTGAGCTCAGCGCAGCCGCCAGATCCCGGTGCTGCGCGGGGGCATGCCGACGGTCCAACCGCCACTGGTGCCCGAGGGCGGAGAGACGAAACGGTCGGCCAGAAGCGGGTCGAATCCCGAGGCGTCGAAGACCAGCGGGGTCTGGCTGATAGCGAAGCCGTCGCTGACGTTATGGACGACGAGCACCCGCTCATCGGCGCTCACACGCAGGAAAGCGAGGAGCGGCGAGCTGCCTGAAGTCGACGTGAGCATCTGGATCGCGCCGGTGCGCAGGGCCTCGGACTCGTTGCGCACGTGGATGAGGGAGCGATAGCGGGAAAGCAGGGAGCCGGGGTCTGCCGTCTGGATGGCGACGTTGGCCGTGTCGCGCCCCGGGGCGAACGAGAACCACGGCGAGCCGGTGGTGAAACCTCCACCGGGTGTCGCGTCCCAGGGCATCGGCGTCCGCTTGAGCTCGTCGCCTCCCCCAGAGCCGCCGTTCTGGAGCCCCACCTCCTCGCCGTAGTACAGGAATGGAGCGCCGGGCAGCGTGAGCAGGATCGAGGCGGCCGAGCGCAGGCGACCGGCGTCGTTGCCGAGCTGGGTGGCGAGCCGGACCATGTCGTGATTGGTCAAGAACGGCGCGTCGTTGACGCCGTGCGGGTAGAGCCGGCCCATCTCCTCGAGCTTGGTCGCGATCCCGACGGTGTTTCCGGTGCGGCAGGCCTCGAGGATGCGGTCGGCGAGGGGAAAGTTGAAGCTCATGGGGAGCTCGTCGCCCTCGGGGGCCGTCGCGGTGGAACCGTAATAGGTCGCGATGATCGACGTGTCGGCCCAGTTTTCTCCCACCAGTGTCGCCTCCGGCTTGACACCTCGCACGTGCGCGGCGAACTCCCTCCAGTAGGCGTGGGTCTCGGGGGTGTCCTGCTGCCCCTGACCGGGTCCGGTCTCGATCAGGTAGCGGGAGGCGTCGAGGCGGAATCCGTCCACGCCCCGTCCGAGCCAGAGCGAGGCGAGGCGCTTCATTTCCTCGCGGACGGCCGGGTTGGTGTAGTTGAGGTCCGGCATACCGCTCCAGAAGACGCCGTAGAAGTACTGCCCGTCCGGGTCGTGACGGTGCCAGGTCTCGGCCCCGCTGAACGTGTTCCAGGGCTGGAGCCACCCCGGGTTGTCGGGCCGCCAGAGGTACCAGCTTCGGTAGGGTGAGGCCGCCGACGAGGCCGAGGCCACAAACCACGGGTGGCCGGAGCCGCTGTGGTTGATGACGAGGTCCACGATGACCCGCATGCCCCGCCTGTGGGCCTCCTCGCAGAGAGTCGCGAAGTCCTCGTCGGTGCCGTAGTCCGGGTTGATGTGCTCGTAGTCAGTGGTGTCGTAACCATGGTAGGACGGCGAGGTGAAGATCGGCATGAGCCAAAGGGCGGTGACCCCCAGGTCGGCGTCGGTCGCGGGGTCGCCGTCGTTGAGGTAGTCGAGCTTCGAGATGAGCCCCTTGAGGTCGCCCTTCCCGTCACCGTTCGAGTCGGCGAAGCTGCGCACGAAGACCTCGTAGAATACAGCGCCCCGGGACCAGGCATGGTTCCATGGCGGCGCAGCCCGCTGCAGAACCCGGCGCGGCGTGCGGGCGTCGCCCGAAGA
Organism: Thermoanaerobaculaceae bacterium; assembly: GCA_035403265.1. Classification (GTDB taxonomy): domain Bacteria; phylum Acidobacteriota; class Thermoanaerobaculia; order Thermoanaerobaculales; family Thermoanaerobaculaceae; genus JAAYVZ01. The sequence continues at coordinate 1,614 of DAONEV010000395.1, read as the reverse complement.
GGCGCACGCCGAAAGCGCCAGCGCCACCAAGCCAGGCCCGGCCAGGACCACGAGTCCGGCCGCCAGGAGGTTGCGGGAATGGGCACCGAGGGTCCGCAAGGTTCTCATGGTGACCATCCTACCCTTGGCTGGTGCGAGCGCCAACGCTTGCTCCGGCGCCTCGGGAGGGGGAGACTGAGAACCGTGAATCGTAAGCTGACAGACCGTTGGGTGGGTGGGTGGTGAGCCGTTTCGACGCCGCGCGCCGTGCCGCCCTCATGCAGGACCTCCTGCGTCCGCTCAAGGGACTGCCGGCGGACTTGCTTCCCTTCGATGCGGTCCGGGAAGGGCTGAAGCTGGGGCACCTCATGGATCGGGGCGTGATGGAGGTGCCTCTGGACCGCATCGTCGGCAGCCTCGGCCGTGAGCGTGACTTCACCCGGGAGTTCCTGCCCCGCGACGAGGCGTTGCGGGAGCGGTGGACGGAGCTGGAGGAGATGGCCGTCGGCGCGGCCGGTTTTCCGAGTGTCGAGCTGTACCGGGTGGGGGACGCGTACTTCGTGGTCGATGGTCACCATCGCGTGTCGGTGGCCCGCTCCCTGGGTGCCCCGGCCATCGAGGCGCGGGTCCAGGAGTACCTCTCCCCGGTCACACTCTCGGCCGAGGAGTCGCTCGAGGAGGTCCTGGCCAAGCATAACCTGGTGGAGTTCTGCGAGATCACGGGCCTTGCCCAGCAGGCGCCGGGGGACTTCGTCTGTACCCAGCCCAACGGTCATCGGAAGCTCCTCGAGCACATCGCCGCCCACCGCTACTTCAAGGGGCTCGAGTGGGGACGGGAGCCAGCGTGGCCGGAAGCGGTCTCGTCGTGGCTCGAGACCGTGTACCGCCCGATGGTGGCCACCATCCGCGCGAGCAGCGTGCTCGACGAGTTCCCGGGGCACACCGAGACGGACCTCTACCTGTTCATCATGGACCACCTTCACCACCTGCGGGAGCGCTACGCCGGGAAGGACGTCACGCCGGTGCAGGCCGCCCGCCACTTCCGGTTTTTCTTCCGGCCTCGCACCGGTTTGGGGGAGCGCCTGAAGGTGTGGTGGCGAAGGATCCGCACCGGGCGCCGAAGCGCTGAGCGCTGAGCCGGTGAGCGGCCCACCCCTGGCACGTGCGGCTGAGCCAGGCGGCTCGCAGACGCGGAGCCATCTGGCCGGAGGTTTCCTGTGCTCCCTGCCTGATCGGGCGTCGGGGGACCGGCCAAGGGGCCAGCCAGCGGGTTGAAGGTGCGGTAGGATTCGCGAATGCGATGGCGGCTGATTGTCGACGGTGCGCAGCGGGGCGCCTGGAACATGGCGGTGGACGAGGCGCTGGTGGAGGCGGTGGACCGGGGTGACTCGCCACCGGTGCTGCGCTTCTACCGGTGGGAGCCGGCGTGCCTGTCACTGGGGTTCGCGCAGCCCTTTGGGGCCGCGGATGCGGAGTTCTGTGCCGCCAACGGCGTGGACCTCGTGCGGCGGCCGACCGGCGGGCGGGCGGTGCTGCACCACCTCGAGCAAACCTACTGCGTGCTGGCCCGGCTCAACGAGAGGCCGTTCACAGCCGACCTGCAGGCGGCCTACCAGGGGATCTGCCGGGCGCTGG
>DAONEV010000394.1:0-3670 GCA_035403265.1 Thermoanaerobaculaceae bacterium | reverse complement strand
GAGCTCGCGGTCATCGTCCGTCATACCCTTCTCACTGTCTATGACCGAAATCGGACCAGTCTTACACCCCAGAGCTAACCCACCGTGAGACGGGACCGCCGCCACCCCGGATCGTCCGAGGCCGGTCAGGCCAACGGCACCGGGGACCGGCACCGTGTCACACCGAACCTCGGCTCCGGACCCCTGGACGTCTTGCAGGAGCCTCATGGACGTGGGGCTCTCGGTTGCACGTCCCTCATTGCATGGCCTGCACGGTGGTGGGGTCGTTGGTGATGTTGTCGACCACCGAGGCGAAGGCCAGCACGCCCGAGCCCGTCGTGACCGTCACCCTGGCGTAGCCGCGGGCAAGATCGGTCCGGCCGAAGCGCGTCGCGTACGGCCGGTTGTCCTGCTGCCACTCGCCGACTCCCAGCTCCACGGCGTAGGCGCCCACCTCCACCCCCGACCCGTCGAAGAGCGTCACCGCCACCGATGCCGCGGTTGTTCCGGTGTTGGTGAGGGCGATGTTGGAGCGGGCGCGGGTGGTCTCCACAAGCTGCGGGAGCCACGCGGACTCGCCGGCCCCGAGGCCGTCGGCCGAGGCCGTGCTCGGATAATCCTGCCCGAGGGTGCCCCCCGGGAAGCAGGAGGCGGTGCCGCTGATCTCGCTGTAGGTCCGGGACGTCACGATCACGGACTGGTCGGCCTGCACCTCCAGTGCTGCCGAGCCGGTCCCGCCGAGCTGATCGACGACATCGACGAGGATGGACTGGGAGCCCGCCGGCACCGGGACCGTGGTGCTCTTCACGCCATCGGAGGCGTGGAACCGCACGTTCACCGTGGCGGCGGCGGAGCCCGGGTTGAGCACGCCGAGATCGGTGCGCCACTGGCTTGCGTTCGCCCCGGCGCCGTGGGAGGCCACGGGCACCCACACCCAGGTCACCGGCGGCGCGCTCGACACCCGGTTCACGGCTCCCGGCGTCGCCGGGCCGAGGGTGGCCCAGGTGTCGGCGCCATCGGGATAGCGACCATACGAGACATCGGTGGCCTGGGCGCCGAAGGTGACCGAGTCGATCACCGTCGAGCCGTCGGCCTGGAAGAGCCCCACCGCCTCACCGCTGGCGGAGAGCTTGAACGCCGCGTGCAGCGACCCCTGGCTCGCCTCGTCGTCGGCCCAGAACACCAGGTACCCGCCGGCCGCGATGGTGACGCCCTGTGGGACCTGCCACTTGGTCGGCTTGGAGAGGTCGTCGGTCAGGTACAGACCGCTCATGTCCACGGCGGCAGCCGTCGGGTTGTAGATCTCGATCCAGTCCTCGTACGCTCCCGCCTCGTCCGGATCGGCAATCGTGCTGTCGTTGTCGGCCATCAGCTCGTTGATGCGGAGCGCTGCCACCCCGGTGCCACTGGCCGCGCTGCCGGACGCGGATTGTCCGGTCCTGGACATGACGACCGTCGTGGGGTCGTTGGTGAGGTTGTCGACCACCGACGCGTGGGCCACCACACCCGACCCGGCTGTCACAGTGACCTTGGCGTAGCCGCGCGTCAGGCTCGACTGGCCGGCCCGGGTGGCAAACGGCCGGTTCTCCTGCTTCCACTCCCCGGGTTGCAGGTCGACCGTGTAGCTCCCGACCTCACCTCCCGCGCCATCACGCAACGTCACCAGGACGGTGGCGGCGGCGGTGCCCGTATTGTCAAGGGTAATGTTCGTGCGGTACCGGGCGTTCTCGGTGAGCTGGGGAAGCCAGGCCGACTGGCCTGCCGCGAGCCCACTTCCGGGCTCGTAGGACGGGTAGTCCTGACCGAGGGTGCCGCCAGCCGAGCAGGTGGCCGTGTCGCTCACGAGGTTGTAGGTCCGGGAGGTGACGAGGACCGGCTGGTCGGATCGGACCCGCAAAGCGGCGGACCCGCTGCCTCCGAGCTGCTGGACGACGTCCTCGAGGATCGCCTGGGACCCGCTCGCGACCTTCGTGGTCGTCGTCCTGGTCCCGTCGGAGGCCTGGAAGGAGAGCTCCACCGTGGCCTCGGCGCTCCCCGAGTTGAGCACGCCGAGGTCGGTCCGCCAGAGGCTCGAGTTGCTGCCCGACGCATGAGAAGCCACGGGAACCCACGCCGCGTCGACCGGCACCCAGGTGGAGACCCGGTTCGCCGCGCCGGGGGTGGCTGGACCCTGGAGCACCCAGGATCCGGAACCGTCAGGGTAGCGACCGTACGAGACGTCGGTGGCCTGTGCCCCAAAGGTGACCGAATCCACCTGGGTCGTGCCATCGGGCTGGAACAGCCCGACCGCCTCGCCGTCCGCGGAGAGCTTGAACGCCGCGTGCAGCGAACCCTGGCTCGCCTCGTCATCCGCCCAGAACACCAGGTACCCGCCGGCTGCGATGGTGACGCCCCGCGGCACCTGCCACTTGGTCGGCTTGGAGAGGTCGTCGGTCAGGTACATGCCGCCCATGTCCACGGCCGCCGTCCCCGGGTTGAAAATCTCGATCCAGTCCTCGTAGGCTCCGGCCTCGTCAGGATCGGCAATCGTGCTGTCGTTGTCGGCCATCAGCTCGTTGATGCGGAGATCGGCCGACCCTGCCGCCGGTGTCGTCCCGGTCACGACGTTGGTGGTCCCGGCAGTCGGTGTGCTGGTGGCCTCCCAGGTGACACCCGACGAGCCGAGCCGGATGTACGACCGACCCGCGGCCAGCGCCGGGTAGGTGACGGAGTCGAGGAGCGTCGGCGTACCGGTGGCACCGCTGTACAGGTACACCGTGCCGCTACTCGGGAGGCCGAAGCTCGCATGGTTGGTGCCCTCCGCGGGCTCTCCGTCCATCCAGACGACCAGGAACGTGCCGTCGGCCAGCGTCTGGGTGGGCATCGCCCACTTGCGCGGGGTTGCCTGATCGTCGGTCAGGTACAGGCCCGCGAGCGACATGGTCCCGGGACCGAGATTGTGGAGCTCGAGCCACGGATCGGCGTCCCCCGCCTCGTCCTTGGTCGCACTCGTGCCGGACGGCATCACCTCGTTGAGGCGCACGTCGCTCGGCAAGGCGTAGGAGTTGAGCAGCGGGCGCAGGTAGGCGTAGCGCGCGCTGACGAACTGGTTGAGACCGTAAATCGGTGTCTGACCGCCGCCCACCTGGCTGTTGAGCGCCGTCTCGAACTGGGTGAGGGTGTAGAGCTTGTGCGGATCGGCGGAGACGTCGGCGCGGATCAGCCCAGCCAGTTGGGAAATGCGTGCAGCCATGGTGGTGGTGTCGAACCCCTCGCGCAGCATCCGCGCCAGCATCCGCAGGTACGTTTGGTTGTAGCTATCGACGGCCCAGAGCTTTGAGGCGAGCGGGCGGGGTCCGCCCATGCCGCCAGGCCCGCCACCCGAGCTCGAGGGCAGCCAGAACGGGCTGAGCGCCATCGGGTTGGAGACCGAGGGTGAGCCGTCGCCGGTGGTCCCGAAGCTCTCGTTGAGGTCCCAGTGAATGCGCACGAACTGGCCGGTGTCGGAGCGGTCGTAGAGATAGAACTCGGAGGCCGAGCCGATGTAAGAGTCGACGTTGGCGAACAGGTTGTCGAGCGCCAGACCCCAGAGCATGTTCTCCACATCGCAGATCGGCTCGAGGTGTGCCGGTAGCTCGGACGTGGCCGTGTTGTTGAGGACGTCGAGGAACTCGATGAGGTCGGAGGTGTCGTTGGTGGTCTCGTTGGTCTT
>DAONEV010000393.1:0-3683 GCA_035403265.1 Thermoanaerobaculaceae bacterium | reverse complement strand
GGTGTCCTGCAGGCGACGGCGAAGGCGAATTGCCTCCATGGCCGCGTCGACGACACCGCCCAGCATCTCGGAGGACGCCCCGGAGGGCATCCGGATGAACGGCCTGACGTGGCTCGCAAGATGGCCGTCTCCGACCACAATCCACACACCTGACGCCGACCCGGCGCCAGGATGGGCGGACGCCGCCGCGACGCTCGCCACGACCACGGCCTCGGGCGGGACCGGCACGCCGGGCTGGAGCGGCCGCTCCCGGCGGTCGGTCCGGCCAGCCAGGTCCGGCGTCACCAGCAGCGCAATGTCCACGGACTCAGTATAGGACCCACCTACCGAGCACGTCAGCGGACCAGGAGATCAGCTCGTCAGCGAGAAGGGGAGTTGCTATTGGCCGATTCGCTGATCTCCTGGCCGGCTGGGTAGGGGGCGGGGCTACTGCGCGGGGTAGTAGCCGGAGATGGTGCGAGCCACCAGCTCCTTGCCCTTGACCTCGACGCGCACGGTACGAAAGACCTCGCGGCCCTTGCTCGATGATGATCGGTAGGTGATCAGGTACTGGCTGCGAAGCTGCCGGTTGATCCGCGCGTAGGCCTCCTCGAGGTGCCCGCTCTTCGGGGCGACGAAGTGGTCGCCTCCCGTGGTCGCGGCCAGGTCCTTCAGCCTGTCCTTGATCATGAAGTCGAAGGCGCTGAGCTGGAACCCGATCGGGAAAACCGGCACTCGTGCTGTCTGGATGTACCTGAGGGCCGCACCCCATCCAGTCCGGGATGTGGTGTCGTCGCCATCGGTGAGGACAACGAGGGCCATCCGTCCGCGCCGGCCGCGGAACTGCTCGAGGCCTCGCACCACGGCGTCACGCAGTGAGGTCCCGCCTTCGGGCGTGATGCGATCGAGAACCGGGCCAAGGGCGTCGGCGTCCCTCCCCCACGCCAGCTTGAGCTGTGGCTCGAAGGAGAAGGTCAGCAGGAAGTAGCTGTCCTGGGGCCGCAGGAGCTGGCTCGCGAAATCAGCGACGGCCTTGCGCACGGCCGGGAAGCTCTCGACCATCGAGCCCGAGGTGTCCACGACGATGCCGAGGCTGAGCGGCAGCTCGGCGGTCGTGCCGAAGGCTTCGACCGCCACCTCCTGCCCGTCCTCGAAGACCCGGAAGGCATCGCGGGACAGGTCCGCGACCGGGGCGCCGGTGGCGTCGAAGACGTTGACCGGAAGCTCGACCACCTCGACCCGCAACGACTCCTGGTAACCGACCAGACCCTTGACCTGCACGGCCTCGCCCCGCGTGCCTCCGGGACCGGCGACCTCGGCCGCGATGACCTTTGCCGCGTCGACGTCCTTTCGGGGCAGACGGACCACACAGGGACATTCGGTCCAGCGAGCCACAGGACGGTCATCGAGCTTCAGCACGACGCCTTCGATGGCAGCCCCGCGGGCCACCGACACGGTCACCTGAGCTTCCGATCCGCCCGGTGGGCCGAGGAGCAGCTCGACCGGGATCTGCTGTGGCGGTGCGTTGAGCACGAGCGCGTCCTCGCCCAGGAACTCGCCGTTGGCACCGAAAGCCTGGCCGCTCACGACGGTGCGGTGGGCGATCTGGCCCAGCGAGACGGAAACGGTCCAGGGCTGCCTCTGGCGGTCGCCCAGCGGCTCCCCGTCCTGGAAGAAGGCGACGCGCGCGGTGCCCGAGGGCGCCGAGAGCTCGAGCTGCAGCGCCCCGATGCCGCCCTCCCTGGGAGGCGGCAGGAAGCGGACCGCATCGGCCGCTGGCGGAGGCGGCTGCGGCGTCAGCGCGACCGCGTCGGGGCCGGCGCCGGCCGGAGCCTCGAACGGCGTGTCGAGCATCGGAATCTTCACCGGGCCGCTCCACGCCCCGACCGCGCCGCCCTCCAGGGCTTCCACGAACACCCTGACCTGGCCTTCGCCGGCTGGCCACTCGCGGTAGAGGAGCGCGCTCCCGTCACCGGAGAGCTCGACCACGGCCGTGTGGGTATCCACGGCAGCACCCCCGCGCAGCAGCACGACCTTGAGGCTGACCCGGGTGCCCGCCCGTTCGCGATCCTCGGGAGCGACCTGCACGGCGACTCCCACGACGATCCCGGAGGGACCCTTGCCCAACGCCTGGACCTCGGCCCGCAGGGCCAGGGGCGGCGCACTCGCCAGCAGCAGTGACAGCAGCAGCGTCGTCATAGGTCCAAGATAACCTGTTTCGCGAGGAATGGATTCTGTCGGCCGGCGTCATGCGATATGAGTCTGCATCCAGTAGATTCCGGAGTCGCACGAGACCATCCCTTGACACGCTGCCACTCAGGTATTAAGTTGTTCCGTGCACGCCGCCACCTGTGGCGGCAGGCGAAAGGAGGACAAGACCATGACAGGCATGATTCGTTGGGACCCATTCCGTGAGCTGGCCGCCTTGCAGGAACGCATGAACACCATCTTCGAGGATGCGTCCGGACGCCACCGGAAGACCGATGACTTCATCACCGGGAGCTGGATCCCGGCCGTGGATGTGCGCGAGACCAGGGACGCCCTCGAGATCACCGCCGAGGTGCCCGGCCTGGACCCGAAGGATGTCGAGATCTCGGTCGAGAACGGCGTTCTCACCCTCAAGGGCTCTCGCAACTTCGAGAAGGCCGCCGAGGGAGAGACGTACCACCGGGTCGAGCGCTCGTATGGCGCCTTCGAGCGATCATTCACCCTGCCCACCAACGTCGACCCGGAGCGCATCAGCGCCGCGTACCGGCAAGGCGTCCTCAGCCTCACGCTGCACAAGCGGGAGGAGGCCAAGCCCAAGTCCATCAGCATCAAGGTCGAGGAGAAGTAGTCTCCCCGCTCCACCCGTCCCATCCCGGCGCCGGTGACCCCGGCGCCATTTCTGTTTGCCCTCACGTCGTGTACCCTCAGCCCGTGCCTCGCATCCGAATCCTGCCGGATCTCCTCATCAACCAGATCGCCGCCGGCGAGGTCGTCGAGCGACCTGCCTCGGTGCTCAAGGAGCTGGTCGAGAACGCCCTCGACGCCGGCGCCCACCGCGTCCTGGTCCGTCTCTCTGGCGGGGGCTGCGACCTCGTCGAGGTCGAGGACGACGGCAGCGGAATGGAGGCCGATGACGTGCTGCTCGCCATCGAGCGCCACGCCACCTCCAAGATCGCCTCCCCAGGCGACCTGCAGACGATTCGCACCTTTGGCTTCCGCGGTGAGGCCCTCCCGTCCATCGCCGCCGCAGCCCGCCTCACACTCGAATCGGCCGGAGGGGACGGCGCCGGAACGCGGGTCCTGGTCGACTTCGGCCGCATGACCGAATGTGAGCCGTGCTCCCGCCCGCGTGGCACGCGGGTGGCCGTCCGCGATCTCTTCGCCCAACTACCGGCCCGCCGCAAGTTCTTGCGCGCGGAGGCAACCGAGCTGCGACACTGCGTTGTCGTGCTCGGTGCTCTCGCCTTCGCTCACCCGGAGGTGACCTTCCGTCTTGACCAGGGCAGCCGCACGCTGCTCGACCTCCCTGCCACCCGATCGGCCTCCCAGCGCTTGCCGGACCTCGTCGGTCCCGAGCGGGCCCGCACCGCCCAGACAGTGAGCCATCGGGCGGGTGCCATCGAGATCACCGGCTTCCTGGTTCCGACCAGGGGAGGCCGCGAGATGGTGGTCACCGTGAACGGCAGGGTCGTGCGGGACCGACTCCTTTCCGGGGT
>DAONEV010000392.1:0-3688 GCA_035403265.1 Thermoanaerobaculaceae bacterium | reverse complement strand
CGCTCGAGGTCCCTCCCACCGAGCACACCCGCCGCTACCTGGAAGCCAAGAAGACCAAGATGGGCCATCTTCTGAAGATGGTGTGAGGTCGCTCACCCCAAACCGACCCCGTCGGGAGTCGACAGTCGGAAGCTCCCCCGCCTTCCGGTTGAGAGTCAATAGCCGACCGTCGATCGCGCCCCAGGCATTGCGCCCGGACTGAGGCCTGCTCTCCGAACAGCGGCGCGGCTGGCGAGCTGCTCCGTACGGGCCACGGCTGCCGGCGGTCCGCGCGCTCCGGACGGGTGGTCGGGCCTACAGCCTTCGACTCTCGACCTCCGACTTTCGACGAGCAGCCGAGTTCGGTCACAATGGACACGGGATGGGCACGGCATGAGCGCATACCAAGGCGGGCAACCACCAGCCGAGGGCGCGTGGCACACACTGGAGGCCGGAGACGTCGCGACGAGGCTGGGCAGCCCGGAAGGCGGGTTGTCGGAGGTCGAGGCGGCGCGGCGGCGTGAGCAGTGGGGGCCCAACACGCTGACGCGCCGGGGCGGGGATGGTCCCTGGAAGGTCCTCGGCCGGCAGCTCGCCAGCCCGCTCATCTGGGTGCTGCTCGGGTCCTCGGGGCTGGCCGTCGCACTCGGCAAGCTCACCGACGGGCTCGTGGTCCTGGCCGTGGTCGTGCTCAACTCGGCGATCGGATTCGTTCAGGAGTACCGCGCTGGTCGTGCCATCGAGGCGCTGGCGGCGATGGCTCCCGACCGTACAAGCGTCCTGCGCGGCGAGCAGGTGGTGATGCTGCCGACGAGTGACCTGGTGCCTGGCGACCGCGTGATCCTGGCAGCCGGGGACAAGATTCCGGCCGACCTCCGCCTGCTGGGTGTGACGTCGTTGCAGGTGGAAGAGGCGGCGCTCACCGGCGAGTCCGTGCCCGTGCCCAAGCGGATCGAGCCGGTGGCGCTCGAAGCCGTCCTCGGCGATCGCACCGGCATGGCATTCTCGGGCACCCTGGTGACGCGTGGGAGCGGGGTCGGGGTCGTGGTCGCCACCGGAGACCGCACCGAGCTGGGGCGCGTCTCGTCGCTCCTGGAGGGTGCAGCCGACCTGCAGACGCCGCTGACCCGCGCGCTGGCTGGAGTGGCGCGCCTCATCACCGCGGCCATCCTGGTCGTGGCCACCGTTCTGCTGGCGGTGGGGATGGTCCGGGCGATAGGTGCCGGGGCCACCATCGGCTATGCCCTGCGAGAGTCGGTGATGTTCGCCATCGCTCTGGCGGTCGGGGCGATTCCTGAGGGGCTGCCCGCCATCGTTACCATCGCCCTGGCGATCGGCGTGCGGCGGATGGTGGTGAGGCGCGCCATCATCCGGCGGCTGCCGGCGGTGGAGACCCTGGGTAGCACGACGGTGATCTGCACCGACAAGACCGGCACCCTCACCCGTAACGAGATGACCGCGGTCGAGCTCTGGACGCCGTCGGGGGCGTGCGAGATCACCGGTGTCGGATGGGAGCCGGCCGGGAGCTTCGTGCGACGCGGCGAGGTCGTTGAAGATATTCCGGCCGATCTCGGACGGCTGCTGCTCCACGGGTTGCTCTGCTCCGATGCGGAGCTTGCAGAGGAAGGCGGACGCTGGCACATCGTGGGCGACCCTACCGAGGCCGCCCTGGTGGTGCTCGCGGCCAAGGCGGGCCTGGTTGCCTCCAGAGAGCGCCTGGCCAGCCCGCGAATCGACGCCTTGCCGTTCTCCTCGGACACCCAGATCATGGCCACCTTGCATCGGAGTGGAGACGGCCCGGACTTCGTGGCGGTCAAGGGCTCTCCCGAGGTCATCCTGGAGCGCTGCCAGAACCCTGAGGGCTGGCCGCCTCTTGAGGTCGCGGAGGTCCTGGCTCAGGCCGAGCGCATGGCGTCGCGCGGCCTGCGGGTGCTGGCGGTCGCCAACCGGGAATGGGTGAGTGAGAGGATCACGCTGGATGCCTCGGACGTGGCCAGGGGGCTCACGTTCACCGGCTTGGTGGGACTTCTCGACCCGCCGCGGCCGGAGGCGATCGCGGCCGTGCGGGCGTGCCAGAGCGCCGGCGTGACGGTCAAGATGATCACCGGCGATCATCCGGCCACGGCCCGGGCGATCGCGGCCCAGATCGGGCTCGGGGAGGGCGCGGCCCTCACCGGCGTGGAGCTGGCCCGGCTTGGGCCGAACGAGCTGCGGGTGCAGGCGCGCGCTTGCCAGGTGTTCGCACGTGTGGCGCCCGAGCACAAGCTGCGCCTCGTGCAGGCCCTGCAGGACGAGGGCGAGGTGGTGGCCATGACCGGGGACGGCGTCAATGATGCGCCAGCCCTCAGGCAGGCCGATATCGGGGTCGCCATGGGCATCACCGGCACCGCGGTGGCCAGGGAAGCCGCCGACATGCTGATCACCGACGACAACTTCTCGAGCATCGTCGCGGCGGTGGAGGAGGGGCGCCGGGTCTACGACAACCTCGTCAAGTCCCTGGTCTTCGTGCTCCCCACCAACCTGGTCCTGGCACTCATCCTGCTCGTCGCGGTGGCGTTCTTTCCGTTCGATCCGGTCACCCACGACCTGCTGCTGCCACTCCTACCCGCCCAGTTGCTGTGGATCAACCTCGTGGCCACGGTGACGCTGGCGCTACCTCTTGCCTTCGAGGGGGCCGAGCCGGACCTCATGGCCCGCCCACCCCGTGCCCCCCGGGCGCCGGTGCTATCCGGGTTCGTGGTCCAGCGCACGATCCTGGCCTCGCTGCTCGGGGCCTCTGCCGCGATCGGGCTGTTCCTCTGGGAGTACTTCCGGACCCTTGGGGCGGGAGCAGCGGACCCGGTGGCAATTGGCAAGGCCCAGACCATGGCGGTGACGGCGGTGATCGCCTTCCAGGTGTTTTACCTCCTGAAGTGCCGGTCGCTGCGCCGCTCGGTGTGGACCATGGGATTCTCCAGCAATCCCGCCGTCGTCGTTGGCATTGGCACAATCGTGGTGCTGCAGGCTGCCTTCGTGTACGTGCCTGCCCTCAACCTGGTGTTTCACTCCGTCCCCCTGGCCTGGGACGAGCTGGGGCGCGCCGTGCTGGCAGGAGCCCTGACCCTTCCGTTGATGAGCGTGGAGAAATGGCTGGACCACCGGGCACCGACGACCGACCCAGGAGAGGGGCGATCATGATGCACTTCCTGAAAGTCTTCGAACGCGCGGTTGTCACGGCCCTGATCGTCCTGATGGTGGTGGTCGTGGCGCTGGCGACCGTCGAGCTGGGCTGGATCGTCGTCAAGGAGATCATCACACCGCCGGTCTTCCTGCTGGAGATCGACAAGCTACTCAAGATCTTCGGCTTCTTCCTCCTGGTGCTGATCGGCGTCGAGCTGCTGGAGACGATCAAGGCTTACCTCGTCGAGCACGTCATCCACGTGGAGGTGGTGCTCGAGGTTGCCATGATCGCCGTGGCGCGGAAGGTCATCATCCTGGACGTGAAGGACCTCTCCGCCCTGACGCTGATCGGCATTGCCGCCATCATCGCCTGCCTGTCGCTCGCCTTCTACGTGGTCAAGCGGCTGCTGAACGAGCACCGCAACCTCGGCTGAGCGGACGCTCTCCCGGGGTCGGGAAGGACTTGACACGCGGGTGCATTCTAGAAGTGTGGAGTTGTGTCGATGTCCGTCATGAGGTGGGGGGCGATCTCGGTTCTCATGGTATTGGC
>DAONEV010000391.1:0-3719 GCA_035403265.1 Thermoanaerobaculaceae bacterium | reverse complement strand
ACTCGCCCGCGTTGCTCGAGGGGCTCCTGCACATCTCGGCGGCGGCGAGCATCATGGGCTACGCGCTCTACACCATCTGGCCGGACACGGTGAAGAAGTTCAACACCCACGCGCTGCTCTACACCGTGCCGTTCGTGACCTACGGGATCTTCCGCTACCTGCACGTGGTCCGGGTCTCGGAGACCGCCGAGGATCCGTCGAAGGTCCTGCTCTCCGACCGGCCGTTGCTGGGCTGCGTGCTGGCCTACCTGGTCGTCGTGGTCGTCATCCTCTACACGCACGGATGAACCTCCCGCGCCGCGTTCGCGTCACGGCGCGCGCCAAGCTCAACCTCGGGCTGGCGGTCGGGCCCCGCCGGGCCGACGGCTTTCACGACCTGACGACGGTCTTCCAGTCCATCTCCCTCGCCGACACCCTGCTGGCCGAGCGGCAGCCGCGAGGCTTCCGCCTGATCGTGCGCCACGAGCCGGCGGCCGAGCGGGGCCGGCTGACCGCCCGCACCCGCGCGGCCGTACCGGTCGGCCAGGCCAACCTGGCGCTGCGGGCGGCGCGGCTGGCCGCCCGCCACGCCGGCATCACCGGGGGGGCGCGCCTGACGCTGATCAAGCGCATCCCGGCCCAGGCCGGCATGGGCGGGGGTAGCGCCGACGCCGCCGCGGCGATGGCGGCGATCTTCGCCCTCTACGGCGTGCACCTTCCGCTGGCCGAGCGGTTGGAGCTGGGGGCCGAGCTGGGTTCGGACGTCCCCTTCGCCCTGATGGGCGGGACGGCCCTGGGCACGGGGCGGGGGGAGCGGCTGCGCCCCGTCCGGGGGCTGCGGTCGTTCCGGGCGATCGTGGCCGTGCCGGCCTGGCGGGTCTCGACCGCCCAGGCCTTCGCGGAACTGGATCGTTTCAGATATGGCTTGACAGCACGGAACGCCCCACTAAGATTCGGCAAAGTCACCGGGCGCATGGTCATAGAGCCGTGCGAGTTCATCAGGCTGGGTAACTCGTTCGAGAGCGTTCTCGGGGCGAGAAGCCCCAGCTTCACCGGTCTGTGCTCGCGGATGCGCGAGGCGGGCCTGCTGGAACCGCGCATGACCGGCAGCGGATCGGCGGTGTTCGGCTTGCTTGCCCGAGGTGCATCGGTGCGAGCCGTTCTGGATCGTCTCGCGGGGAGCGAGGCGCTCTACGTCGTTCGCTCTGCAAGGAGGGCGCTGGATATCGGCAGGCTTCGCTAGCCGGCTGTGGGCAGGGACGCCAGGGGCTCGATGGGATGCGGGTCCTTCGCGGCTGGACGGTGACACTCAGGCAATCAGCGCTCCCTCTCAGGGAAGGTCCGAGGTGACACGATGATCGAGATCACCGAGGTGCGGGTTTCGCTGCGCAACGACGAGAAGTTGAAGGCCTTCGTCAGCATCACCCTGAACGACTCGTTCGTCATCCGGGGCCTGAAGGTGATCCGTGGCAACAGCGGTCTGTTCGTGGCCATGCCCAGCCGCAAGCGCCCCGACGGCCAGCACCAGGACCTGGCCCACCCCATCAACGACGTGACCCGCAAGTACCTGACGGAGAGGGTCATGACCGAGTACGAGCGCGAGCTGAAGCACCCCTCGGCCATGAGCCAGCCGGTCGCCGAGTCCGAGCACCAGCTCTACTGAGCCCCGGGCGGGCCCCCCGAGCCCGCTCCGAAGTCCTGGCCCCCGGCGTTTGACTCCGGCCGGCTCCTCCGGCTACTCTTCCCCCGCATTTCCTCTCTTTGGGCCAGCAGCCAGCCACCCCGACTTCGCATCTGCGGGGGCGGACCGTGACGGAAATCCCGTTCTGTTGGTGGGGCGTGGCCAAGCGGTAAGGCACGAGACTTTGGATCTCGCATTCGGAGGTTCGAATCCTCCCGCCCCAGCCAACCTGGTGCGGCCCATCTGCTGCGTTGGCTTCGGGCGCGGCTCGCTCGACGTATGTCCAATACGTCTGCGCTCGCCGCACCCTCGCCGCCTTGCATCCGGGCCACCCCAGGCTGGCTTTGCCCGCCTTGCATCCGACCCCGCCTCGAGTGGCTGCGCCAACGTTGCGGCTGGCGGTTCGGCTGGTTCCGTGTCCTTCGTAGAGCTGTCCGTTCGTCCCAGTTCCACCTGTTCCCTCCGCGGTCCCGAGAGACCGCGGGTGCGTTCGATCTCGTAACCGGGAGAAGAGCGTCTTGGATCCCTGCCGGATCTTCTCGGGGAATGCCAGCCGCGGGCTGGCGCAGGCCATCTGCGACAAGCTGGGAGTACCGCTGGGCGACGCCACCGTCAGTCGGTTCGAGGACGTCGAGGTGTCGGTCAAGATCAACGAGAACATCCGCGGCGGCGACGTCTTCATCGTGCAGGCGACGTCACCTCCGGCGGACAACCTGATGGAGCTGCTGGTCATGCTGGACGCGGCCAAGCGCGCCTCGGCGCGCCGGGTCACGGCGGTGCTGCCGTACTTCGGCTACGCCCGGCAGGATCGCAAGGACCAGCCCCGGGCTCCCATCACCGCCAAGCTGGTGGCCAACCTGATCACCACGGCCGGGGCCGACCGGGCGCTGACCATGGACCTGCACAGCGCGCAGATCCAGGGCTTCTTCGACATCCCGTTCGACCACCTCTACGCGGCGCCGGTGCTCATCGAGTACTTCGCGCAGAAGGCCATTCCCAACCTCATGATCGTGGCCCCGGACATCGGCAGCGTGAAGATGGCGCGGGCCTACGCCAAGCGGCTGGGAGGGGAGCTGGGGTTGGTGGACAAGCGCCGGCCCCGGCCGGACGCGGTCGAGGTGATGAACATCATCGGCGACGTGCGGGGGCGCAACGTCGTGCTGTTCGACGACGTGGTGACCACGGCCCGGACGCTCTGTCAGGCGGCCGAGGCCATCCACCGCAACGGCGGTCAGGACGTCTACGCCGGCGTGACCCACGGGATCTTCGCCCCGGGCGCGCAGGAGCGCATTGACGACTCGGCCATCAAGGAACTGGTCATCACCGATACGATCTGCCATCCCCCGGGCTCGACCATCGCGAAGGTGCGCGAGCTGTCGGTGGCCGGCCTGCTGGGGGAGGCGGTGGCACGCATCCACGAGGAGAGGTCGCTCAGTTCGCTGTTCGTCTGAACGCACGTCCGGCCCGCACGGGCCGGGCGCGATGAACGCGGGGTCCGCCCCGCTTGAAGGAGGAGTCTGATGCCCGTCATTCCACTGTCCGGCACGCGCCGGGACGACACCGGCAAGGGCGCGGCCCGCAAGGCGCGCGCGGCCGGACGCATCCCGGGTGTGCTCTACGGTCACGGCCAGGAGCCCATCGCCCTGAACGTGTCCGCCCGCGAGTTCGAACTGGCCGTGCGCAAGCAGGGCGGCAACCCGATCATCGGCCTGGCCCTCGAGGGGGGCGAGCACACCGCGCTGATCCGCGACGTGCAGTACGACCCGCTCACCCACGACATCATCCACCTGGACTTCCTGCGCATCTCGCTCACCGAGGAGATCGAGGTCGAGGTGCCCATCAAGCTCGTCGGGTTGCCGGTCGGCGTGAAGGACGGCGGCGGCATCCTCGAGCCGATCCTGCGCGAGCTGAAGGTGCGCTGCCTGCCGACCGCGATCCCGCAGTCGGTCGAGGTGGACGTCGCCGCCCTCAACATCGGCGACTCGGTGCACGTCGGCGTGATCACGCTGCCCGACGTCACCATCGTCACCGAGGCCGACGTCACGGTGGCCACGGTGGT
>DAONEV010000390.1:0-3766 GCA_035403265.1 Thermoanaerobaculaceae bacterium | reverse complement strand
CGGCTTGACCGAGAGCGGAACTGGCGAGGCCAATTGCCAGTAGCGATGTTACCACGCTGTGCATTGCTTTCTCTCCGTCTTCTGCGAGATTTGCACCTTCAGCGCACCGTGATGACGCCGAGTCGTGCGTCCACCGCTTTCAAGAATCGCAGGACAAGGTCCCGGGATTGCGTGCCACCGGCCATCGCCGCGGGATGGAGATACTCCGCGTTGGCCTCGACGCGGACTTTCTGCCCGTCCTGCGAGATCGCGACGTAGAGGCCGAATGGCGCCTCGCCGAACGCGGCTGCGGTCTTTGAGCGCACGCACTTCGCCTGGATACTCCCGCCCGCCTTGTCGGTGTTGACCTGGAGGCACTTCACGTCAGTCAGGGAACGCTGCGCAGCCGTCCACACGTCGTCGAAGGAGACCGTATAGATGTGCACCTTCTCTCGCTCCGGCATCTCGGCCGTCGAGGTCGCGCACGCCGCCGTGGTCAGAGAGAGCAGCACACCGAACACCAGACCGATGTCCCGACGCATCCTTTCCTCCATCTCCCCCCCAGGAGACCCGGTGATCTAGCGCTACTTCACCCACTCGCTGACAACCCAGCCAGTTCGGCCGGTCATCTCGCCTGCGGTGACGAGGATCTTCTTTCGGCCGAACTCCCGGCCAACCACGGAAACCTGGGTTCCATCACTGACAAGAAAGCCGCGACCACCGATGACAACAGCGGCGATCCCACGGTCCGTACCGGCGCTTAGCATCTCGTCGAGCGCCTCACTTGACGTCGCCACGGGCACCATCCTGCCGAGACCGTTCGTGAGGCGGTTGCCTCTCGGCTCGTTACTGGCCGACGACTGGGTATGGCTGGAAGGCTCGGAGGATGTGCTCGAACCCGAGGAAGTCAGAAGGACCAGCACGCCGGCGACGCTGAGCGCTCCCAGAAGGATGAGAAGGAGAAGCCACGGGGTCCGCGGATGCTTGGCGGTCGCCGATCTGGCGGCAACGGGTGCCGGCCCCGCCATCGCCTCGATCTGCGTCCTACTGAGCCACTGATTCGTTCGTGGGTCGAGCACCCAAGCAGTGGCGGAGATCCGGCGCTCCCTCACCCACTGCACCAGCGTCGGCCAGGAGTCGGCGACGTACTCCCTGTCGCCGTCGCGGATGACCCACTTCGTGGACGGCTCGCTCACAACCACCTGCTTGTCTCCCCCCAGGAGACCCTACACGTCCTGATTCGCGACCCAGATGACGCGGCCCTTGACCACGTCCTGGAGTCGCTTGCCTTTCAGCTCAATGACGAACGGCCGGTGCTCGCCGGTCGTGTTGTCCGGGCACGCCACCAGGTGGTCGTCGATCCGGTAGACGCGCTTCACCGTCAGGCCGTCGTCGAACGACAGCAGGTACACACGGCCGTCTTCGACGGCGGTTGGACCCTCGCTGCCGGGGCCACGGTCGATGAGCAGCATTGACCCCGGGGCGATGGTGGGGAGCATTGACTCGCCCAGCCATCCCTTGTCGACGCGGATGAGCACGAGCCGTCCCGGCCGCGGGATCACACCGAGGCGCTTGCGCAGCCAGTAACGCGTGAACGGTAGCTCGGCCGCAACCTCGGCGCCGACAAGGCGAGGCTGGCCGGCGGCGGTACGGTCGCG
This sequence comes from Thermoanaerobaculaceae bacterium, assembly GCA_035403265.1. Classification (GTDB taxonomy): domain Bacteria; phylum Acidobacteriota; class Thermoanaerobaculia; order Thermoanaerobaculales; family Thermoanaerobaculaceae; genus JAAYVZ01. The sequence goes on along the minus strand of DAONEV010000390.1, from coordinate 2,129 downwards.
GAGGAGAGGGACGGTGAAGAAGGAGGACTCGTCGACGGGAGGTTCGGGCTCGGAATCGGGAGTCTCAACACGGCCGAGCAGGTAATCGACTGGCACATCGAGGACCCGAGCAAATGCGAGCACGCTCTCGAGACTCGGCCGTTTTGTCCCTTTGAGGTACTGCGAGATCGTCGGTTGCGCAAGGTGGACCTCGGCGGCGAGGTCCTTTTGCGCCCACCCCTGAGCTGACTCACGGAGGCGAGTCGCCAGCTTCTCCCAGTCGACCATATAGCCCAACGCAATACTAGCAGCGGACGCAAAGGGGTATTAACAATCGCTATGCGATGACAACTTGCATAGGCATGTGCTACAAACCTCCCGAGACGCCACTCACCGGACTCCTCCGGAAGCACGCGTTGAACAAGACGGAAGTGGCTGAGTCGGCTGGGATTTCTCAGCCGTGCCTCTCGCAACCTGCGTTCGGAGCGCGTGTTCCTTCAGTGCCGGTCGCACGGCAGCTGATCCTCTCCCTCCTCGCGAACCCGCGGCCCCGACACCCCGGGCCGCGGGGCTTCTTGCCTCCCTCCGAACGCCTCCGGGTGAGCACTCCCTGGGGGCGATCCTGCCCGCCTCTTTTTTGCCCATCGGCGAAACGTCTCGCGGCGAATCTGGGCTAAGTTGTTGAGTGGTAGTGGCGGCCCTGACGGGAGTCGAACCCGTGCTGCCGGCTTGAAAGACCGGTGTCCTAACCGTTAGACGACAGGGCCGCGTCGTCCGGCCGCGAAGTGTAACACGCTGAGGGACTGGTGGGTCGTGTGGGGATCGAACCCACGACCTTCGGGTTAAAAGCCCGCTGCTCTGCCGGCTGAGCTAACGACCCGCCTGGAGGGTACCGAAGGGACACCGGAGCGTCAAGGAGACGGCGAGGGAGACGACGAGGTGGAGCGGCCGACAAGGTCAGAAGGGGGGCTCCACCAGAAAAGAAACCGCCGCGCGTGGCGGCGGGATGAAGAGCGCTGGATGGGCCGAGCGCCATTGCAAGGTGGTCGTTCTACGTGGGCTCGGCCCGTCCAGCAAAGGATAACCGCCAGTCAACACTCCCCCCTCGCGACGTTCCAGACGTCCCTCCTCCGAGTGGCGGATGATTCCGATGGGGCGCCCGACGGCGTCCCGGCATGTCCTGGTGCCAGCGTGCAACGGCCGTGTACTCGGGGAGCAGGCCGCTCATGATGCAAGACCTTCCGTGACGGCCCGGCTTCGGGCCAGTTGCACGGAGGCGCCAATGAGGTGCCTCACGGTCTCGAGGTCGAGAGGCTTGTAGAGGACGGATGAGACGCCCAGCTCGTGCGCCGTGTGGTCGAGGTCCTCGGAGCGGGTGCCGGTCATGACGATCACCGGCAGCGCGGCCTGCTGCAGGCGGGCCCGTCGGACCAGCTCGAAGCCGTCCAGGCCGGGAAGCCGGAGGTCGGTGAGCAGCAGGTCGGGATGAAAGGTGCCCATCACGTCCAGCGCTTCCTCGGCGCTGGACGCGGTGGCGACCTCGAACTCGCCGGGCCGGAGGCCGAGGAAGCTCGCCAGATGGCGCGTCAGCGGCGCCTCGTCGTCAACCACCAGCACTCTGTCCATCAGCGCCCGGTGCAGCAACACCGATGCCAGGCCTGGCGCAGATCACGGCGAGGAAATGTGGCTAATATTCGCCACTACGGCGAAGAAATGGCTACTCCCGGCTGAGGTCGCCGAGCTGGTACTTCCGGACGCGGTAGCGCAGCCAGTGCCGCTGCACTCCGAGCTCGCGCGCCGTGCGGGCCAGGTTCCAGCGATTCCGCTCGAGGGCCTGGCGAAGGCGGAGCGGGTCGTCGGAGGAGGCCCCATGGACGATGGCGGGTGCGGCCCCGAGGTCCAGGTCGGCGGCCTGGATTGCGGGCTCGTCTCCGAGCACCAGGGCCCGTTCGAGCCGGTTCCGGAGCTCGCGGACGTTTCCCGGCCAGTCGTGCGCGAGCACGGCCTGCTCGGCGGCGGGCGAGAGAGGGCGCGGGGGGCGGCCCAGGCTCTGGGCGAGGCGCTGGAGGAGGTAGTGGCACAGCGGAAGGATGTCGGCGCTCCGCTCGCGCAGGGGAGGGATGCAGAGGCGCACCACGGCCAGGCGGAAG
>DAONEV010000389.1:0-3793 GCA_035403265.1 Thermoanaerobaculaceae bacterium | reverse complement strand
CGAGGGCCACCAGGAGCGCCACGGTCCTCCGCTTCTCGGTCAACAGGACGACCACGGCCGACGCCACCTCGAAAGCGCCGACCCCCAGGACCAGGGACAGCACCACGGCGAGGGAGATCTTCTGCCAGCGCAGGGCGGCGAAGACGTCCCGGTTGACGGGGACGTCTTCCCAGGTCGTCACCAGGACGTCGCCCCCGAGCGTGCGGTCGAGACTGGAGGCAACCTTGCCCGCGCGGTCCGGGTCGTGGAGCCATAGCTCGACGCTGCCCGCCGGCACCGAGGGCACACGCCGGCGGAGATGCTCGAGCCGGGTCACCACCCAGTGCTCGTCGAGGTCCACGAAACCGGTGCGGAAAACGCTCGATACCCGCACGCTGGCCAGCCTCGGCATGCCCCCCGCGAAGACCTGGAGTGCCAGGACCGTCCCCTCCCGGGCACGCAGCCGACGGGCCACGCCGGCGCCGAGCGCCACGCTCAGGGGTCCCGCCGGGTCGGTCTCCGGGACGACCGCGAAATGAGGCACGAATCCGGCCGCACGCACCGTGACCAGCTCGCCGCTCTCGTCTCCCTGGGCGAGCAGCATCCCGGGCAGCAGCACGACTTCGCCGCTGGCCTCCACGTCCGGGTGGCGAGCCACCGAGTCGAGCACCGCTTGCCTGGCCGGGCTGCCCACTTCAGCACTGGTGAGCACCGTGAGGTGGCCGACGGCACTCAGGATGCCGTCGCGCAACGCCCGGGTGTAGCCGCTCATGATCGCCAGCACGACCACTAGGGACGCAGCCCCCAGGCCCACCGCCAATAACGCCGCGACCCCCGAGGTGCGCAAGAGCGCCGTCCCCTTCTTGCGGAGCAGCCGCGCGGCCAGGAACCAGGCCAGGCTCATCCGCTGGATTGTACCCGCTCGGCCCGGTCGAAACCGGCGGCTCGCAACCGGATGACAAGGCCGACTGCCATCCCGACCACCGTCATCGCCCCGGCCAGCCACTGGGAGGCCGGCCAGAGGCAGACCGAGGCGAGCGACCCGGTCAGCAGACCCGCCACTGCCGCCAGTCCCATCCAGGAGCTGCCTGCCCGGCCCGACGCGGCGGCGGCCACGACGGCGAGCCCCGGGCCCGCCCAGGGTCCTCCGCCACCTATCAGGAGTAACGCACAGGCAATCAGGGCCGCCGACCGGAGCCTGCCCAAGGGAGCCAGCAAGGCCCCAAGGCCGTCCGCGGCCAGCCCGGCGAGCCATCCTGCCACCAATGCGAGGGCCACGAATGTCGGCAGGGCCACCGGCAACGAGGCCAGCTCGGCAATCCACACCACCGGCTCGTGACGTCCGACCGCCAGACCGAGAAGGAACCCCCAGGGCAGCAGCTTCAAGGAGGTTGGGCTCCGCGAGGGCTGGCAGGTCACGGCCGCAAACAGCACGGCACCCAGGAGCATGACGACCCCGGCGGACCAGGCCAGGACGGTGACGGCGGGGCGGACCTCCGGGGCATAGAGCCGGCCGCCCAGGGGAGCCAGGGAGGGGGCGAGCACAGCGAGACCGACGCATCCCACGGCCATGAGACCGATCCAGACGAGGCCGGCCGGCTCCGGTTCCAATCGCCGCGCCAGCGCTCCCACCAGCAGCAACCCGGCGAGCAGCGCGTTTCCAAGGCCCAGAGGCGACGGCTCCGAACGCGGCAGCGGCCCGCCCGCCGGGAGAGCGCCAACCAGGGTCTGCCCTCCGAGCATCCAGTCACGTCGCGCGAGTCGCTCCTCGGGAACCGTCGGACCGGCACCGCCCCAGCTCGCGGCCGCCTTCCCGCTCAGGCGGGCGCCGGGCAGCCAGGATGCGACCTCGATCCGCATCGTCGACGGTCCCCCCGCATCCGCTACCCAAAGGCCCACGAGCCACGCACCGTGATCCGGCTGGAAGCGCAGCAACCAGCCTTCAGCGGCACGCTGCCATCCCCGCAACGGGCCGCGCTCCAGGGAGTCCCCCAGCGACGGCACCGCGCTGACCACTCGAGGGGCCGGACGGGCCACCTCCAGGCGCCGGTCCATCGGACGGACCAGCAGCACGAGGGCCGCCGCCAGTCCGAGCGGCCCCAGTCGGCGCAAGGCGGCTACCGCTTCCGCCACGCGACCAGACACACCGCACCTCCGATCACTCCGAGAATCGCGGCGGCGTCCCACGGCCAGCCGAGAGGATAGGCCGGACGCCGCAAGATGGACTCCAGCACGCCGCGGGCCGCCACCGCCGCGGCCACGCCGCCATGCCGGGCCACCACGACCAGGGCCAGTTGGATCGCTCCCTCCAGCAGCAGCCCGACCGCCAGGGGGACCGTGGGCAGCGGGTGCAACAGCGCGCCGACTGGGACCGACAGCAGCGCCGCACCCCACCAACCCAGCACCGGCCGGGCAATCGCCGGGAGGACACCCCGTAAGATCGGCTCCTCGATCAACGCCGGCATCCAGGCCTGCGGGAGCAGCGCCCAGGCCGACACATGCTCGGGAAGCGCCGGCGTCAGTGGCACGAACGCGCCCGCCCCCAACGCGAGCAGGCGGGCTCCCAGGGCCGTCGCCGCCAGGGCCACGCCAGCCGCGGCACCCGTCGCGCCATCTATCCACCCGCCTCTCAACTCAGCCGGCAGCAGCGCCATCACGGCGCCGATCGCCAGGATGCCGCCGCCCCACCTCGTGGCCACGTCGGGGGACATCGCAGCCAATCCCACCAAAGCCAGCGCCCAGCTCCCGCCCAGCACCCAGGCCACCGGCCGATGCTTGACGACCGCCCCGACACCGGTCACGAGCATTGCGACCACGATCAGACCAACGCCCGCCAGGGCCGGGAGACGGAGGATGGCCAGCTCCTCCAGGCGTCCTTCGACCACGCCGACGTCGATTCCGAGCGGCTGCACATGGCGGGAGAAGGCAATTGTCGTCGAGCCGGCCACCTCGACCTCGGCCTCGCGCCGCCAGCCTCGCGGCAGGCCACCGGCGTCACCCACGAACCAGCCGCGGTACCAGGTGCAGCCCTCCTCCTCCCATGTCTGGACGTCTTCCAGCCGCCACGACTCCGGATCGGGCACCAGCCTCGCCAGGGCCGCGGTGAGGAACGCCCCGGAACGTGGGCGGTAGAGGTCCGGACCGGGAGCGGTGGGCAGCGGCCGGCGAAGCGACCACAGCAGGCCAGCGTCGGAGACGTGGACCTCGCCGCCGCCCTGGAACACCACGCGCCACCGGTACGCGCCCCCTTCGCCGGCGGCGAGCGCCTGGCCCGTTCGACCCGGGCGGGCGCGCTCGAGGGCCCACGCCCTCTCGTTCTCGCCCTCGGCCGTGACCTCCGCCGCGCCGACCGCCCCGTGACCGACGTCGGCAAGCGCCTGTCTCGCCCGGAGCTCCGCCTCCAGCCCCCCGCGGCGACCCTGGCCGACGACAAGCCATGCGGCCGCGCCAAGCGCCGCGACGGACACCAGACTCCTCAGCGCCAAGCTCACGCGAGACACCCCAGGAGTCTACCCGATTGAAGGAGACGAGAGTCCAGCCGCTATGGACCGGGACAGGGACCAGTGCGTGACGTGGACCGGGTGGATCAGGCGGCGCCCGGCGTGCAGTGGCTCAGGCCAGCTGGGCTGCTGCCGCCTTGAGCTCCTCCACCTTGGCGGTTCGCTCCCAGGTGAACGTCGGCTCGCTACGACCGAAGTGGCCGTAGCTGGCCGTGGCCAGGTAGATCGGGCGCAGCAGGTCGAGGTAGCCGATGATGCCGCGCGGCGTCAGCGGGAAGACCTCGCGCACCACCGCCGTGAGACGGTCATCGGCG
>DAONEV010000388.1:0-3807 GCA_035403265.1 Thermoanaerobaculaceae bacterium | reverse complement strand
GACCCGGTGCCGCTCGGGAAGCTGGAAGTCGCCGCCCTCGATGTAGGCGTGGCCGATGTTCAACTCGGCGATCATCTCGCCGAGCACGTAGTTGAGGTCCGAACGGTGCGCCACCCAGGGCAGCAGCTCGCGGTAGCGGTCGCCGATCGCCTTCCAATCGTAGCCGTGCAGGTTGCGCACGTAGAAGTAGTCGCGGTAGCGGCGCCACACCTCGTCGAAGATCTGGCGCCACTCCTCGGCCGGGACGCGGTCCACCGCCAGGTGGGCGGTCGAGACCGTCTTCTTCTCGGCGCCCCTGGCCTTCACGTCCCACAGCTCGTAGCGGCCGCCGGTGCCGACCAGCACCTTGCCGCCGTCGCCCGAGATCGCCCAGCCGGCGATGTCGTCCACCAGCACGCTGCTCTCCCGCTTCTTCAGGTCGAACAGGCGCAGCTTCGACTTCTCGTAGCTGTCCCGGCCGTCGAACGGCGCCCCGCTGGTCGAGTAGACGAGATAGTCGGCGGTCGCCGCCAGGTCGTCCACGTTCTCGGCCTCGATCGGCACCCGCACGGCGCGCGACGCCAGCCCGTCGAAGTCAATGACCACCGGCGGCGGACCGGGCGCCGGCGTCGCCGCGGGCTTCCCCCCCGTCGCCGGCGTCGCGGCGGCGAGCGTCACCTCGTCGCTCTGCGGCGGGAAGGGCGTCGGGCCGTCCCGGCGCAGCACGTAGGCGAAGATGCCGATGCTGCGGTTGCCGGCGTAGTTCCACTCGAGGTCGGAGATCTGCGGCGCGAACTCGTGGCGCGCGAGCACGTACAGCCAGCGCCCGGCCGGGTCCCAGGCCGGCGTGCCGACGTCGAAGAACCCGTCGGTGACGCGGCGGGCGCGGCCCTCGGCGGCCCCCCAGATCCACAGCGCGCGGTAGCCGTTCGCCTCCTGCAGGGTATAGGCGAGGAAGGCGCCGTCGGGCGACCAGGTGTAGTCGGTGACGCGCCCGTAGGCGTCGTCGGCCACGGTGACGACGCGACGGTCGGCGAGCGTGACCACGTACACTCTGCCATCCTTGTCGCCGACGACGAGCCGCTTGCCGTCGGGCGACCACACCGGAGCGGTGAGCTGGGCGTGGAACCCGGTGGTCAGCGCCGCGGGCTGCCCGCCGCCGTCCTGATCGGCGAGCCAGACCTGCTCCTCTCCGCTGCGATCCGAGACGTAGGCGATGCGACGGCCGTCCGGCGACCAGCGGGCGAGCCGGTCGTGCGCGCCCGAGGAGTTGGTCAGGTTGCGGGTGGCCCCGTTCTCGATCGGCACGGTGAACACGTCGCCACGCGCCACGAACAGCGCCCGCTCGCCGTGCGGCGACAGGCCGAAGCCCTCGATCCAGCGGTCCACCGCGTAGTGCGAGGGTCGGCGGTTGAGGCCGTCGTCGGGCACGTGGATGGCCAGGTGCCGCACCTGCCGGGAGGCGATGTCGTAGACCTCCAGCTCGCCGTCCAGCTCGTAGACGATCCGGCCGCGGTTGTCGCTGCTCGCCCAGCGCACGTCCCAGGTCGTGGAGCGGGTGATCGGCTCGAACTGCCGGCCGGCGAGGTCGAAGCGGTAGAGGTTCAACGTGCCGGTGCGGTCGGAGACGAAGTAGATGGCGTCGCCGATCCACATCGGGTCCCGCTCGGTCCGCGGGCTGGGGGCCACCGGCTCGAGCGTGTGCGCGGCGAGGTCGAAGATGTAGAGGTCCTGCGCCCAGCCGCCCTGGTAGCGCTTCCAGGTGCGGAAGTCCCGGAACAGCGGCGAGTAGACGATGCGCTTGCCGTCGGGCGAGAAGTCGCCGGCCCCGGCGGTGGGCATGGGCAGCGCCACGGGCAACCCGCCTTCGAGCGGCACGGTGTACAGCGCCGTCTCGCGGCGCACGCCGTCGGCATCCATGAAGGAGCGCACCAGCACCGAGCGGCCGTCGGGCGTCCAGCCCATGACCTGGTTGTCGTAGCCGTTGCGCGGGGTGAGCGGTCCGCGCGCCGGGTAGAAGGTGAGCTGGCGCGGCTCGCCGCCGTCGGCGGGGATGACGTAGACCTGCTCGTCGCCGTCGTATTGCCCGGTGAAGGCGATCCAGCGACCATCCGGCGAGAACTTCGCGAACAGCTCGACGCCGGGATGGGCGGTGAGGCGCACGGCCGTGCCGCCCTCGGCCCCGACCCGCCAGAGATCACCGCCGTAGCTGAAGACGACGGTGTCGCCGTGGATGTCGGGGAAGCGGAGCAGGTGCGTGGGCGTCGGCGCCTGGGCCCGGGCGGGCGGCGCACCGAGCGCGACGGCCAGCGCGAGGCCGAGGGCGACGGGGAACGGGAAGCGCATGGGACCTCCGGGGTCGCAGCGGGGAGCACGAATCGCGGAACGGGAACGATGACCAACGCGGCAGGCTAGCACGCGCGGCCGTGCCCGTGTGCAGGCCCGGCGGCACGGACGCGGGTAGGGATCGTCCCGGCGCCGCCACCACGCGTCGGCCCCCGGCGCCACTGGGCACCGGGGGCCGCGAACCACCCTCGTGATGGCGGGATCAGGCGATGGCCGCCTCCGGGTCCTTCCCCGCCAGCAGCGCCTCGGCATAGAGCCGGCCCTTGGCGAAGGCCTTCAGGTTCAGCTCCTCGGTCCCGGCTGGGACCGAGCGGCGCAGCGCCTCCTCCATCGCATCCATGGGCACGAGCCGGGTGATCGCCGAGAAGAAGCCGAGCATCACCACGTTCTGCACCAGCACGCGCCCCAGCGATTCGGCGATGCGCGTCGAGGGCACCCCGTAGTCCTTGCGTCCCGCCTGCGCCTTCGGCTTCACCAGGTTCGACTCGTAGATGAGGATGCCGTCCTCCTTCAGCTCCTTGCGGTACAGCTCGTAGCCCTCGGACGACATCGCCACCAGCACGTCGGGATGCCGAACGTACGGGTAGAGCACCTCGGTCTCGGACATGGCCAGCGTCGCGCTGCATGCCGAGCCGCGCGCCTCGGGGCCGAAGCTCTGGATCATGGCGGCGTGCTTGCCGGCATGGACCGCCCAGGCCCGACCGATCACCGTGCTGATGAGCACGACTCCCTGGCCGCCGTAGCCGGTGACGCGGACCTCAGTCCTGGCCATGGAGCATCCCCCCTTCCGGCGGCATCGGCACGTACTTGTCGCCGAGCACGCCGCGGTAGTGCGCCTGCATCGCCTCGAGGAAGGTGGGCCGCTCCTGGTCCACGAACTTCCCGCAGACGATCTTGCCCTGGTAGTCGAGGTCCAGCTCGCGGGTGTCGGCCTGGTTGCGGATCTCGAAGTTGTCCCGGTAGTAGGTCATCAGGTCGAGCCCGGTGCCGAGCTTGTTGAGCCGCGCGTAGAGCGTCGCGTGAATGCCGCGAATCAGCGGCGTCAGGTGCGGCACAAAGGTCAAACCGACGCTCTTGCCCGCGACTTGCGCCAACCCCTGGCGAATTTCCGGCAAATGCCGGTGACCGGGCACACCGTAGGCCTTGAAGTTGTCGGAAGCCTCGGAGAACAGCGACGACACCTCGGCCTTGCGTCCGGCGCCGGAAACCCCCGATTTCGCGTCGGCGATCAGGCTTTCCTCGTCGACGAGGCCGACCGCCAGGAGCGGAGCAAAGCCGAGTTGCACTGCGGTCGGGTAGCAGCCCGGATTGGCAACCAGGCGCGCCGAACGAATCGCCTCGCGATTCACCTCCGGCAAGCCGTAAACCGCCTGTTCGACCCAGTCCGGACTGGCATGCTGCATGTCGTACCATTTCTCCCACACGGCGACGTCCTTGATGCGATAGTCGGCCGCAAGGTCGATGACGCGAACGCCGGCGTCG
>DAONEV010000387.1:0-3816 GCA_035403265.1 Thermoanaerobaculaceae bacterium | reverse complement strand
CCCGGGCTAGAGGCTACAGGCTCAAGGTTTCAGCTCCACCACCCACCCGGGAGGGCGGGGGACCTTGAGCCTTGAGCCTGTAGCCTTGAGCCTGGACAGGAGGGTGGGAAATGCGGCGGTAGAGGGGCCGATAAGCCGAATCCTGTACCCGCCGAAGCGGGTGGTGCCCATTCCTCTGGGCCGGATGTTGCCATCCGGCTCAAGCAGCCTACCCGGGAACCGATCGCCCGCAGGCGAAACCGGTGGTGGCGCCCGTCGGTCCCCCTATTTGGCCTTGCTCCGCACGGGGTTTGCCGTGCCCCGACCGTCACCGGCCGAGCGGTGGGCTCTTACCCCGCCCTTTCACCCTTTCCCGACGGCGGCCGTCGGGTGGTTTGCTTTCTGTTGCACTTTCCCTCGCGTTGCCGCGGCTGGGCGTTACCCAGCGTGCTGCCACCCGGAGTTCGGACTTTCCTCGATGCGGAAAACCGCATCGCGGGCACCTGGCCCCTCTACCGCCGCCCCGATTCTACCAGGGACGCCTCTTCCTTGGCGATTGGCGAATGCGCAGCGGCGCCTCGGGCAACCGCTCACCGCTGGCACCGCCTGCCCCGGTCGGTACCGGGGCCTTCTCGGCGCCCCCGGCCGCGGCGGAGGCGCGGTCGACCTTGGCCCAGAACGCACTCGAGCTCACGACCTCGGTTCCCGAGTCTCGCGCCCTCAGCGCCAGCGAGCGGTCATCGGTCGCGAGCTTCCAGCCCCTGCCGCCACCGGATACCGCGGCGAGGATCGCGCTATCCGCGTTCGCGACGTAGCGGACCTCGATGCTTCCCAGACGTTCGACCTGAAGCGACCCCGGCGGAGGCGCTCCGTCAAAGAAGAGGACGATCCGAACCCGCTCGTGCCGCGCCAGCGCAAGCGCAGCACTCCGCACCAGCTCTCGCCCCTGTCCCCGCGCCAGGTTGTTGCCATCCAGGATCCAGGGCATCGGCCCTCCGCCGCTCATTGTCCCACTGACCTGCCCGGTGGCCCGTGGCCGGCAACCGGTCGCCGGGAAACACGAGGCCCGGCAGCCGCACAGCTCTACCGTCACCAGGTCGCAATTGCACAGGATCCCGGCCATGCGCACGGGGCACGGTCGTCAGAACAGACGGCGCTTCGGTTGGGCCTCGATGACCGCGTTCAGCGCCCCCCTCGCGTCCTTGTTGCCAGGGTCGTAGGCGAGGATCTTTTCGAGGCACTGCTTCTGCTTGTCGGTCTGGCCCCGCATCCCCCAGTAGTTGGCCAGCTCCAGCCACCCCTTGGTGAACTTGGGGTTGAGCGCCACCGCGTGGCGCAGCCGGTCGAGCGCCCGCTGCGCCCACATCGGGTTGCGGAATTCCACCTGGGACAACAAGAGCAGCGTCTCCGGGTCGGGCATCAGCCGGACGGCCTGGTCGAGCAACTGGGCCGCCTGGCCGAAGTCGTTGTGGTTCATCAGGCGGCGGGCCTCGACGATACTGGTGCGGACCATGTTGCGGCGCACCTCTTCCTGCTGGGCGTCGCCAGAGAGCCTCGAGAAGCTGCCCTGACCGGAGGCCAGCAGCGCCTTGTCGTAGCGCCCCCGGGCCTCGGCGTTGGAGAGAGTCTCGTACGCCTCCTGCAGGGCCCGGTAGATGGTCCCCAGCTCCGCCTGGAGCGAGCGCAGGTGTCGCTCCCGTGCCCGGTCCGGGTGGTAGGTCCGGACCATCTCGCGGTAGCGGGTCTGAATCTGCACGTTGCCGGCGGCGCGCGTCAGGCCGAGACGGGAGTAGAGATCCTGCCTCCCGATGGCGGGGGCCAGCCGCAGCACTTCCTCGTGCTCGCGCTGCTCGAGGGGTGAATATGCGAGATCCTCCTCGGCAGGCGGAGGCGGCGGCGAGGGACGGGCCCGGTCGGACAGCTCCGAGGCCGGCTGGGGCCGAGCCGCCGGCCGACTCCGCAGCTCCACGAGGCCAGTCACCAGCAGGGCGACGAGCCCTCGCACCACTTGCTCGTGGGCCATCGGAACCAGATGCTGCAACGTCGCCACGGTCCCCGCGCCGTCGACGCGTGACAGCAGGTAGCCCTCGGACGGGGTGAGCTGCACGTTCTGAAGCTGCAGAAGGGCATCCTCGGAGCTGGCGACGAAGCTGTCCTTCGGCACCAGTGCCAGGAGGGGCTGCAGGTCGGGCGCCGACCGCACCGCGGCGACCAGGAGGTTGGCCGTGGTCATTCCGAGGGTCGCCGCATCGCCCGGGAGCCTGTCCTCGCGCTCGAGACTGAAGCTGCCAGGCACGAAGAGCAGGCGCGCGACGATGGCAATCGCTTGCGCCTCGAGCTCCTTCTCCAGGCGCTCAGCGTCGAGAACTCCCTCCGTGACCAGGAAGGTGCCGTAGCGGACTCCGTCAGGCTGGCGCAGCAGCAGGATCGCCATCTGCTGGGGGTCAATGAGGCCTCGGCTGACCAGCCACCGCCCCAGCTTCTCCTCTTCGGCATCCGAAGTGACGGCCCGGACCTGACCCGCCTCCAGCCACAGGCGCGAGGTGACGGCCCCGGTGCTGACGTCCAGCCGTCCATCGGCGGCTGCCTGGACGAACCCTCTGAGTGTGGTCGGAAACGACCCGGCGGTGAAGCTACCCGACCCGGGCGGGGGACCTTTCATGCCAGCCTCATCGCGCCGGCTGCCCGGCCGACACGACGTGGACGACAAAGGCTCGGGCCACGAGCCCAGATGGCGCCTGGCCCAGCGCCGCCGAAGCCAGCTCGCGGCTCGCGAACCCGCCCCACACCAGGTTGTAGCACTGCTCCTCTCCCTGGCCGTACGGCACGACCCGCAGGCTGGCCCGGTTCTGCTCCTGCTTGCGATAGAGCCTCTCCAGCTCGGCCGGCTGGCAGCCGCCGTCGATCGCCAGCCCCCACGGCCCGAGGGCCGTCGAGCCGGCAGGCTTGCCTTCGGCTCCGGCCAGCCAGATGACCGCTGCCACGGCCAGGGCAAGCAGCGGCAGGAGCAGCCACAGCCACCACCTTCGCCGGCGCGGGCGCACCTCCGGCTCGGGACCGACTGGGGCGGCGAACGTCACCTCGGCCACGACCCTTGTCGTCGCCTCGGCGATGCCGGCGCCAACTGCAGCCGCGAGCAGGCGCTGGGCCATTTCGCGTCCGTGCGGCGATGGGTCCGCAATCTCACTGGCGGTGCGGTGGTCGTTGATCTTGGCCAGCACCGCCATGCCTTCCTGGGTGAGACCCAGCGCCCCGACGCGGCGCGCGAAGTCCGGAAGCCGCCTGAGCACGAGCTCTGGATCCGGCAGGAAGCGTTCGACCAGCTCCTCGCCGCCAGGCCCCAGCACCAGCTCGACCATGAGGTGCGGGAACGAGACCGTCAGCCCGTGCGGCTCCACATCCACCTGACTGTCGAAGGTGACCTCCGCGTCCGGCGCCATGAAGAACTCGTGCAGTCGCTCGGCCACCGCCCGCTTGACCACGGCGTTGGCCTCTCCCTGCGTCACCAGCCCTGCCTCGACGGCGTTGTGTGCCTCGGCGAACCACTCCCCTCCGCCGGTCAGGCCGAACGCTGCCGAGAGCTTCTCCTTGTCGTCGCCCTCGACCTTGACAATCTGGAGGCCGACCATGTGAAGCAGCAGCTCACCCTGGCCCCAGCGTAGACGGGCGATCCCACGACCCTTCCGACCAACCCACAAGGCCAGCGAGCTGGCCGCTGATAACCCTCGCATGCCAGGTAGGCTACCGCGATCCAGCAAATCCGTCAAAGGCCAGGGACCTCCGTGTCGTGACTCGTTGATAGTGTCCCCATGCGGACTCGATAGAAATGTCCCCATA
>DAONEV010000386.1:0-3831 GCA_035403265.1 Thermoanaerobaculaceae bacterium | reverse complement strand
GATCACCAACGTGGCGAGCGCCACCTGCACCGAGAACGACGCCAACCCGGCCAACAACGTCGCCTCGGCCGAGGTGCTCGTGGGGCTCCTGGGCGACGTCAACGGCGACGGCGCGGTGAACGTGCAGGACGTGTTCTACCTGATCAACTACCTGTTCGCCGGCGGTCCGCCGCCGGTGGGTGACCGCGACGTCAACCGCGACGCCGCCCTCAACGTGCAGGATGTGTTCTTCCTCATCAACCACCTGTTCGCGGGCGGAGCGGCGCCGCCACCGCTGCCGCAGATCACCGTCAACCTGCCCGGCGGCGTGCCGCTGACCCTGGTCCGCATCCCGGCAGGGACGTTCATGATGGGCTCGCCCGAGAGCGAGCGGGGCCGGTACGCGGGCGAGGGGCCGCAGCACGAGGTGACGCTGACGGAGGACTACTACCTGGGGAAGACCGAGGTGACGCAGGCGCAGTGGCAGGCGGTGATGGGGACGCCCGCGCTCGTGGAGCAGTGCGGCGCCGTCGGGGTCGGGCCCAACTACCCGGTCTACTGCGTCTCCTGGAACGACGTGTGCGGCGGGATCACGGGCTCCTCCTGCGTGCCATCCAGCTTCATCGCGAAGCTCAACGAGCTGCTCGGGACTACAAAGTTCCGCCTGCCCACGGAGGCGGAGTGGGAGCGGGCGGCGCGCGGGGGGACCACCACGGAGTTCTCGTTCGCGGCGCCGGCGGGGTGGGACACGATGTGCGGGAGCTTTCCCGAGGCGGCGGCGTACATGTCGTGGTGCGGCACCAGCTCCTGTCTCCGCCATCCGGTGGGACTCCTGCAGGCCAACCCGTTTGGTCTGGACGAGATGCACGGGAACCAGTCGGAGTGGGTGGCGGACTGGTGGGGGGCCTACCCGGCATCGGCGGTGGTGAACCCGACCGGTCCGGCCATGGCCTCGTTCCGGGTGTTCCGTGGCGGCGACTCGTGCTACAACGCCCGGGACTGCCGCTCGGCGACCCGCGGCGCCATGGACTCGGCCGGGCGCTACATGAACACCGGCTTCCGCCTCGCCAGATCGCTCTGAGGGCCATGGCCTGTATCGCCTGCGAGGCACCATCCGCTACCGGGGAGCCGCGTCGCGATGCCGAGAAGACCATCGGTAGGCCGTGTGCGGGGAAACCGCATGCACGGTTTGAGAGGGGGCCTTGGCCTCTCAGCTTGCCAGATGGCAGGATACGAGTAAGGAATTACCAATGAAACAGATCGCGACGCTGGTGCCGGCGCTGTTCGGGATCTTCCTCGGCTGGATGCTGGTCAACCCGCCCGCGTGGCTCGAGCCCCTGGGGCTGCTGCGTTTCGCGGTCATGGGCGTGCTCGTGCTGGGCCTGCTGGTGGGCTTCGTGGCGTTACAGCTCGGGCGGAACCTTCCCGAGGACGTGGTGCTAACGCCGCGGAGCGGAGGCGACCAGCACCTCGAGCCCCTCGTGCGTGCCTTCGAGGAGCTTGGCTTCGTGCGTGCGGGGCCGGCGGTGGAGGTCGGCATCAGTCCACCGGCGGTGCTGCAGCCTCTTGTCCACCGCCACGAGCCGGCGTACGCGACGGTCTTCCGCACCGGCACCTTGCCGGCGGTGACCTCCGTGGACGTCGTCTCGATCCTCCAGGGGGAACGGGGCGGACTCACGACCAACGCCGATGTGCGCGGAGCGTCGCTTCCCGGGGAGCTCGGCTCGCTCCGGCAGGTGTTTCCCGGCGCCGACCCGGCCGCCCTCTTCAGGCGGCACTGCGAGGCGCTCGCCTGGCTGCGAGCGCGTGGCCTACCAGCGCGGCCCGTCGCGGGGGAGCGTTTTGCGGCGGACTTCAAGAGGGCGATGTCGCGGCAGCGCCGAGCCTTTCTGCTGACGCCTCTGCGCACCACCGTGGTGGCCATTTGGCGGACGCTCACCGGGCGCGTGCCGCATGTCGGGGCGCTGCCGGAGCAGGCCATCGCGGAGCGGCAGGTCCGCCACCTCTCCATTGGCCGGAATAGCTGAGACTCAACCCTCAACAGTCGGCTGTTGACTCCGGGCGTGCGGCACCGCGCGGGGCACGAGCACCGGCCCGCCGGGTGCGGGGAGCCGGTCCACGACGACGCCGAAGACCTCCCCCAGGACCTCCGGGACCATGATTTCGCCGGAGGCTCCTCTGGCGGCGACACGACCTTCCTGGAGGATGAGGACACCGTCGGCGAGCCGTGCGGCGAGGTTCCAGTCGTGCAGCACCACGACCGCCCCGACCCCGGTCCTGACGAGCCGGCGGACCGTGTCCACGAGGTCGAGCTGGTGGCGGATGTCGAGCCCGGTGGCCGGCTCGTCCATGAGGAGCAGGCGTGGTTGGCCGGCAAGGGCCCGGGCCAGCAGCACGAGCTGTCGTTCGCCCCCCGACATGGTGTGCACGCCGACGTTGCGCCGGTCGGCAAGGCCGACCTCGACCAGGGCCGCCTCGACGGCGGCCTCGTCCGCCGGACCGGCCGGCTGCCACGCGCCCAGGTGCGGGGCTCTCCCCTGCATGACCATCTCCTGCACGGTAAGAGGGAACGCCACGCTCAAGGACTGAGGCACGAAGCCGACCAACCGGGCCACCTCGCGCCGTCGCCATCCCAGGAGGCTGCGGCCAAGCAGGAGGACCTCCCCGTCGCGGGGCGGGAGGATGCCGGCCAGGAGGCGCAGGAGTGTGCTTTTTCCGGCACCGTTGGGCCCGAGGACGCCGACGCAGGTGCCGGCACGGATGTCCAGATCCACCGGTCCGACCACCTGGCGTGGTCCATAGCCACCGCACAGCCGGCTGGCCCGAAGCATGCTCATGCGGACCTCCGCAGGAGCACCACGAAGAACGGCACCCCGAGGACGGCGGTGACGACGCCGACCGGTAGCTCTGCCCCGGGCACCAGCCGGCGGGCAACGACGTCACCCAGGGCAGTGAGGGCGGCGCCGGCAATCCCGGCACGCACGAGCAGCCGCCGCGGTTCCGGCCCCCACACGAGCCGGCAGAGGTGGGGCGTCACGAGGCCGACGAAGCCGATGACGCCGGCAAACGCCACGGCGCCGCCGCAGAGCGCCGCGGCGGCGAGGAAGACCCGCCGCCTCACCACGGGCACGTCCACACCCAGGCCGGCCGCCGACTCCTCGCCGGTCCCGAGCAGGCCGAGGTCCCGGCCATGATGGAGAAGCACCAGCGCGGGCAGCAGTGCGTAGGGAAGCAGCCACCAGGCTGCAGCCGGCGAGGCGTTGGCCAGGGAGCCCATGGTGACCGCCAGCGCCCCGGGCAGGCGCTGGCCGCTGGCGAGGGCCAAGACCAGGAGGATTACTGCCGAGGCGGCGGCGTTTACGGCCACTCCGGCCAGGATCAGCCGGGTCGACGAGGTGCCCAGGGGACCGCGGGCCATCCACCACACCAGGGTAGTCGCCGCGGTGGCGCCGGCCACGGCGGCGAGGGGCACCGCGCCAAGTGCCGCCGCCGGCAGGGCCACGACGGCCAGGGTCGCCGCCGCCGCACCACCCCCGGAGATGCCGAGCAGAAACGGGTCGGCGAGAGGGTTGGCGAGCAGCGACTGAAGCGCCGTGCCGGCGAGCGCCAGGGCGCCTCCAACCAGGAGCGCGAGGGCGAGGCGGGGCAGGCGCAACGAGACCACCACGGCCTCGACCTCGGGCGACGCGGTCCCGATCAAGGCCCCGGCGACCTGGCGAGGCGACAGCGCCGCACCGCCGGTGAGCAGGCTGGCCGCGGCGGCCGTGAGCAGCGCAAGGACGAGGACGGCGTCGGCTGACCGCTTCACGGTGTCGCCTCGCGGGCGCGTACGAGGGCCTCGAGGGCGTCCAC